>CABWYP010000006.1 GCA_902509695.1 uncultured Alphaproteobacteria bacterium | reverse complement strand
GTTATTACTGGTTTTGGAGATACTGGAGAGGCGATAGGGAGACATACTGACATCGATGCAGTTTCTTTTACAGGTTCTACTGAAGTAGGAGCTTTATTTATGAGATACTCTGGAGAGAGTAACCTCAAAACTATTGGTTTGGAGATGGGTGGTAAAAGTCCCTTTATAGTTTTAGATGATGCAGACATTAATGATGACCTTATTGAAAATGCTGCTATGTCAGCCTACTGGAATGGAGGTCAAAATTGCTCTGCAAATATGAGACAGATTATTCATGAAAAAGTAAAAGACGATTTTTTGCATAAAGTTTTAGAAAAAACCAAAACATTAAAAGTTGGAAATCCCCTAGACCCATCTTCAGAAATGGGGTCTATGATCTCCGAGGATCATTTTAATACAGTGAATGGTTATATCCAAAAAGGAATAGATGAAGGAGCTTCACTTCTTCATGGAGGAGTTGCAGCTGGTGGTTCTAAAGGCTCTTTTGTTTACCCAACATTATTTGATAACATTAATGAGAATATGACAATTTCAAAAGAAGAAATATTTGGACCTGTTCTTGGTGTACTTCCTGTAAAATCAATGGAAAAAGCACTTGAAACAGCTAATAACTCTAATTATGGCCTTCATGCAACAGTCTTTACTCAAGATATTGATAAAGCATTTAAAATGGCCAAAGATTTAAGATGTGGAACGGTTTCAGTGAATGGATTTTCTGAGGGCGATATTAAAACACCTTTTGGTGGCTATAAACAATCTGGATCTTTATCAAGAGATAATGGAACAGAGGCCTTAGATCAATATCTTCAAATTAAGACCATTTGGTTTACACTTAAGTAAATAAATTCTGATGCGTATTTATATAGCTGAGGAGCTATCTAATTCATTTAGCAAATCAGATAGAAAATATTTTAAGTCTAAGACAAAGGGATATGACCTATTTTTTTCAAAGATAGATAAGTTTGACAGTAAATTTTCTGACTCAAAGATTGTTTTTGGTAATGTTCCAACTGCGATGATTGAACAAAGTTCTAAATTAGAATGGGTTCAATTAGAATCAGCAGGATTTGCTGAATACATAACAATAGGAGGTATTAATCGAAAAATTGTAATTACAAATCTTAAAGGTTTTTTTGCTAAACAGGTCGCACAAACAGCCCTTGCTTCAATCTTAGCAATTTATCGAGGAGTAATAGATACAGAAAATCTTAAGAATAAGAAAAAATGGATTGGCGATCCAATTAGAAATTCTTTATCTATTTTGGAAAAAAAGAAAGTAGTTTTGATAGGAACTGGAAGTATTAATAAAATTTTTAAAAAATATATTCAACCTTTTGATTGTGAAGTAGAGTCTTTTAATACCAATTCAAAAGATAAGGACTTAATTAAATATTTAAAAAAAGCAGAATTGGTAATTTCTGCACTTCCGGGAACCAAAAAAACCAAAAATTTTTTTAATAAAAATAGATTAAGTACTCTAAATAAAAATTGTATTTTTGTAAATGTTGGAAGAGGGAATTCTGTAAATGAAAAATATTTAATTCAAATTTTAAAAACTAATAAAATAAGGGGAGCTGCATTAGATGTCACTGAAGACGAGCCTTTAAAGAAAGACTCACCTTTATGGTCATTGAAAAATGTAATACTTACTCAACATACTGGTGGTGGCTCAGAGACCGAAACTATAGATAAGATTGACTTTTTTTTAAAAAATTTAAAAAGATTTAGAATTAACAAAAAAAGACTTATTAATAAAGTTAACTTATCAAAAGGTTATTGAAAATTATTGAAAAATTACATTTTTTTTAAAAATACTTAATGTCTTACCAAAAAATGAAATCTCTTGTTCTAGGTTTAAATGACTCTTCTCTTGGAGATTTTGGAGAATATATATATCAAACATATGCCCAAAGTATAGCTGATGATTTAGATTTTTATAATTATTGATAAATAAATTGCCCATAGAGCAAACTTATCAAAAGTTTATTAAATAAAGGCTTTTTCAAAGTAGGCGGTTAGATTGAACCTTGATAATTGGTGCCGCCGAGAAGAATTGAACTTCCGACCCCACCCTTACCAAGGGTGTGCTCTACCACTGAGCTACGGCGGCCTAATAAAAAAACAATATATTTATATAGCTTTTTAACAACTTACAATTTTTTTTAAAAAATTATGCACTTTTGTTATATCTATTGTACTCTAAAAAAATTATTTACTAAGATGGTCTTAAATGAAAAAAATATTAATAATTATATTATTATCTTTCTTTTACAATGGCACCACTAATGCAGACAATTCTTATGAGACAAAGAATTTTGAAGAAAAAAATATAGTAGTCTTAAAATTTAAAGTTCCTGATAAGAAGTTTCCAAATAGAGACTATGTTTTAGCACAAATTCATTTCCCTAAGATTTTAAATACTAAATTTCCATTAATTATTCACCAACACGGAAGTACGCGTGATGGTATAAAATTCGAAGAATGGGGTGGGCGCACAGATGAGTGGGGCAAAAGATTGGTTGATGAAGGTTTGGATCGTGGTTACGCTGTTGCAATAATAGATGCTTTTTATGATAGAGATTTAAAACCAGGAGATAAATTAAAATTTCCTCGTGCAGTTAATATCGCATTAAAGCTAGGTAAAATTTTATCAGATAGCGAAAAAATTGATAAATCGAAAATTTTCTATACTGGTTTTAGCTACGGAGCTGAACAAGTTTTAAATTTACAAGGAGGCTGGTATTCAAATCAGGGTGTATTTAAAGCGGTGGTAGCTGCCGAACCAGGATGTAATGTTAAACCAGCTCCAGCTTTATCTAATTTTTCAACTTTAATAATTAAAGGAAGCAAGAGTCACTATTATCCTATTGCTTGTAGATCTTATTTTGAAGTTATAAAAAAAATAAATAAAGTAGAATATGCTTTGATACCTGAAGCTGATCATTATTTTAGCCTAAATAGTAAAATTGGAAAAGGTAAAGCTTTTAATGGCTGCTCTGATAATATTATTCTTATTTATCCTGATGGTACTTGGAAACATTTAGACGGCACTTTAACTAATCAAAAAGAAGCTAGGAAAAAATGCATGACAAATGAAGCAGGTGGCGGTAAAGCAAGGGAGAAATTAGATGAGGCTATAAATATGGCTTTAAGTTTTTTCGATAAGCATTAATAACAATAGGGCTAAAAGGGTTTTCATTTAATTATTTTCAATCTATGTAGTTAGGTAAAAATTATCAACAAGGAAGTTAATCAATAATATTAATCCAATCATAAATATCCAATATAAAAATTGGTTTTTTCTTATAAAAGGTATCCCAATAGCACTATATCTAAATAACTTATGAAGTATCCAAACAGATATGGGTATTAAAAAAATCCAAAAAACAATTTTCCAAATCATTATCTTTTCCTCGTTATATTAGGCAAATATCCTCAATTAAATAATATTTAATAATTGAGGTTATTGATTTCACAACGAACATAATCCTCAGCCTCGTAAAGATAATTTTGCAAATCATTTATATAACTATCAACTTCATAGTTATAATTTCTAATATCATAATTATAATTATCAATTTCCCAATCACTGCAAGTGTGGGTATTATCCCATTCATTTACACACCATGGAACCATAGGTTTTGAAGGTTTAGACCAGGGCGGCGATGGCTCGTAGCAAAAACTAAAAGATAAACATGGTGTTAGTAAAAGTGGAATTAATAGAAATTTCATATATTTATAAATTTCGAGAATTCTTTATTGTTCTCCTCAAAATTGTCAGGAATTTTTTTTCCAAATTTAGAATTTTCCAAATCAAAAACCTCATAAAAATCCCCTCTTAGCTTATCCCATTTATAAAAACCGTAATAAACAAGCATAACATTATTTACAAAGGAATTAATCCATTTATCGAGATCATCACTAGGAATGTTTAAAACATCGAATTTTAAATGATTTGAGATTTCTTCCTTTAATTTTGCATGAGATTCCGAATAGCTCGTTATATCTTTGCTTTCAGGATCAGGTGTATGTTTTGGAAAATTTTTTCTAATTACAATATTAATAAATCTATTTCTCATATAGCTAGTTTCTGGAAGTATGGACTTATTTATTATCATCCATCTATGATATTGAATTTGAAAAGCTAGCGCTTGACCATCAGCTGTATATGTATACTCATCTTCAATATTTTTTTGACTATTATTTTTATAGTTATTTTCATTTTCAATTTTAAAAATTTCTTCATAAATTAGCTTTGATGCATTATCTAAAATATTAGTTTTTATTGTTTTCGGAGCTGATTTTTTAAAGGCTACTGCTAATGAAATCAAATATGCGTTCTTAGTTTCAATTGTATGAAAGATATTGTTAGCCAAACTAATAGCTGATTCAATATCTGATATAAATTCATCGTCTTTCTCTTTCCAAGAAAATTTTATTGGATGACTATCAAAAATAGGATTTAACATTACTTTATTATAAATAGTGCAGTATTCGTCTTGACTAGCTGTTTTATTTTTGATTTCAGGAAAATTAATAATTTCTTCCAGGGAATAGTAAAAGTTTTTCAATAATTGATCTTGATCAATGATTGGGTAGGTGTATTTATTCCAAGATTCAAAATCTATCAAAATATTATTATATGTATTATCAGGCATATTTAAAATTTAAAAAAATTTAATCAATTAAATAACTTTAATCAATAAACAAATGATAAAAATTTACAAAATTAAATGATTATAGATTAGATAAGCCGATATAAAGATTGTTACTATTAACAACCATAATCCAATATTAGTCAAAAAAACTTTAAATGTTGAGTTCAAATCTAAAAATCTTGGTGCAATTAATATCAACAAACAAATTAAATAAATAATTGGTACAATTATTTCAAATTTCATATTTTACAGTGATTTTAATTTAATTATAAGCTTCATTGAGAGCCTCTGCTAAAATACTCTCATCAAGGTATTGCGAAAAAAACTCACTTGCTATTGCAACACCTTCGTCAGTCATAATTTCAGAAATAGCTATTTCTCCTAAAAGTTCAAATGCTGAAATTATACTGTCTTCTCCTTCATATTTAATTGCTTGAACTAATTCTTTATTACACTTATAGGCAAATAAATTTGTCATATAATCTGCTACTCTTATGTTAACCATTTCAACATCATTGGATGAAAGATTTGACATATCAGCTAACTGTGGGTGAAAAGACATTGTAACATATATCCATCTTACTAAATCTGTTTTTTCTTGAGAGGTGGTCTTTACAATAATACATTTAGAAAATTCATCGGTAAAAGGCCCAGCTTTTAAATTAAAGTTAATACTTAGGAATATTATTAAGAAAATTTTGAAAATAATCTTCATGAGATCATCTTATTACTTTTTTATTATAAATATATATAAATTAGATTAACTTATTTCATAATCACCGTATAAAATAGTATTTGAACTATCAGTTCTATATTTTTTAACCAGTTTAAGGGTATTATTATTTCTTAATTTTCTAATTTCTTGAGCTGCTTCTTTTCTATATTTTTTATTTTTCCACCAAGAGCTGTTTCCTATCTCTAATGTTATTGTCTTTTTCATAAATTAAAAGAAACAGTATTTACTTATCTTTTTTACGAGAGATTATAGTTCTAAGAATTATGAAAAGTAAAAAACATATGACAGCTATACATGCTAAAGTAAAAAATATTGTCATTTTAAAATTATAACTATTAATTTTAATTTGAAAAGAAGCTTCAGAAGTTTAAATGGCTGCTATTGCAGCCATAAATAATTATATATCAAGCAATCTTAAAGCTGCATTTAAAACATCCTCAGATTTACCGTGATCACCGTTGTCATGAAGATTAACACCTTCATTTCTGAGATTTGTTGCAGCAGCTATGATAGCCTTATCATTGTTTACATCTAACTTAGAAATTGCTTCGTCAATCTCTGCCCATAGCATAGGGCAAGAATAAGCAAAAACATTTTTTGATGAAAATGATAAAGTTGCAAAGATTACAAACGTTATAGTTAATATATTTTTTATCATCAATTGCCTCCTTGGAAATATTTTTACATTTGAAAAATATAAGTAGATCACTATAAATTCTAAATTGTATTTTGTTTCAGAAAAGTAATTAAGAACTTAAAATTTTAAGGTTTTTATTAGCAATAACTAAACCATAATCATTTTTAGAAAAAACTATTTTATCTTTAAAGCCTTCCCCTGTATCTAAAATTATCTCTGATAGAGGATTTAATACTTCATCTTGTAAAAGTCTTTTAAGGGGTCTGGCACCAAATAGAGGATCAAAACCTTTCTCCATTAAATAATCCAAAGCCTCATTCGTAAATCCAATAGACAAGCCTTTTGCATCAACTCTTTTTTCTATTAATTCAATTTGATTATTCAATATTTCTCTAACATTTTCTTTTGTTAGTTTATTAAATAATACTATGTCATCAATTCTATTAAGAAATTCTAACCGAAAGTGATTTTTTAATTCCTCTAAAGCTAAATTTCTTTTGGTCGTGTAATCGAAATTTTCATCAATAGGTATTTGTGAGCCAATATTAGATGTCATGATTATTAAAGTATTTTTGAAGTTTACCATTTTTCCTTTGGAGTCAGTTAATCTTCCATCATCTAATATTTGAAGAAGAATATTAAATACATCCGCATGTGCTTTTTCAATTTCATCAAAAAGTATTACTTGATAAGGACGCCTTCTAACTGAGTCTGTTAGTTTACCACCGTCATCATACCCAACATATCCTGGTGGAGAGCCAATAAGCTTACTTACACTATGTTTTTCCATGTATTCTGACATGTCCATGCGCAGTATCTGATTCTCATTATCAAAGACATATTCAGCCAATGCCTTTGAAAGTTCTGTTTTTCCGACACCCGTGGGGCCTAAAAAAAGAAATGATCCTAGAGGCTTACTAGGATCTTGAAGTCCTGCCTTTGATATCTTAATAGCTTTAGATACCTTTTCTATGGCATCAGTTTGTCCTATAACTCTTTTTTTTAATAATTTTTCAATATTAAGTAGTTTAGCATTTCCTCCTTCAGAAATTTTTTCTAAAGGTATCCCAGTCCATTTTGAAACTACACCAGCGATATCCTCATCATTTATTACTTCATTAATAATTGTAGAGTGTTTTTTTTCATTAATTTCCTCATACTCTTTCTCCAGACTTGGAAGTAATCCATACATAATTTCACTAGCTTTAGTCAAATCCCCAGACCTTTGTGCAGACTCTAAATCCTCTTTGGCTTGATCTATTCTTTCGTTAAGATTTCTTTTGGTATCTAAGATTTTTTTTTCAGCTTCCCAAGTAGTATTTAAAGAGGATAATTTAATTTCAATTTCACTTATTTTTTTGTCAATATTATCTCTTTTTTTTATATCTTGATTATCTTCTTTAGATAAAACATTATTTTCCATTTGAAGCTTGATGAGTTCACGATCAAGTTGATCAATTTCCTCAGGCTTACTGTCTATTTCCATCTTCACTTTACTAGCTGCTTCATCCATTAAGTCTATAGCCTTATCGGGAAGAAAGCGGTCTGTGATATACCTATCTGAAAGTTGCACAGCAGCTAAGATAGCTTCATCACTTATTCTAATACCATGGTGTATTTCATATTTCTCTTTTAAACCTCGAAGAATAGCTACAGCATCTGCGCTTGAAGGTTCATCAATAAATACTGGCTGAAATCTTCTAGTGAGCGCTGCATCTTTTTCAAAATATTTTTTATATTCATCTAAAGTAGTGGCTCCTACACAATGTAATTCTCCCCTAGCAAGTGCAGGTTTAAGCATATTTGAAGCATCCATAGCACCATCAGATTTACCAGCACCAACTAAAGTGTGAATCTCATCAATAAATAAAATAATAGAACCATTTTCTTTATGAATTTCTTTTAAAACATTTTGGAGTCGTTCTTCAAATTCTCCTCTATATTTTGCACCAGCCAAAAGAAGTCCTAAATCTAAAATACGAATAACCTTATTCTCTAGAGATTTAGGCACATCTTTATTAACTATTCTTTGTGCCAGACCTTCAATTAAAGCAGTTTTTCCAACACCTGGGTCACCTATGAGTATCGGATTATTCTTTGTTCTTCGAGATAAAACCTGAACGGTCCTTCTAATTTCTTCATCACGCCCTATAACGGGATCTAGTTCTCTATTCTGTGCTTTTTGAGTTACATCAATAGTATACTTATTTAATACGTTAAAATTATCATCAGAGTTTTCACTTTCTGTTTTGTTGTTTTTTCTTATCTCTGTAATTTTAGATTTCACATTTGAGAGATTGAAGCCATTTTTTTTTAAATAATCTTCAACTTGTGAGTCTGACTTAATTGTGCCAATAAAAAGAGAGTCTATAGAAACATAATTGTCATTTTGAGAAGAGGATACTTCTTCTGCTTTTTCAAAGAGAAGTAATAATTTTGGGTCAGCATAAATTTGACCTGAGCTACTCGTAATTTTTTGTTCTTTTGATAAATGATTGGTAATATCTTCTCTCAAAGAGTTCAGATTTTTATCTTCAAAAATTTTAATGATAATTTCGTGATTACTATTTAAAAGCTCATAAAAAATATGCATTGGTGTAACTTTTTGATGTTTTTTTCCTAAAGCTGAGTTTTGGGCAGAATTAATAATTTTTTTTGAACTATTAGTATATTTTTCAAAATTCATCATATAATTTATGTGGTTATACTTTATGAAGAAACAAGACCCTCAAAAAAAAATTATTGAACAAAAAAAAAAGGAAAAATTAGCTCAAAAATTAAGAGAAAATTTAAAAAAAAGAAAAAAGTTAAATAAATAAATTATGCAAAAAGTAGTAATTATAGGACCAGCAAGTTTAAAAGGAGAAATTGATATTTCAGGCTCTAAAAATGCATCTTTGCCTATTATGATTTCAACAGTTTTAGCAAAGGGAAGTTGTTTAATTGGAAATGTTCCTAATTTGCGAGATACAAGATTTTTAGTCTCAATATTAAAAGACCTCGGCTGCAAAGTAGATTTTAAAAAAAATATTTTTGCTGTTCATAATTCAAATATTACAAAAAAATCTGCAGATTATGAATATGTTAGACAAATGAGAGCCTCAATTGTTTTACTAGGACCTGTAATAGCTAGATATAAAAAGTTTAAGATTGCGTTACCTGGTGGTTGTTCAATTGGCACCAGAGGTATTGACCTACATTTAAAGGCACTGAAATTAATGGGTGTAAAAATATCTATTCGTAATGGATATGTAGAAGCTGAGAGAAAATTATCTAAGCTTATTGCTATCAATCATAAATTTTCAAAAATTAGCGTTGGGGCTACTCAGAACATAGTAATGGCTGCCAGCCTTGCCAAGGGAAAATCTACACTAAAGAATTGTGCCATTGAACCCGAAGTTATAGATTTGATTAATTTTTTAAATAACTGTGGAGCAAAAATTAAATTTAGTAAAAGAACTATTATAGTAGATGGAGTAGAGTACCTTGAGCTAAATAATCATGAAATTATTCCAGACAGAATTGAGGCTGGATCTTACTTATTGGCTACTATGGCCTCTAAGGGAAAAGTAATTTTTAATAACTTCAAACCTGATGATCTTACTCTTCCTTTGGAGAAGTATAAACTAATGGGGCTGAAGGTTAAAAAATTATCAAACAGTTCATACCAATTTAGTTGTAATAAATTAAACACAATCAAGAAAATATCCACTAAAGAATATCCAGGATACCCGACAGATCTGCAGGCACAATTAGTAGCAACGCTTTTAAAAGTGGGACAAAAATCAAAGGTCACAGAAAACATTTTTGAAAATCGTTTTATTCACATACCAGAACTCCGAAGATTTGGTGCAAATTTAAAGATAAAGGACAAGACTGTTGAAATTAATAAAGTAAATGATTTATATGGAGCAGAAGTAATGGCTACCGATATAAGGGCAAGTTTTTCGCTAATAATTGCTGCGATTATCTCTAAAGGAACAACAGTGATAAATAGAATTTATCATCTTGATAGAGGCTATGAAGATTTTGATTTGAAATTAAAAAAATGTGGCGTAAACATAAAAAGAAAAAAATGAACTCAAAATTAACAATTGCATGTCCAAAAGGTAGGCTTGAAAATAAAGTAGTGAAATACCTTTCTGAAAGAGGATTAATTATAGAAAAAGCATTTTTTGATGATGATATAAGAAAGCTTACTTTTAATACAAATTTTAAAGAGATTAAAATAATTAAATTAAAACCATCAGATATAAGATCATACACAATATTGGGCGCTGCAGATATTGGTTTCGTCGGATATGATGATATTTTAGAAAATTCCTCTGAAAATCTTGTAATGTTAAAAAAAACAAATATGGGTAAGTGTCGAATATCAATTGCCTCAGATAAGAAAAAAATAAATTTTACAGAAAAAAAAATATTTAAAGTTGCGACTAAATTTCAAAATATTTCTGAAAATTATTTTAAAGAATTGAATATTCAAACTGAAACAGTCAAATTAAATGGCTCTATTGAGCTAGCTGTTAAATATGGAGTTGCAGACTTTATTTTAGACCTAGTGCAATCTGGTAAGACTTTAAAAGATAATCAACTTTATGAAAACCAAATTATTAATAATGATATTTCTACAATTATTATTAGTAGTTATTTCGCTTACGATACTAAAAAAGATTTAATTAAAAAACTTTTATCTCAAGGCCTTTAATGAAATTAGTTTCTAAAAACTGGATTTTTAACAACCTCAAAACATCATTAAAAAATGACTCTTTGGTAAGTAAAGTTGTTAATACTATAATTTTAGACGTTAAAAAGAATGGAGATAAGGCATTAATTAAATACATAAAAAAATTTGAAAATCCTCGAGCTATATTAAGTAATATTGAATTCACAAAAAAACAATTAAAGAAAGCATATGACTCCATCACTATTAAAGAAAAAACTGCTTTAAAATTAGCTTATAAAAGAATTTATTTCTATCACTCTAAGCAACAAAAAAAATCTTATTCATTTAAAGATCAACTAGACTCAAAATTTTATGTTCAGTGGAATCCTATTGAAAATGTAGGATTATATATCCCAGGTGGAATGGCATCTTATCCATCAACAGTTCTAATGACTGTTATCCCAGCTAAAATTGCTAAGGTTCCAAATATTATGGTTTGTGTGCCATCGCAAAATGGCAAAACATCTAATTTAACACTTGCTGCAGCATATCTTTGTGGAGTAGATAGAGTTTTTAATGTCGGTGGAGCACAAGCAATAGCTGCTTACGCTTACGGAACTAAAACTATTTTTAAAGCCGATAAAGTTTTTGGACCAGGGAATCAATATGTAGCTGAGGCTAAAAAGCAACTTTTTGGTGCTATTGGAATTGACTTACCTGCTGGACCTTCTGAAGTATTAGTTATTGCAAATGAAAAATCAAAAGCTAGTTGGATTGCCTATGATATTTTGGCTCAAGCGGAACACGATCCTAACGCCAAAACATATGTTGTATCTTCTTCAAAAAAGATTCTAGTTAAAATAATGATAGAAATTAAAAATATAATTAAATCCAAATCACTTAAAAATGTTAATAAATCAATTTCTAGAAATTGTTTTTTAATTCTAGCTTCAAGTAAAAAGGATATTTATGATATCTCCAATTTTATTGCTCCAGAGCACCTTCATATTCATACTAAATTTAATAAAAATTTGTTAAAAAATATTGTCCATGCGGGCTCTGTGTTTGTTGGAGAAAAAGCTCCTGTAGCTCTTGGAGATTATACTATTGGAACAAATCATGTCTTGCCAACTGACCAAACAGCAAGATTCTCCTCAGGCTTAGGCGTGGATGATTTTGTAAAAAAAACTGTTTTTATTGATGTTGGTGAAAAAACATTGAAAAAAATTTCAAAACCAACAATTGATTTAGCGAGACAAGAAGGCCTAGAGGCTCATGCTTTATCTGTTGAAATTCGTAAAATCAAAACATAAGATACAGTTATATGTCCAAAGAAGATGCAATAGAATTCCAAGGTGTAGTTTCTGAATTACTACCTAATGCTATGTTCAAAGTTAAACTTGATAATGATCACGAAGTAATAGCACACACATCTGGTAAAATGAGAAAAAATAGAATTAGAGTACTTGCTGGAGATAGGGTTACAGTTGAAATGACACCATATGATCTAACTAAGGGCAGAATAACATTTAGGTCAAAAAATTAATGAATAATTTTCTAAAAGGAGTAATGCAATGTCTACAAAACTTATTGTTACAAATTTCAAAAATTTTAAATGCGGAGTTAAACTTAATGAAGGAGAGCTGGTTAATATTAGATTTCAGCCCAATGAAGACGTCCAGATTGGGGACATCTACAAAGTAAAAATTACCGAAATTCTGCCAAATGATAGTGGTGCATTTGTAAATTATGGCAAAGACGATCAAAAAGGTTTTTTTAAAAGAATAAACCTTCCTGACGGAGAGAAAGCCCACGAGGGTCAAAGTTTACTTTTACAAGTAAGAAGTATTGGCTCCAAGGATAAAGTCCATCTTTTCACTAACAATATTATCCTAACGGGTAAATTTATTAACTTACTTCCATATGGAGATGAGATTATTTTAAGTAGAAGAACAAGAAAAAACTTAGATACAAATCAACAAGATAAAATTATGGATGCCTTAAGTGAGTCAGAAGTTGGCCTAATAGCAAGACACAATTTAGTACCTGAAAATCTTGAAATAGCTCAATCAGAATTACAATCTTTAAATCAACAATGGAGAGAAATCGAACTTAATGCTAAAGAATTAAATGAAGAGGGTTTAATATTTAAAAATACTTATTTTGATCAAAACTTTGTTTGTGATTATTCTGACAAAAATACTGATCAAATAATTTTTAGTGACTATGACCGTTTTGAAAAAGTAAAAAACTGGGATGAAAATCTTGACTCAAGTTTTGCAAGTATGTGCGAGGAAATGTCTCCTGAGCAAATAGAAGAACAATTTAATTTTGGTGAAAAGATCGATTTTTTAATAGGTCATAATTACGATTTACCAAGTGGTGGAAATATTATGATTGGTAAAACAGATGCCTTAACTGCTATTGATGTAAATACTGGTTCAGCAAAAAGATTTGATACTAACAGGGAGGCTATTCAGTTAATTGCAAAATTAATCAAGCTTAAGAATATTTCAGGCAAAGTTGTCATTGACCCTGTTGCAAGTGACCACAATACCCTCAGGAAACTAGTTGGAATGCTAAAAAATGAGTTTAGGGATGATCTCAGTATTACGAATGTATATGGCTACACTAGAGGGGGTTTGTTGGAGTTGAGCCGATCAAGAAACGATCGTTCAATTGATGAGCTAAATCTCAATTAGAGCTACAAGAAAGTGGTGGCCAGAGACGGAATCGAACCGCCGACACGAGGATTTTCAGTCCTCTGCTCTACCGACTGAGCTATCTGGCCGTAGCGAATAATTTTTATTATATAAAGCTATTATTTACTAGCAAAAATTTAAGATTTACTAAACACAAAATTCAATACAAATGTTAACCTTACAATTCAAATAAAAGAGAGGATTCCTTTAAGATGACTAATTTTGAAAAAGTAAAGTTGTTTATGCAAACTTATGGACAAGAGGTAAAAACTAAATCAGAGTTCAGTGATGAAAAGACTAACAAACTGAGAATTGATTTGATTAAAGAGGAACTCGAAGAGCTTACTAATGCTATGGAAGAAAAGGACCTAACTGAGGTGGCTGATGCTCTTACGGATATTTTATACGTTACTTATGGGGCAGGGCATGCTTTTGGAATTAATTTAGATAGGTGTTTTGAAGAAGTTCAGAGTTCAAATATGAGTAAACTTGGAGAGGATGGTAAACCTATTTATAATGAGGCAGGTAAAGTAATGAAAGGCCCAAATTATTTCAAGCCAGACCTTTCCAAATTCTTAAATTAGATTTATTTATAAATCTGTTGCACCAGTCTCCATGAAAATGATTTTTCCATCTTTGAATTTGTAATGAGCCATGACTGCTTGTCTTTTTCCATCCGAAAATTTCACTATTGAATGATCAAATCCTACTTCTTCGTTTTCAAATAAAACTCTTGGGGGTACTTCGTTTTTAACATCACCACTTTTAACCCATTCAATAATATCATTCTTTCCTAGACTTTTGCCATTAGAGTGAAAGTGAAATTTAAAATCATCATGGACAAGCTCCTCCATAGTTGCCGTGTCTATATCTTCAATTGCTTTATTCATTCTTTCAAGTATTGACATTGAATTTAGTTCCTTTCAAAATTAATCGTTAAATATCATTCGCATTTCATCACGAATGGTGCCTGCAACCATAACTTTCGATAGTTTTTCTTGAAGCTCTATATATTTAGGATCAGCTGACATAGCCATATCTTTTTCATAATCACCATCAAACATTTCTCCGATTAAAGTTTCTCTAAAAGATCTGGGATTACCGCCTATTTGAAATGAAAAATGACTATCGTGATCTGGAAAGTGAACTTTCCTTACCTCAGCTAAGCCTTTGCAAATTTCCATAGCTTCATTCAGCTTATCATCTTGAATTATAAATGATCTTGTATACATACCTTTCATACTTATTCCCCCCAAGCTCCATGAAATTCAATCATTACAGCCTTCTCATCTCCTACAACCCATCCATCGTGACCTGGGTCAATAGAATATGCCTGTCCTGATGAGTAAGTTGCCTCTGCACCATCATCCATTTTTACACAAACTGTTCCTTGAGCTATGTATCCCAAGTGTTTTGTTTGACAGCTTTCTGTTCCGACATGAGGTTTCACATCATTAGACCATTTCCAACCGGGATCAGCAGTAATTCTCATTACTCTTTGGTCACCAACTTTACAAACATCAACCGTAGCATTATTAAAAGTATTAATCTGATCATCTGGATTATTGAAATCCCTTACATCCACTCCCATTTTTATCTCCTAAAAATTTAATTAACTTATATCTACTTCTGAAAGCTCAAAAAGTTGAATGCTTTCAACACACTCGTCATATATTGGCTTCATGGCTGGATTTCTCCCTGAGACGAATTCCTTCATAGCTTGTTCATCATGTACGTGGACTTTGAACATCACGCCACTTTTATCAGGTAAAATTCCTGGAACAGTTTTCTCAACATGAGCAACTTTTCTTCTCTCAGCCATACCTTCTTCTGATTGCATAAAACCCATAAACTTTTCGAAATGACCTTCCCCTTCTTTAAACTTACCAATAGCAAGCATTACTTTTTCCATAATAATTCCTCCAATTTATTCATCTATTGTAGACTAGAATTGTTTAAAATTAATCAAATTTATTAAAATAACTATATGCAAATCTTTCATGGTTATTTTGGAACGCGTATCATAAAAGTGTTCAGTGTTATGGATATAATTTAATGTCTAAATAAACAGAATGATCACAACAACACAAACAATATAGTAAATTATTCTATTTCTTAAGTGCTTCCAAAATTGATCTCTTCTACCGTAATAAAAGATAAGTTCTATTATGAACATAATAAGGATACATATGAAAATTGACTTTATCATCTAGTTACAATTGTTATTTTATTAGATTAAATATATTTAATGCAAGTTATAAACGATAATAAATGTAGTTGGGTTAATGATTTAACTCCAAGAAGTAATGTTAAAACTATTACCTCAAATTTAAATTGTGACTGGCTTATAATTGGCGCCGGATATACCGGTTTATCTGCTGCTAGAAAATTAGGTCAAATATATCCTAACCAAAAAATATTATTAGTTGATGCTCAATTAGCAGGCGAAGGTGCAAGTTCAAGAAACTCTGGTTATTTAGTGGATACAACTCTTAATGACGGTTTTAATTCCAATAAAGAGTTAGAGAATTATAAAAAAAAAACAGATATTTATAAATTAGGAATAGAAGTAGTAAAAAAATTTATTAAAGAATATCAAGTTGAGTGTGAATGGAATGAATGTGGTAAGTATTTCGCATCCTCAAAGATAGAAGACAAAAAAATTTTAGAAAATTTTTCAGAAACTCTCTCACAATTGGGCTTTAAACACACTCTATTAACCAACAAAGAAATTACAAAAAGATTGGGTACTAGTTTTTATAATATTGCCCTACATACGACGGGAGGGATATTGCTACACCCAGGGAAACTAGTAAGAGCTATGATTGATACACTACCTGAAAATGTCAAACTTTATGAAAATTCTTGTCTATTAAGCTGGGAAAAGAGCAATGATAGAGTGAACTGTAATTTTAAGAATGGCTCTATTAAAACAAATAAAATTATATTTGCCACTAATGGTTTTTTAAAATCACTTGGTATCAAAAAAAATTATAACTTTCCTATTACTTTAACCGCAAGTATGACCAGGTCTCTGACTGATAAAGAATTTGAATCTATTGGGAAACCAAATGAATGGGGTGTATTGCCTGTAAAACCGATGGGAGCTACTGTCAGAATGACAAAAGATAGAAGAATTCTTATAAGAAATACCGCTGAAGTACATAATCCCTTTAAAATGTCAAAATCATATTTGCTTAAGAGATCTACAAATCAAAATGTTGGAATAAAAAAAAGATTCCCACAATTACCTAATGACATTATTCAATCTTCATGGTCGGGTGTTGTTTCAAGAACAAGAAACAGTTCTCAAATTTTTGAAAAAATTCAAGAAAATATTTTTGTTGCTGGTTGCTATAATGGATCAGGTATTGGAGTTGGAACACTATTTGGCGAACAAATCGCAATTAAAGCTAGTAATGAGTCTACAGATGAAATTAAAATCATTGAGGCTAGGAGTAAGCCTACCTGGTTACCTCCCAATCCTTTTTTAGATTTAGGGGTTAAAACAAGACTAATTTATGAAAGATTTAGAGCAAGATCTGAAGTTTAGTATTGATAAGATATTGACCAAGTTAATATAATTTCATAATTTTTAACAAATGGAATATTCAATAGTATTTCTAATTATAATATTAGTATTTTTTTCTCCATTAATTTTAGGCTTAATATTTATGGGCGCTCAAAAGAAGATTAATTTGAAGCATTCCAATTCAGGTTTGAATAAACCAGGTTATTTTGGATATTGTTGGACTTACTTTTTTTTTAGTTTTTTTGTTCCTATTTTTCGTGGTGAAATTTTGATAGGTGTCCTTCATTTAATTTTTTCAGTAGTTACTTTTGGTCTTTTTCAACTTATAATCCCTTTTCTTTATAATAAGCAATTTACAAGTCGTATGTTAACGTCAGGATGGGAATTAAGTGATACAGAAGAAAATATGCAAGTGGCAAGACTTAGGTTAGGTATAGGAAATTAAAAAGGGTAGATCTTTTTCCAGTTCGCCTCTTTTACTTACTAATTGGAATTTCTTCGTTGTCTTCTTCGTTGTCATATTGCTCTATTTTCTTTTCACTTTCTTTTCTGACTTCGTTGTCTTCGTTGTATTAGATAAATTTACCATTATTTTTTCTAAATAGTTTCCAATCATCATTATTTGGAAATGAATTATAACTTTTATTATGTTTTACTTTTAAAAACTTTTTATTAACTAAATTATCAATTGCTATAACTATTAGCTGGGCACTGTTTGCAAAACAATCTTTATAAATTTTTGATAAATTATTATCTTTATTAAAAATTTTTTTTTGTGCTAAAATTTTGCCCTGATCTATTTTAGATGTCATACAATGTATAGTTACACCTGAATATTTTTCACCTTTTGAAATTGAATGAAAAACTGGATAGACTCCTCCATTTGAAGGCAACAAGGATGAATGTCTATTAATACAACCAAATTTAGGTAACAATAAAATTTTTTTTTTAAATATTAAAGAGCAACTTGAAATTATTAAATCAGGTTCAATTTTAGCAATTTTGTTTAAGTATTTTGTTTTATTTATATCATATTTAATTTCAAAGAATTTTATATTTAGTTTTAAAATTGCAGATTTTACACTAAAAAAAATATTATATTTACTGCAAATTTTTTTTGCTAAAGTAAAAAAAATTTTTTTTGTTACTAGTTTAATAATTTCCTTTAAATTAAGTTTTAAAATATTTTTAAACAGATATTTCTCAATAGAATTTTTTTCTTTAACTTTTGTTATTAGTCCAACAGATATTTTATAATTTTTTGATTTTAATTTTTTATATAAATCATAAAAAAATTTAGGGTGGTAAAAATTTGTTTCATCTATAATTATTAAAATTTTTTTTAATTTCATATAATTCTTTTAGTTCATTTAATCTATTATTTGAAACAAAATATTTATAATATTTTTTATTTGAAAAATAATTTATTTCATTTTTATTTGCTTTCCCTGGATGAAAAAGTATTTCTAAATTAGAATTAGAGTAATTTTTAATTATTTTGTTGTAAACTTTTTTGCACATATGGTTTGTATAAAGCAATCCAAAAAATTTTTTATTACTTCTTTTTTTGTTTAAAATATTAAATATTTTTACAATACTATATGCAATGCAGTTTCTTGTTAATTCAAAAAATTTAATTTTTTTGAACACAAATAAAAATTTTTCATTTACATACCTAATACTTTTAACATCTTTATTATTATATAAATATTTATAAATCCATGGAATAGTATGCACATGCTCATGACCATTTATTGAAATTTGAGTTAACTTATATAATTTTTGAAATTTTTTAATTTGAGAATTTATTTCTTTATAAACAAATACCCTTTTGTTCTTTGATAAAAAAACCAATTGTATGAAACTTAAATTTTTTCCTACGTCTTCAATATGAATATTATCAGTCAAATTTAAGTGTAGTGATTTTTTAATTTTGATTAATTTTAATTTATTGTGAAAAGATGAGTTTACAAAATCTAACATAACAGCAACTTCGTTTATGTTTGGAATATCGTTTATAACTTTTAATATAGTTTTCGAAACTTGCGGGGTTCTTCCAAAATCGTCAATTACTATATTTTTTTTCATAATTTATATTTCATAAATTATATTTACTAATTATAAAACTAGTAAGCAAAGGGAAATTATAAAATGGGGCGTTCTGTAGAACGACCACTTAATTACTATTAACAGAAAATAAGGACTTTTGGAAACTTCTTCGTAGAAACTTCGTAGTAAGTTTTCGCTATTTGTTAGATTTCTTGTTTTGGTTCTTCGTAGTTATAAGAGGTGAAAATAACTCAAAATATAATTTATTTTGACCAAAAACTAATTTAAAATATTATACATGAAAATATTATTATCCATTTTTTTATTCTTAATTTTATCGTCAAAATCTTATTCATTAGAACTTTCAGTTGAAGGTTTAACAGATGCTCTAGGAGATGTTACTAAAGAATTAGAAAAAGTCGTTCAAGACAATTCTAAGTCAGAAGAAACAGAAACAGAATTAGAATTAGAAACTTCAACAAATGATAATAATTTTGATAATTATCCTGTTGAAATAGATTTAAAGAGCAAGGATTATTTTAATGGGTGTGGACATGCATCTGCGCAATATAAATTTTATGAAGGAAATGAATTTCAATTAATCTATTTTTGCTCTGAGGACTCAAATGAGACCAAATACATGGGAAATTTTAAAAATATCTCTGATGATTTGAGTCAATTTTCAAAAGTTTCAACAACTATGGATATAGAAGGCACTCAATATAAAGACATTATTAGTTTAAACAAAGATAATGCTAAAATAAGTTGGAATGGTGGTGATCCAATTGTTTATGAATACTTTAGCAACGAAGCAAATGTAGTTGTCCAAAAAAATAATGAGACAACAAATAATGATACAAGTTCATTAACATCGGACTCAGAAATATCGGACTCAGATGAAAACAGTAAAATTTGCAAAAGAGCACTTTCAAAATACGATTATCTTTCAGGTTTTGATAAGAATGTTACTGGTAATTTTTTAGGAGGACAGGAATATCTTGAAGTTAAAAACAAAATAATTTCTGAAAAAAAAACTTTTATTTGTCCAGAGTGTAAAAGTAGAAATGTAAATTTATTAGAAGTTAACGATATTTATAGGACTCAAAATGGAGAAGGCAGGGGAGAGTTTGAGTGGATTTTTGCTGAGGGCAATCTTAATGGTTATGTCAAAGGATGGACTCTTATGGACAATAACTTATTAGTTCAGGTTGCAGAAGTTCAAGGTGGGAGTCTGTCTGACGGAGTTTATGTTAATCATTTAATTGTAAAAAAATTTAGCGACAATAGTGATCAAGGGACGATGTTATTTTGCCTTGATGAAGAAGAGTCTGATAGAGGATACTGGACTGTTGACTCTCAAGGTAATGAAACAAGACACCAATATTATCAGTCAAACTATCAAAAATTCGATCTCCAGTTTGATAAAAAAACCATGGAGCAAGAAACTAAAAAAACAGTTGATGAGTCAAAAGGTGGATATAAAGATTTCTATTTCGACATGAATATTTCTCAAATTAAAAATGTTGTAAATCAAGTTTGTCCTCAAGCAGAATTTTCAGACCAAACTTCTTGGGGTGAATCTCTTGGATATTGGGATGCACCATCTTGTATTGATTTTAGAGGTAAAAAAACATCATTAAACTTTTACACTTCTAAAGAAGATACTATAGATAAAATAATTCTAAAAAATGTTGATTTATCATTGGACTCAATGGATTTTGCCACATATTACTCTGAAGATGAGTCGGGTTTTGTGATATATGATGAAATTGTTGGTAAATTTCTTAATTCTGCAAAATATGAACTCGTAAGATTCCCAACAAAAGAGGAGATTGATTTATTTAATAGTTTCGATGATATTAAAATTTTAACTGGAGATGCTTCAGTTAATACAGTGTTTAAAAATCTTGAGACTGGAAATCTCGTTTATCATACAATGAAAAGAAATAAATATAATAATTATGGTTATGAATATGATTTAATTTATTTATCTCCAAATGCATCTAAATCTATTCTTAAAGAAGAAGATAGTAAGACTGTAAGTGATGATGATATTTAGAAGTTATATAAATTTCTAAAAATGGAATTTTCAATAATTTTTTTAATTATACTCCTTATATTTTTCTCACCATTAATATTAGGATTAGTTTTTATGGGCACCCAAAAGAAAATTAACCTTAAGCATACTAATTCTAGTTTAAATAAACCAGGTTATATCGGTTATTGTTGGACTTATTTTTTTTCAGTTTTTTTGTTCCAATTTTTCGGGGTGAAATTTTAATTGGTGTTCTTCATTTTATATTCTCAGTAGTAACATTCGGTCTTTTTCAATTAATTATCCCTTTTCTTTATAACAAACAATTTACTAGTCGTATGTTGACAAGTGGATGGGAGTTAAGTGACACGGAAGAGAATATGCAAGTAGCAAGATTAAAGTTGGGTATAGGGAATTAGAAGGGGCGTTCTGTTGCCCGGCCGCCCCAAAGCCGCGCTTACCTAATTAGATTAAGCAGCGAGTGCTAATTCATTATCGTTAGCAATTACTTTAAGTCTCTATATCGAAGAAACACTTAAACGAGCAAAAACTATATCCTTCAGAGCACGTCAAACCTATATCACCCCCGAAGATTTTTGGTGGAGGTGTCGGGTACCGCCCCCGAGTCCGATACACCTAGTACATATAGCGTTTATTGCTATAGTTGATAAACAACAAAGATAATATAATCTAATAAATGAATCCTTTAAACACTTATGACAAAAAAAAAAGTAAAAACTCCTAAATTCAAAGAATTTAAAACAACCAGAGCGACTTCACCCGCCATAGAAAAAATTCTCTACAAAGCTATTCCTATTCTTGATCACGGGTTTATCAGAGTCATAGATTATATGGGCACTGATCAATCAATAGTACAGGCTGCTAGGGTCTCCTACGGCGAAGGGACAAAAAAACTCAGAGAAGACAGAGGCCTAATTCGCTACTTACTTAGTCATTGGCATACTACCCCTTTTGAAATGTGTGAAATTAAGTTTCATATAAAACTCCCTATTTTTGTTGCTAGACAATGGATTCGACACAGAACTGCTAATGTAAATGAATATTCTGCAAGATATTCAGTTCTAGATAAGGAATTTTACATTCCTGAAATGGATCAACTGGGATCACAATCAACAACAAATAAACAAGGCCGCTCAAATACCCTTGATAAAAAATTTGCTAAACAGGCACAAGATCTTATTAAAAAAAATTCAGAGCAACTTTATGATGATTATCAAAATCTTTTAAATGGAAAATTACTCAATAAAGATGAGTATGTAGAGGGGGAGGGGTTGGCTAGAGAATTAGCTAGAACCACATTGCCATTGAACTATTATACACAATGGTATTGGAAGATTGATCTTCACAATTTAATGCACTTTTTAAGACTTCGAGCTGATAGTCATGCCCAATACGAAATTCAAATTTACGCTGAAAAAATGGTTGAGATTTTAAAAAAATGGGTACCACTTACTTTTGAGGCATTTGAAGATTATCGCTCCGACTCTTTTCAATTATCTAAAGAGGGTTCTAGGCTTTTAAAAGACAAATTAGCAAATAAGAAAATCAAACCTTCAAACTACAAATTATCTTTAAGAGAAGTAAGAGAGATTGAAAGTAAGTTTAGTATAAAAATTTCTTAGTTCTTCAATTTTTTTGTAATCTGATTTGTTATATTAGAGAATTTTAATGAATAGTCATCTTGATAGTCAAAACAATATGGTTTTCCATTATCACAGCTTTTAGGTACATTAATGTTGAACGGTAACTCCTCGAGAAGATTGACATTTTCTTTTAACAAAAATGATTTTGTTTTAGATTCTCCAAAAATATATTTTTTCCCTTCACCCTCTTCTAGATAAGACATATTTTCCACAACTCCTAAAATAGGCACACCAACTTTGATAAACATGTTAATTCCTCTTACGACATCTTTCAGAGAAAGGAGCTGAGGTGTTGTGACTATAACTGTTCCATTGAGTTTCAACTTTTGAGACATAGATATTTGGACATCACCTGTTCCTGGAGGAAAGTCTACTATTAAATAATCTAAATCACCCCAATGTGTCTTGTTAATGAGCCCATCTAGGCCTTTGGCTAACATTGGACCTCTCCAAACTATCGCTTGATCCTCATTGACAAGAAAGCCAATTGACATTGCTTTGATGCCAAAAACTTCAAATGGGATAAATTTACCATCTTTGACCTCAGGCTCTTTATCACCAATACCTAATAGAGTTGGAACACTAGGACCGTAAATATCAGCATCAAGCAAGCCAACTTTATAACCCTCATTGGCTAATGTAATGGCAATATTGCAGGCAATTGTTGATTTTCCCACACCACCTTTACAACTGGATATTCCAAAACATGTCTTGATATTCATTTATTAAACACTACATATAATGTATCGTGACAAAAAACACATCTAAAATATTATTTTCCACATATATTGTATCGTGATCAAAAATAAATTTAATATATTCTCTATGGATGGTCCTTGGGGCCCGTCATCAGGAAATAACAAGCCCGGCTCAGGTGGTAGTTTTTCTGGTGGAGGTAACAATGACTCTATCGACGATCTCCTAAAAGATTTAAAAAATAAGTACAAATTTAAGATGCCATTTAAAGGCGGAGCTAAAGGAATGTCCTTTATTATTCTTTTAGCAATTATTGGATGGTTAGCTACTGGTTTTTACAGAGTGGAACCTGACGAACAAGGTGTTGAACTTTTATTTGGTAAATGGAATGAAAGTACCACTGACCCTGGTCTTCACTACTTTTTTCCAACACCGATTGGTAAGGTTTTAACCCCAAAAGTCGAAGCTATTAGAAAAATCAACGTTGGATTCAGATCTAATGGCAACTCAACTAGAGACGTACTAGAAGAAAGTATGATGTTGACTTCTGACCAAAATATATCAGATCTTGACTATACAGTTCTTTATCGTATCAAAGACGCTGGTCAATTTCTATTTAATCTTCGTGATCCTGAAGAAACAGTGAAAGTTATATCTGAAAGCGTTCTCAGAGAAGTAGTCGGTCAAACAAATCTAGAAGGTTTGCTTACAGTTTCAAGACAATCTGTCGAAAGAGACTCCCGATCATTACTTCAAGAACTACTTGATGAGTATGAAGTAGGTATTCTTATACAATCTATTCAGTTACAAGATGTGAATCCACCTAAGGAAGTTATCGATGCTTTTGATGATGTACAAAAAGCAAGGCAAGATAAAGAAAGAACTGTTAACCAAGCAGAAGCCTATAGTAATAGAATTGTTCCAGAGGCTAGAGGTGAAGCTGAAAAAATACTCCAAGAAGCAGAGGGTTACAGAAACAAGCTTATTAAACAAGCTGAAGGTGAAGCTAGTAGGTTTATACAAGTTCTAAATACTTATCTTCAAGCTAAAGATACTACCAAAAAAAGAATTTACCTAGAAACCCTCAGAGATGTCTTATCTGGGTCAAGTAAAATTATGATTGATCAGAATTCTGGTAACGGTGTTGTTCCTTATCTTCCTTTAAATGAACTCAATAAAAACAAACAGGTAGGAGACAACTAATGAAGACAAGAAATTATGTGATAATAGGACTTTCTCTTTTTTTCATTATGTTTGCATCTGGATTTTTCTTTGTGGTTGACCAAACAAAACAAGTAATTGTCCTTCAATTTGGTGAACCTAGAGCTGTTCATCAAACACCTGGCTTAAAATTCAAATTACCTTTTATTCAAAACGTAGTTTATTATGATAGTAGGGTTTTAAACTTAGATCCTGCACAAGAAGAGGTAATTTTAAGAGATCAGAAACGTATAGTTGTTGACTCAATCGTGCGATATATGATCAAAGATCCTCTAAAATTTTTTCAAACTACTAGAACAGAATTAGCACTTAATGATCGTTTAGGACGTATCGTTAACTCCTCTGTCAGAGGTGTTATCGCTCAATACCAACTTAACGATCTACTGTCTGATGATCGAGATAAAATCATGGCTGAGATTTTTGAAAATGTTAGAGAAGATCAAGATAATTTTGGTATAGAAATTGTTGATCTTAGATTAAAAAGAACTGAATTAACTCCTGAAGTTCAATCAAATGTTTTTGATAGAATGAGAACTGAAAGAGAAAGAGAGGCTAATCTTCTTAGAGCCGAAGGACAAGAAATATCTCAAAAAGTTAAAGCAACTGCTGATAGAGAAAAAATAGAAATCATAGCTGAAGCTGAAAAACAGGCAAATATTCTTAAAGGTGAAGGTGAAGCATCAAGAAATAAAATTTTAAATGACGCTTTTGCCCAAGACCCTGAGTTTTTTGAATTTATCAGATCTATGGAAGCGTACTCTGACACATTTAAAGATGGTTCTACTACAATGGTTATTTCACCTGACAGCGATTTCTTTGAGTATTTTGAAAATGCTGAGGGTTCTAAAGATTAACCTAACTAATTAATGAGAAGATTAATATCCGTAATCATATTTGGATCTCTATTTTACAGTAACCAATTATTTGCAGAATTTGAAAGAGGTTATGCTGATTTAGTAGATAGGCTTTTACCTTCCGTTGTAAGCATTGCCACAACTCAAATTGTTGAAAGAAATACAAGCTCCCTTCCTGAGCTTCCTGAGGATCACCCTTTTAACGATATGTTTGAAGATTTCTTTGGTAATCAGATGCCAAAAAGAGAGAATTTGACAGGCCTTGGTTCTGGTTTCATTATAAGTGAAGATGGTTATGTAGTTACTAATAATCATGTCATAAGCGGTGCAGACCAGATCACTGTTATTTTTAATAACGGTATAGATGATGTACCTGCTGAGTTAGTTGGAACAGATCCTAAAACAGATATAGCTGTTCTAAAAATAGATCCGTCATCCGTCAACATAGAGCACGTAAAATGGGGAAATTCTGAAGTTTCTCGGGTTGGAGATATAGTTTTAGCAATAGGTAATCCTCTAGGCTTAGGAGGAACTGTCACTTCTGGAATAATCTCTTCAATAAATAGAGATATTGGCAGTGGTCCATATGTTGATTTTATTCAAACAGATGCACCTATAAATAGAGGTAATTCCGGTGGCCCATTATTTAACCTTGACGGAGAAGTGATTGGTATCAACTCTATGATTATTTCTCAAACAGGTGGGAGTGTGGGACTTGGTTTTTCAATTCCTTCAAAAACAGCAAAACTCATTGTTGAGCAAATTATTTCATTTGGTCAGGCAAAAAGAGGATGGCTTGGTGTTCAAATACAAGATTTAACACCTGAATTTTCTGAGAGTCTAGGTTACGATTCTACAGATGGTGCCTTTGTTGCCTCTATTCAGCCTAGCAGTCCAGCTGCAAAATCTAACATTCAGGCCGGAGATATAATTGTAGAATTTGATGGAAAGAAGATATCATCTTTTAAAGATTTACCAAAAGTTGTTGCCGAAACACCTATTGGCAGCAATGTCTTAGTGAGTGTTTGGAGAAATGGTGGTTTAATCAGTATCAATGTCAAAATTGATGAACTTGTCGAAGGTAATAAAAATAGCTCATCAAATGATGCCAAAGGGTTATTCATAGAACAACTAGATATAACTTTAGTTGAATTAGATCAGAACACATCTGAGTCTCTTGGCTTAGATCCAGACTTAGTAGGCGTGTTAGTCAAAGAAGTTGGTGCTAAAAATCAAAACTTACTAGTGAACGACGTTATTATTCAAGTATCTAGTGAAAAGATAAGTGACCTTAACTCTTTTGATAAAATGGTAAAAGATAGTATTAAATTGAAAAGAGATAAGTTGCTACTAAGAGTTATTCGTGAGGGGAATGAATTTTGGTTAATCAATCCCTTCGTTATTGAGTAAAATACTTTTTATTGTAGGTCCTACGTGCTCAGGTAAGAATGACTTTGCATATGAGCTATCAAAATTCTTTAAAATTGAAATTATTAACGCTGATAGTATTCAAGTTTACAAACAACTTAAAATTTTATCTAATAGACCTAACGATAAAGAATTAAAAATTGTTCCTCACCACTTATATGGTCACATTAACAATAAAGAATATTCAGTTAATCACTGGATAGAGGACGTTAAACAAACTCTCATAAATATTGAAAAAAGGGGAAAGATTCCTGTATTTGTTGGAGGAACGGGCTTTTATATTCAGGCTTTAATTGAGGGCTTGTCACAAATGCCAACAATAAGCAAAAAATATAAACAGCAAGCTGAGGAATTATTTCTTAATAAAGGACCAGATCATTGCTTAGATTTACTTGAGAACTACTACAAAGAAAGAATATTCCCGAAAGATAAGCAACGTCTCACAAATCGTTTAGCTTTTTGTTTAGAGTATAATGATATTATGGAAAACAATTATGGTGATAAAAATCCAATAACTCCAAATCCTTTAGTTATTCAAGTAATTAAGCCAAAAAAAGATTTATATGATCAAGCAGAAACCAGATTTCATAAAATGATTGAGATGGGAGCATTGGAAGAGGTTAAGTTTTTGTATGAGTCAAAGAAAATATCTAAAACCCTTTATAAGGCTCACGGACTTCCAGAGCTACTTGCTTGCATCAGAAATAAAATGAGCCTAGAGGATGCAATATATGATGGCATCCATAATACAAAAAGATACATTAAGAGACAGTTTACTTGGTGGAATAATCAAAAATTTAATGACTTAAATCTCAGAATTAATTATAAAAAAAGCTTCCCTAAAGATTCAATTGAAAATATAAATATATATTTAAATAAATGAGTAATGATCAAGAATTAACTGGTGCTGAAATTGTTTTAGAGGCTCTTAAAGATCAAGAAGTTGATACAATCTTTGGATACCCTGGTGGTGCAGTTTTACCAATTTATGATGCACTATTTGGCCAAAATTTTTTAAAACACGTTTTAGTTAGGCAAGAAGGTGGTGCGGTTCACGCAGCAGAGGGTTACGCTCGATCAAGTGGTAAAGTCGGCGTACTACTTGTTACTTCTGGTCCTGGTGTTACAAATGTTGTTACTGGTTTGACTGATGCTTTGATGGATAGCATTCCTCTTGTTTGTTTTAGTGGTCAAGTACCTTCTCATTTAATTGGTACTGATGCTTTTCAAGAATGTGATACAACTGGAATAACAAGGCCGTGCACAAAACATAATTATTTAGTTAAAGATGTTAATAAATTACCTGAAATAATTCACGAAGCTTTTGAAATTGCTAGATCAGGCAGACCCGGTCCCGTCTTGATAGACATCCCTAAAGATGTACAGTTTGCTAAATCTGTTTATAAAAAAAAGAGTGAAGTAACTTTTAAAAGTCACAGAATAAAATCTGGCTCTAAAAATATTGATAGAGATTTTATTGAAAACTTAATTAATCATATAAAAAAATCTCATAAACCTATTTTTTATGTTGGGGGCGGTTGCCTTAATTCCGGTCCTAGCGCTAGTCACGAATTAATGAAATTAGTTCAATTAACAAATATCCCAATTACTACTACCTTACATGGACTAGGTTGCTATCCTGCTGAAGATAAAAATTCTCTTGGTATGCTTGGAATGCACGGAACTTATGAGGCCAATTTATCGATGAATCAGTGTGATTTAATGGTAAATATTGGAGCCAGATTTGATGACCGTGTTACTGGAAGGCTTGATGCTTTTTCACCAGACTCAATTAAATTTCATTTTGACATTGATAAAAGTTCAATAAATAAAAATGTAAAAGTTGATTATCATACAAACACAGACATTACTATTTCGTTAAAAGCGATTAATGAATATATTGAATCTAACCAAGTAGAATTTGATACAAACCAATACAGCACATGGTGGAGTCAAATTAATGAATGGAGAGATAAGAATTGCCTTCATTATGAGCAAATTGATGAAACTATTAAGCCCCAACATGCAATTTCAAGACTCTATGAGCTCACAAATCAAAAAGATACATTTGTAACTACAGAAGTTGGACAACACCAAATGTGGGCTGCACAATATTATAAATTTGCTAAGCCAAATAGATGGATTACATCTGGTGGATTAGGAACAATGGGATTTGGAATGCCAGCAGCTATAGGAGCACAGATGGCAAATCCAGACGCTCTTGTAATTGACATAGCTGGAGAAGCTTCTTTTTTGATGAATATTCAAGAAATAGCTACAGCTGTTCAATACAAATTACCTATAAAAATATTTATACTTAATAACGAATACATGGGAATGGTCAGACAATGGCAAGAATTACTTCATGGAAGTCGTTATTCCGAAAGTTATGTAGATGCGCTTCCTGATTTTAAAAAACTAGCTGAAAGCTTTAATGCTGTTGGAGTAAGGGCAAAAAAACTATCTGAGCTTGATGATGCAATTAATGAAATGGTTTCTGTTGATCGACCAGTTATAGCTGATATTTGGGTTGATAAAAAAGAAAATTGTTTTCCTATGATACCAAGTGGGGCTGCACATAGCGAAATGCTATTATCAAAATATGATAAAGAAAATCCAGAAAATCAAGAAAAGGGCAAAGTCTTAGTTTAGTCTTAATTATGTCTACCTCCTCTGTTTACCCAACACCAATAAATACTTTTAAACAATCAAAAAGAAGTGTCTTGTCTGTTATTGTTGACAATGAGCCTGGTATTTTAGCAAGAATAGTTGGCTTATTTTCTGGGAGGGGATACAACATTGAAGCTTTAAATGTTACTGTAGTTGATATCAAGAATAATCTTTCAAGAATTACGATTGAAACTTTAGGTGAAGAAAAAGTTATTGAGCAAATAATAGCTCAACTAGAAAAACTTGTTCCGGTTCATAGCGCAACAAACCTAGCTAATTTAAAAGAGTCCTATGAAGCTGAGATATGCCTTGTAAAAATAGAATTTGAAAACGATGACCAAGATCATAAAATTTTGAGTTTTGCTGATATTTATAGAACTAGAACTGTACAAAAAAGACAAAATTTAGTGGTTTATGAGATTTCTGGCACCAGTGAACGAATAAATAAATTTTTAGATGACTTAAATACTATCAGTGGTATAAAAGTCGAGAAAGTTCGAAGCGGGCCTATAGGGCTCGGTATATAATATTTTAGGGGGTAAAATGAAAGTTTATTACGAACAAGATGCTGACTTTAATTTAATTAAAGATAAAAAAATTGTAATTATTGGTTTTGGTTCGCAAGGTCATGCACATGCATTAAATTTAAAAGATTCAGGAGCAACTAATGTAGTAGTAGGTCTTAGAGAAGGCTCCTCTTCTATTGAAAAAGCTAAAAATGTTGGATTACAATCTCAAACCCCAGAAGAAGCAGTTAAAGATGCAGACATTGTGATGTTTTTAGCCCCTGATGAAAATCAACAAGATATCTACGAAAATCAAATACATAACAACATAAAGCAGGGTGCTGCTTTAGCATTTGCTCATGGTTTGAATATTCATTTCAAATTAATATCTGCGAGAGAAGACTTAGACGTTTTTATGGTAGCTCCTAAAGGTCCTGGACATACTGTTCGAGGTGAATATTTAAAAGGCGGAGGTGTGCCTTGCCTTCTTGCTATAGATAAGAACGTTAGCGGAAATGCTAAAGAAATTGGTCTTGCTTATGCATCTGCTTTAGGTGGTGGAAAGTCTGGTATTATTGAAACAACATTTAAAGAAGAGTGTGAAACTGATTTATTTGGAGAACAGTCAGTTTTATGTGGCGGTTTAATGTCTTTGATTAGAAATGGGTTTGAAACTTTGGTAGAAGCGGGCTACGCTCCTGAAATGGCATATTTTGAATGCTTACACGAAGTTAAACTTATAGTGGATTTAATGTACGAGGGTGGTATGGCCAATATGAGATATTCAATTTCAAATACTGCCGAATATGGCGATTATACCAGAGGTCCAAGAGTAGTTCCAAATGAAGCTACAAAGGCTGAAATGAAAAAGGTTTTAACCGAAATTCAAGATGGCACTTTTACAAAAGAATGGATGGCTGAACACAAATCAGGTCAAATTAAATTTAAGCAAATGAGAGACCAAGGAGCTCAACATCAAATTGAGGAGGTTGGAGCAAAGCTTAGATCGATGATGCCTTGGATTGCATCAAATAAATTAGTTAAGGATATTTAAGAACTTGTCAGATAGAGTTTTAATTTTTGATACTACCCTAAGAGATGGTGAACAGTCTCCAGGCGCATCTATGAATCAAGAGGAAAAACTATCTATTGCTAGACTTTTACAAGAATTAAAGGTGGATATTATTGAAGCTGGATTTCCTATCGCTTCTAAAGGAGACTTTAACTCTGTTCAGGCTATTGCTAGAGAGATCAAAGACTGTCAAATAGCAGGATTGGCTAGAGCGAAGCATGAAGATATTGAAACTGCTTGGAATGCAGTAAAAGAAGCTAAAAATCCACGTATTCACACTTTTATTGCTACTAGCCCTATTCACATGCAATACAAGTTAAAGCTAACTGAGGATCAAGTTTTAGAAAAAATTAAAGACAGTGTTTCTTTTGCGAGAAACCTTTGCCCAAATATAGAATGGAGCTGCGAGGATGGAGGTAGATCATCGATAGATTTTTTATATAAGTGCATTGAACTTGCTATTTCTAGCGGTGCAACAACAATCAATATTCCTGATACTGTTGGATACACTTTACCTTATGAGTTTGGTGAAATTATAAAGAATGTTAAAAATAATGTTTCCAATATAGATAAAGCAATAATCTCTGTTCATTGCCATAATGACCTAGGTCTTGCTGTCGCTAACTCTCTTCATGCTGTTGAGAATGGTGCTAGACAAATAGAATGCACAATTAATGGTTTAGGAGAAAGAGCTGGAAATGCTGCTTTAGAAGAAGTTGTAATGGCAATGAAGGTTAGATCAGATCTCTTTAAGTCTCATACTAATATTAATTCGGAGTCTATTTCTAAAACTTCTAAATTAGTTTCCTCTATAACAGGTTTTCCTGTTCAGCCTAACAAAGCAATTGTTGGTGCAAATGCATTTGCTCATGAATCAGGCATTCATCAGGATGGAGTTTTAAAAAATGTTGAAACTTATGAGATCATGTCCCCTGAATCCATTGGTTTAAAAAAATCTAGTCTTGTATTAGGTAAACACTCTGGAAAACATGCATTTAAAGAAAAATTAAAAATTCTTGGCTATGATGTTGGCGATAATTATATTAATGAGATTTTTGAAAAGTTTAAGACACTTGCTGATAAAAAGAAAGATGTATATGACGAAGATATCATAGCATTGGTTGATGACACACATATTAATCAAATCAATACTCTAAAGCTTTTAAATTTAAGTATTATGTCAGGAACGAATTCGAAACACGTTGCTTCATTAGAATTGGACTATCAAGGCGAAATCAAAGAAATTAGTGGATCAGGGAATGGGCCAGTTGATGCAGTTTTCAGCTGTATAGCCAAAATAGTTGGCTTTTCTCCAAAATTGAAACTTTATAATATTAATGCAATAACCCCAGACTCTGATGCTCAAGGTGAAGTTGCTGTTAAACTTGAGCACCTAAATAAAGAGTTTATTGGTAAAGCCTCAGATATTGATATCATTGTTGCATCTGCAAAATCTTATATCAATGCTATAAATAAAATTATAAACTTTGAAAAAAATTCTAACATGCAAGAAGGTGTGTCTGAAATAAGTCTTTCAAATATGAAGGGAATTTAATGTTAAAATCTTTTAGTTCATTTTTAAGTGAGGACATGGGTTTAGACCTTGGTACAGCTAACACACTTGTATATGTAAAAGGTAAAGGCATTATTTTAAATGAACCCTCTGTGGTTGCAATTGCTACTGACGCAAAAAATAATAAGTCTGTTTTAGCAGTAGGCACTGAAGCAAAATCTATGTTAGGAAGAACCCCAGGTTCTATTGAAGCCATAAGACCCATGAAGGACGGCGTCATTGCAGATTTTGATATTGCAGAAGCAATGATCAAACACTTTATTAAAAAAGTTCATAAGAAAAGTTTTTTTGCTAATCCTAACATTGTAATTTGTGTTCCCTCTGGTGCGACAAATGTCGAGCGAAGAGCAATTAAAGAGTCAGCCGAAGCTGCTGGCGCTAAAAAAGTTTATCTTATAGAAGAGCCAGTTGCAGCCGCAATTGGAGCTGGTCTTCCAATTTCAGAACCTTCGGGCTCTATGGTTGTTGATATTGGTGGAGGCACAACAGAGATTGCAATTCTTTCTCTAGGCGGTGTCGTTCATTCAAGTAGTATTAAAGTTGGTGGAGACACTTGGGATGACGCTATAGTAAATTTCATGAGAAGTGTTCATAAATTGGCTATTGGTGAATCGACTGCTGAAAAAATCAAAACTGAGATTGGTTGTGCTGGTATTCCAGAAAATGGAGATGGTAAGACTTTAACTGTTAAAGGTAGAGATTTAATCAATGGACTTCCTCGTGAAGTTGTAATTTCTGAACGTCAAGTTGCAGAAGCATTATCTGACTCTTTGTCACAAATAATTGCAGCATTAAAAAGAGCTTTAGAAGTTGTTCCTCCAGAATTAGCAGCTGATATAGTCGATACAGGTATAATGCTAACGGGTGGTGGAGCATTATTACAACGTTTGGATGAGGCTATCAGAGTTACGACCGGACTACCGGTTTCAATAGCAGATGATCCATTAACTTGTGTAGCGCGAGGAACAGGAACAGCGCTAGAAGAAAATCATAGACACCAAGATGTGTTCTTAAGTGATTAATAATAAAAAAGTAATTTTAACTTACATAGTATGTTTTTTTTTATTCCTTACTCTTTATATTTTTCCTAACTTTTCTAATCAACCACGGTTATTTGTATTTCAATTAAAGGATAATTTAGAAAAACCGTTTAATTATTTAGGTTTAAAATTCAAAGATAGTTTTAATCTCCTCAAATCTAATAATGAACTATTATTTCAAATAGATAATTTAAAAAAAGAAAACGAATTTTTAAAAAATATAAATAATTATTTACAATTATTAACATCAAAATACAATGATCAATATAAAGTATTTCACAATAGCCCTCTCCCAATACCTTCGTCAGTAGGAGTTTCTGTAATAGGTGATAGAAACTTATTTCATAGTAATGATTTTATTATCAATAAAGGTTCTAAAAGTGGTATTGAAATTTCTGATTATGTTGTAGATGGAATTGATATTCTTGGTAGAGTCAAGTCTGTCAGTAAACAAACATCTTTAGTTGTTACAATAAAAAGTATTGATTATGCCGATGAAGTACTAATTGATAATGAGTTATACATAGTTACAGGCACAAACGATAATTATCTAAGTTTTTTAAGAAAAAAAGATAGTATGAAAAAAATTCAATTAAAATTAGGAGAAAAGGCCATAGTAAAAAAGGATAACGTAAATCTTGTTCTAGGCCGTGTGTCTTATATTAAAGATCAACCTATAGTTAATACAAAAAAAAACTTCAATTTAGATAACTTAAGAGTAATAACAAATGATTAGATTTTTTTTAATTTTTCTTTCCTTTGTATTGTACGGAAATTTAAGTTATGTAATTAATGATATAATAGTTTTTACACTGATAAATATAGCTTTTTTCTCAATAATTAAGCAGAAAAAAATACAATTTGTTGACTACTTAATTTTTATAGTCTCAAGCCTGATCATTGAAATATTAGTAGGGTTGCCATTGTTTATCTCTTCTTCAATAATAATTTTACCAATTTTTTTATTAAGTTATTTAATTAATAATCTATCCATTCATTATTTTTTTCACTCAATTGTAATATTTATATTTAGTGTATTAGCGATTTTTTTATTAGATCAAACAACGATAGAAAGAGTTTTAAATATTCAATACTTATTAATAATTCTTATACTAATATCACTCTATTTAGGTTTAATTAATCGTGGAAAAGAATAACACAAGTAAAGATAGTATAAAAATATTAAATAGAAGATCTTTTATAATTTTGACTATAGGACTTTTTCTAAGTTTAATAGTTGTTATTAGATTATTTTCATTACAAATATTAAATTTTGGATTTTATAAAAAAAAGTCTGTTGAAAATAAAGTCTCTGTTAAAGCTACACCGCCCTTGAGAGGAGATATATATGATACAACAAAAAAACTGTTGGCTGGTAATTCTTCTTCTTATGAATTTGTAATATATAAAAATCTAAATAAAAACTATCAAAAAGAAATTGAAAAATTAAATTCCCTTTTATCTCTCAACTTAAATTTAGATGAAATAAATAAAAAACTTTATAAATTCAATCAATATTCTGCTTTCAAAATTACTTCAGCATCTTGGGAGCAAATTGTTTCATTTGAGAAAAATAAATTTTTATTTACCTCAATTAAAATTATTGAGTTAAAAAAAAGATACTATCCTTATAAAAATTTATCACAAATAATAGGATATTTGGGGAGATCTAATGACTCTTTAGATTTATATAATAAAGGTGTATTCCATCTAGAAAAAAGCCATGATGATCTTCTAAAAGGCAAACCAGGAAAAATATTCAATGAGGTGAATTCAAAAGGTAAAATTATCCGTGAGATTTCTATAGAAGAACCAATAAAAGGTAAAGATTTAAATTTGACAATTAATTTAGATCTTCAAAACTATTGTCAGTCCTTGCTCCCAAAAAATAAAAAGGGATCTATCGTAATTATTGATAAATCTGATGGTTCAATACTTTCCATGAATTCAAATCCAACTTTTGATGCTCAAGTTTTTGAGGATAGGAAAAATAAAGAAATCAATAACTTACTAAATGATGAGTCAAAACCTCTATTTAATAGAGCTTTTTCAGGTTTTTACCCACCTGGTTCTGTTTTTAAACCTATCCCTGCCTTATTAGGACTGCAAAATAATTTGATTAATGAAAACACAGAGATATTTTGCAAAGGCCATTCATCTTTAAAAGATAGAAACTATTATTGTTGGAAAAAAAGAGGCCACGGGAAAGTAAATTTAAAAAAAGCTATAAGAGAGTCTTGCGATGTATATTTTTATGAATTAGCTAAAAAAACCGACATCAACGATTTATCTGCTTTAGCTACTAATTTAGGTTTAAATCAAAAATATGAATTAGGATTATCAAATTCTCAAAGTGGACTAGTCCCTAATAAAAAATGGAAACGTGCCTATCTTGATGAGAGTTGGTATCAAGGTGAAACTCTTATTACATGTATTGGTCAAGGCTATAATTTAACATCTCCTCTTCAACTAGCTAATTTATACTCTGCAATTTTAAATGGGGGCAAATATCCTTTACCACGTATAAATAAAGAATCTGATATAATTTATTCAGGTAAGTCCTTTAATATCAATTATCAAAATATATTATTAGAGTCATTGATGGCGGTAGTTCAAGAACCCACTGGTACAGCTTTTAAATTGAATAATTTACATCCAAAATATGTAAAGATTGGTGGCAAAACCGGAACATCTCAAGTTATCAGAATCAAAGAGGAAGAAAGGGAAGATGATCTTTATAAAACTAAAGATGTCGATGATAGATTTAAAGATCATTCAGTTTTTGTAGGTTACGCACCTTTAGATAATCCTAAATTTATAGCTTCAGTAATTATTGAAAATGGTGGATCTGGCTCATCTGTTGCAGCACCTATTGCTCACAATGCTTTAAATTTTGCTTATAATTTAGATGTTTAAAGAAATTAAATCACTTTTTGAAATTAATTGGATTTATATTTTTCTATTATTGATTATCTTTTGGATTGGTGAAATAAATTTATACTCTGCTGCAAATGGTAGTTTAGACCCTTGGGCAATGAACCAATTGAAAAGATTTATCATATTTTTACCTATATTTTTTTTCATAATAATGCTTCAACCAAAATTTATATTTAATATTGCTGACATACTTCTATTTTTGGTGGCCATAGGTCTTATTCTTACCCTCTTTTTTGGATATACAGGAATGGGTGCTAAAAGATGGATAAGAGTTGCAGGTTTTAATTTTCAGACGTCAGAATTTGCAAAAATTGCTTTAATTTTATTTATGGCAAAATACTTTCATAAATTAAATGCTGAAAAAACAATTGGTTTTATAAAGGCTCTTATCCCTTTAATTATTTCTTTCATTTTCTTTTTACTTGTTGCAATACAGCCTGATTTAGGCACTGCGGTGATAATATTAATTTTAGGACTAATTTCTATATTCTATGCAGGTATCAATTTGATATACCCAATCATATCTTTAGTTGGAGTAGCACTGGCAAGTCCTTTTTTATGGACACTTCTTAAACCATATCAACAAAATAGAATAAAGATCTTTCTTAACCCCGACTTAGATCCACTTGGAAAAGGATACCACATTATTCAATCAAAAATAGCAATTGGATCTGGGGGAAAAAATGGAAATGGTTTTCTTGGTGGATCACAAAGCAGTTTAGATTTCCTCCCAGAAAAGGAGACAGATTTTGTTTTTGCTATTTTTTCAGAACAATTTGGATTTACTGGTTCGATGATTGTTATAGCTTTATTTTTGATTTTATTTTTAATTCCAATAATTAAATCATTCAAACTAACTCAAGTTTTTAACAAATTGATGCTATTTGTATTATCTTTCAAAATATTTTTTGAATTTTTAATCAATATCTCTATGACAATAGGATTAGTTCCAGTTGTTGGAGTTGCATTACCATTTATGTCATATGGTGGTAGTTCTTTATTGAGTAATTTGATTATTTGTGCATTATTATTAAACTTTATGTCTATAACTGAAAAAAAGAGAATGTTTTCTTGAGTAAAATTGTTAAAAGACCATGGGGATCTTACCAAGTTCTCTCAAAATCTAAGGATTTTCTTTTAAAAAAATTAAAAATTAAACCCGAGGGCGTCTTATCTTACCAATCCCACAATTATCGTTCTGAGCATTGGATTATCATCGAAGGTAAAGCTACTGTAATCATAAATAATAGGACTTACTATAAGTCAGAAAATGAAAATATTTTTATTCCCAAAAAAGCAAAGCATAGAGTTTTAAATGAGAGTGCCAAAAAAAATCTAGTTATAATAGAAGTCCAAACAGGAAAAAAATTTTTAGAAACTGATATAAAAAGATATTCTGATATTTATGGGAGAAACATATGAAAGTCATAGCTGAAATTTCAGTAGGCGAGTTATTTGATAAAATCACAATATTAAATATTAAAACAAATAAAATTGATGATGAACAAAAACTAAATAATATTTACTTAGAGTTAAATACCCTAAAAGAACAAACGTCAAAAATAAAAGTATCAGATAAGACCTCTTTAGAAGTTTTAGTTTCTAAATTACAATCTATAAATGAAGAACTTTGGGATATTGAAAATTTTAAAAGAGAATGTGAAGCTAACAAAGACTTTGGTGAGAGATTTATTAAGGTTTCTAGAGATGTACACTTTAAAAATGACATTAGGGCTAAAATTAAAAAAGAAATAAATTTACTATCAAATTCAATAATAGTTGAAGAAAAAGAATATTCTAAATACTAGCATTTTCTAAAGAAATTAACTTTTCTTTTAATTTAGACCTTCCCTTTAAAAAATCTAACTCTAACAAAACAATAACGCCTTTAATTAAAGCTTTTGACTTTTTTACTAATTTAATTGAGGCTTTCATAGTTCCACTTGTAGCAAAAATATCATCGATAATAGCAACTTTATCATTTTTAAATATCATACCTTTTTGTATTTCTAATTTATTAGAACCATATTCCAAATTGTAGCTTATTGAGTCAGTTTTACCTGGTAACTTACCTTTTTTTCGAATCATGATTAATTTCATCTTTAATTTGTATGCAACCGCTGATGCAAAAATGAAACCTCTAGAGTCAATACCAACAATAGTATTAGCTTTAATTTTTTTTACTTCATTGGCCATTTTATTTACAATTTTATTGAATTCTTTTGGATTTGATAAAATTGTAGAAATATCATAAAAAGAAATACCTTTTTTAGGAAAGTCTTTTATAATCCGGATGTTCTCAAGAGTTGTCGACATGAAAAGGAATATTAAAACAGTATTTAATAAAAACAACAAAAGAAAAATAACGTGCCTAACCTCTTACAGTTATAATTATACTAAAATCATTGATGATCTTGTAGATGTTATCCTAGTTGGTGACTCAATGGGTATGGTTTTATATGGTTTAGAAAATACAAGAACAATTAGCGATGAAATGATGATACATCATGCAAGAGCTGTCAAAAAAGCTGCCAAAAATTCTCTGGTATTTTTTGATCTTCCATATAGTTCAAGATTTGATGAAAATGATATTGTTAAAAGAGTGAAGTACATTCTTAGAAAAACAAATTGTGATGGTGTAAAAATAGAGGGCAATTCTGAATTAGCAAATGTAATTAAAAAACTCAAAAAAGTAAATATTCCAGTCATGGTTCACTTAGGACTTCAACCTCAAAAATTTTCTTCATCAAAAAAGTTTAAAATTTTTGGTAGAGGTAAAAGAGATTTCGATAAAATTACAAAAGACGCATTAATTTTAGAAAATTCTGGAGCTATTGCCATTCTACTAGAGGGTATAATTACTAAAATTTCAAAAGTTATCACTAATTTATCGAATATTCCTACAATAGGTATTGGCGCCTCAGAATTTTGCGATGGGCAAATTTTAGTCTCTGAGGATATGTTAGGATTATTTACTGAATATCACCCTAAGTTTGTAAAAAAGTATTCTAATTTATCAAGAGATATTCAGATCGCAGTAAAGAAATATGTTAAAGAAGTGAATACTAAAAGATTTCCTAACAAAAAATTTAGATATGATTAACTTTTTCTTGTTATAGAGGTAATTAATAGATCTCTTAATAATTTAGATTGGCTATTATTAAATCTTTTTAATATTCTAAATGATTTAGTAGATATTTTTTCTGCATATTCTAAGCATTCTTTTTCTATCTTATATTTATTTAAAAGAAGATTTAAGTATTTTAAATCTTTTTTTGTTCTATTTTTCTTTTTAAAAATTAACTTAATTTTTTCTTTTTCATCAAATTTTGATTTTTTTAAAAGAATAATAATTGGTAGAGTTATTTTTCCTTCAAAAAAATCTTGGCCCTTTTTTTTTCCAGTTTTATCACTCCCAAAATAGTCAAGATTATCATCAATGATTTGGAAGATTATTCCATAGTTTATTCCAAGTGTGTTTAATTGTTTTGTTAATTTAAAATCTTTCTTTGTAAGTATTGCGGGTATTTTCATAGCAGCTCCAAATAGTTCAGCAGTTTTTAAAGTTATAATTTTTAAATACTCATTAATCTTTATTGATACATTTTGCTCATTTGATAATTGCATAAATTCACCCTCAGAGATTTTACTACTGACCTCTGCCAATGACTCCATTGCCTTTAAAGAATTTCCTTTAGTCATTAATTGGAATGATTTAGAAAACATAAAATCTCCTAAAAGAACACTAAATTTGTTACTCCAAATATCGTTTATACTTCTTTGCCCTCTTCTAATTATACCTTTATCAATAACATCATCGTGAAGTAATGTAGCGCCATGAATGAACTCTAAAGCAGCTGCCATATTGATATCACTATTCATTTCTTTATAATTATTATTTATCATTTTACTTGATAATAGGCATAACACCGGTCTTAATTGCTTACCTCTTTTATTAAAAAAATATTTACTTAATTTGGGTATAATTGGAATTTCACTTTTTATATATCTATCAATAGTTTTATTAGTCCTATTTAACTTAGCTTGGATCTCTTTGTGAATAGATAGTATAGTCTTTTCAAAAGTTAACTGTTTCATTTATTATGAGTTTATACACTAAAGATTATCTTCTAGATGGCAAATTAGTTTATTATCAAATTAAAAAAGGCTACAGAAGTGGAATTGAGCCAATTATTTTATCTGGCCAGATCTATAATGACAATATTGAGAAAAATATTTTAGATATGGGTGCTGGCTGTGGCCCAATATCGCTTATCATCTCATATAGAAATCCAAACTCCAAGGTCTTAGGAATTGAAAAAAATATCGATCATTTTGAATTAGCAAAAAAAAATAAAAAAGAAAATGGTTTAAACAATTTAGATTTTTTACTAAAAGATGTATGTATGCTAGATAAGAGTTTTATATCTTTTTTTGACCTTATATTTACTAACCCTCCTTTTTTTTTTGAAGACGAGGTAATTACTTCCAAAAATAAATCAATTTATGACGCAAAATATACAAGTAAAAATGAAGCTAAAATATGGATCTCCAATATGATTAAATATTTAAAACATGATGGAAAAGCTTATTTAATCAACAGATTTGAAAATCTGGATTTTATATTGGATTTATTAAAAAAGAATAAATGTCATGTCAGTATTACACATTTATTGTCTTTTAAAGGATCAACACCTAAGAATGTTCTACTTTGTATTAACAAAAAAAAGAATTATGTAGAAAAAAAAGAAAATGAAATTATTATTCATACAAATTCTTCTGAATATTCGAAAGATATAAAAAACTGGTTTAAATAATGTTCTCATCTCAAAAAACAATTGTCTCAATAGATCTAAAGGGAATGATAGCTTCTGGAGGAAGGGCTCCTTTAAATAGTGAAAATTTAGCTAGTCTATTTAGTAAACTAAATAAAACTAAGTTTGATGCCTTATCAATAATAATTAATTCACCTGGAGGATCACCAGTACAATCATCCTTGATTGCACAAAAAATAAGAGAAATTAGTTTAAAAAAGAAAGTCAAATGTTATTGCTTTGTTGAAGATGTAGCCGCATCTGGAGGTTATTGGCTAGCATGTGCGGCTGATGAAATTTATGCTGATGTTAACTCTATTGTGGGATCAATTGGTGTGATCTCAGGGGGTTTTGGTTTTACTGAATTAATTAAAAAAGTTGGTATTGAAAGAAGAATATTTACTGCTGGAGAAAATAAAAGTTTCTTAGACCCTTTTGAGAAAATTAATAAAAAAGATGAAGAGAAATTAAAAAACTTACAAAAACAAATACATCAAAACTTTATTGATTGGGTTACATCTAGGAGGAAGAAAAAATTTAATCAAAAAAACCTTAAAAAAATATTTTCAGGTTCATTTTGGCTATCTCATGAGGCGAAAGAACTAGGATTAATTGATGGAATTAACTCTGAGACATCTTTTTTTAAATCCAAATTCGGTGAAAAAATAAAAATTAAAAAGATCAAACAACCAAAATCTTTAAAACAGAAATTAGGTCTCGGTATCTCATCTAAGATGACAGATGAGTTATTCATAAAAATTAAAGAAGAGCTGATGTTTAATAAATTTGGTTTATAGTCAATGACTGCAACTAATATGGATGATCTAGTTTCTTTATGTAAAAGAAGAGGTTTTATTTTTCCTTCAAATGATATTTATGGAGGAATGAAGGGTTTGTATGACTTTGGGCCTATGGGTGTCGAGTTGAAGATGAATCTTAAAAATTCATGGTGGAAATCGATCGTTTATGAAAGAGATGATGTAGAAGGTCTTGACTCAACAATTTTAACATCACCTTTAGTTCTTAATCATTCAGGACATGAAGATACATTTACCGATCCTTTAGTAGATTGTAGAAATTGTAAATCTAGATGGAGAGAAGACCAAATTGAAAATGGTGAATGTCCCTCTTGCAACTCTAATGATTTAACTGACTCAAGGCCATTTAATTTAATGTTTAAAACTGCTATAGGCCCTGTGGATGATGGTACCTCCTATGCCTACTTGAGACCTGAAACAGCACAACAAATATTTGTAAATTTTAGAAATATAATTGACTCTACAAGCCGCACACCTCCATTTGGAATAGCCCAAATCGGTAAAGCTTTTAGAAACGAGATTACGCCAAGAAACTTTATCTTTAGAGTCAGAGAATTCGAACAAATGGAACTAGAGTTTTTTGTAAAACCGGGCTCTGATGATGATTGGCATAAATATTGGGTAGAAAAAAGACTTGAATGGTGGTCAAAACAAGGGGTTAATTCTCAAAAATTAAAACTTTTAGAGGTTAAAAAACAAGAACTATCTCATTATTCAAAGGCTACTTTTGATATTATGTATGAATTCCCCCATGGTTTAGAAGAACTTGAAGGAGTAGCCAATAGAACAGATTTTGATTTAGGCTCTCATACAAAAAATCAAAAAGATTTTAAAATTAACTCAAAGGTTAAAGAGAATAAAGACTCAACTACTAAACTTGCCATTCAAGATCTTGAAACTAAAGAATGGTTTATTCCTTTTGTCATAGAGCCTTCCGCAGGTGTTGAAAGAGGTGTTTTAGCTGTCCTTAACGAAGCCTACACTGTAGAAGAAAGTAATAATAGAACTTTGTTAAAATTAAAATCTCATCTATCTCCTATTAAAGCAGCAATTATACCACTTAAAAGAAATAATCATGATTTAGTCAACTTGGCTAACAAAGTTAAGTCTGGTTTACAATCTTTAGGTTTAGGAAGAGTGATGGTTGAGAATACTGGCAATATTGGAAAAAATTACAGAAGACATGATGAGATAGGAACGCCTATGTGTTTGACTATAGATTTTGAAAGTTTAGAAAATCAATCTGTTACTATTCGCGATAGAGATACTATGAAACAAGAAAGAGTGAGCCTGTCAGAAATAGGTAATTATTATTCTAATTATTTTAAGGATTGATTAATTTAATACCTAAATCATCTTGCATTAACTTATAGTTAGCATCAACACTTAATCTCAGAATTTTATATTTATCCAATTCCATCAACAATTGAAATTCAGAAGGTAAAGGATTAATTTTTTGAGAGATTTGTTCAAAAACTCTTATATTTTTTCTTTTCAATTGACGGTGTTTAATTCTAGAAACAACTTCTTGACCAACGTAACAACCTTTCTCGTAGTTAATATAGTTATCATGAATTTCAGAGGGTAAAAAATTTGAATGTTTTAAAAAATTACAATCAATCCTACCATCTTTAAATAAGTCTAATAAATAATTTTTCCCATATAACTCAGAATCTATAGATAATTTTTCGATTGAGATTTCAGATAATTTTGAATATTTATATAGATATTCATACAAATTTACTTGATCATTAGTGCATATAATATCATAACCTTTATTTGATTTTTTAATTTGTACTTCATGTAATATTTTTCCTTGAGGTGTGAGAAGATAGCTATAAAGTATATCATTGATAATATTTAAATCATTTGTGATTAAATTTTGAATAAAATCAAAACTCTCATTTCCATTAATTGATATTTTAACAGGATTAGGTGTTTCAATTTTCATTTAATATACTATTTATATTCTATATATATGCATTTATTATTTATTTCTTCTAATAGAATAGGCGACTCTTTAATTAATTTACAAGTATTAAATAAATACATCAGAAAAAATAAAAAGAATATTGAAATTACACTCGTTTCAGGAGAATTGCCGCTACCTTTATATGATGATTATACTATGATTACTAAAAGAATTATTTTAAAAAAAGAAAAATATAATATTCATTGGTGGAAATTGTTCAGGAAATTATCCTCTCAAAAATTTGATGAAGTTATAGATTTTAGATCATCATTAATTTCTTATTTCTTAAACACAAAGAAAAGAAATATTTTTAAAATGAAAAAAAAACAAAATATTTATTCTCAAATACACCAAAAATTCGAAACTGATCTTAAAAAAGATTTTAAAATTCTTAATGATAGAGTGAGAAGAATCTTTCCTAGTTCGAATTACGTTTGCTTAGCTCCTTTTGCTAATTGGGCACCAAAGGAATGGGCTACTGAAAATTTTATTAAAGTTTCTCAATATCTCTTGGATAAAGGAATTAAAAAAATATATATCTTGGGATCTGCAGAAGAAAGCAATCGATACAAACTTTTTCAGAGCACTTTAGGCGATAAGGTTGTAAATCGATGTGGTAAACAACATATATTGAATGATTATGGTTTATTACAAAAATCACGCTTATTTATTGGCAATGACTCATCAATGATGCATATGGCTGCATTAGCTAACACTCCAACTATTGGATTATTTGGCCCGACTAACGATAAAATTTATTTTCCTGAGATATTTGACCATTGCAATCTTGTTAGATCAAAAGAAACTTTTGAAGATTTAGTAAAAAAAACTGAAAACTTTACTTTAAATAATTGTCTAATGGGTGATGTCGCTTATAATCAAGTAATCGAAAAAATTGATAAGATTTTAAATGCTCAAAATTTTTAAGCCTTGTGACTTTCATGTCCATCTTCGTGAAGGCTCTCTTTCCCATTTTGTATTAAAAGAAAATAATAAACATTTTCAAAAAATTTTAGTTATGCCTAATTTAAAAAAGCCTCTAACAAATTCTAACTTACTTCTAAATTATAGAAAAAAAATTTTAAAAATTAATAAATCTTCGGAGGTTCTATTTACGATATATCTAAATAAGGACTGCTCCTTAAAAGATTTAGAATACATGCATAAAAATAAACTCTTTTTCTCTGCTAAATTATATCCTCTAAATGCTACAACCAACTCTACTTCTGGTGTAAGTGACATAAAAAAAATGTCTAAATTTCTTACTTTCTTAGAAGAAAATAATATTCCTTTATGTATTCACGGAGAACATGTTCATAATAATGACGATCCTTATGAAAGAGAAAAAAAATTTCTTGATAAGGAACTTTCTTGGATAACTAAAAGATTTAAATCTTTAAAAATAACCCTTGAACATATTACTACTAAAGACTCAGTTTCATTTATAAATTCTCATAAAAATATCTCTGCTACTATTACAACACATCACCTTTTAGAGAATACCTACTCTTTTTTAGGAAATGAATTAAAACCAGAATTATTTTGTAAACCAATAATAAAAGGATCTGTGCACCAAGAGGCTCTACAAAAAGTAGCATTATCTGGAAATCCCAGATTTTTTTTTGGCTCTGACTCAGCACCGCATTTGAAAACTAGAAAATTTGCCCCTTCTTGTTGTGCTGGTGTTTACTCTACAAAATATTCTATTTCTAATATCTTAGAGTTCTTTTGGATAAATAAAAAATCTTCAAATATAAATAAGTTCTTGACCCAAAATGGTTGCAAACATTATGGACTTAATTATGATAAATCAACTCACAGTTATAAACGTTTAAAAAACTTTAAATTTCAGAAATATTCCAAATTTAAAAATGATTATCTCATAAATTATAATTGTTTCGATAATATCTGGTTAAAAATTTAGTCTTTAATTTTTGTTAAATGGCCCATTTTACGACCTTCTTTGGGTTCGTTCTTAAAATAATCATGAAAAAAATTATTCCTTTCAACTTTAGCAGTTCTATATTCTGATATATCACTACCTAGGATATTGGTCATTTCAGCTTGATGTTGAATTTGAGGTTCAACTTTTGTTAAGTTACAAACAGCTCTTATATGTGACTCAAACTGACTTATATTGTATGACTCAATAGTAAGATGCCCCGAATTATGAACACGAGGCGCTAATTCGTTAACGTAAAGCTTATTATTTTCGTCAATAAAAAATTCAACACAAATAACACCAATATAATTTAAAGATTTTATAATTTTTTTTGACCATAAAAGAGCTTTGTCTCTTAAATTATCATCAATTACAGCAGGTGAAATAGACTTATAAAGTATTTGGTTTTTATGAGTATTATCAATTGGAAGATATGAAAATAAACTCTTATCTTGATACCTTACTGTAATGACTGAAATTTCTTGTTTAATTTTTATTTTTTTTTCTAAGATATATTTATCTTGATCTAAGTTTTCTAATGATTTTTTATCACAGATAACAGTTTGTCCTTTTCCATCATATCCCATTCTTCTTGTCTTTAAAATAGATGGTAAAAATCCTTCATCTATTTTTGATGGTGTTAAATCTTTAGAAATATTTAAAAAGGGAACAGTATCAATGCCCAAGCTATTAATAAATTCTTTTTCAGTAAGTCGATCCTGAATAATATTATTTACAGTTGGGCTGGGGAAAACATTTTTTTTCTTATCAATATATTTTAATGTCTCAAAAGGAATATTTTCAAATTCAAAAGTAATATAATCACATTCATTTATAAATTTATCTATTTGAGCATAATCATCATAGTTTGAAATAAAATGATTATCGGAAAAATTTATAGCAGGAGAGTCAGTTGTATCTGAGTAAATTATAGTTTTGATTTGAATTTGTTGTGCAGATTGGCAAAGCATCATACCTAGTTGCCCGCCACCAAGAATACCAAGTTTCATTATTTAGGATTTTTTTTTACTTTTTTGGTTTGTGATAATCTCCATTTGATTAGCCTTTTTTCTAAATCTTTATCATAGATGCTTAAGATAGAAGCTGCATAGAGAGCGGCATTTTTAGCTCCTGTTTCACCAATTGCTACTGTACCAACAGGTATTCCAAATGGCATTTGAACTATGGAAAGCAAGCTATCTAGCCCTTTTAGTGATTTTGACTCTATAGGTACTCCAATTACTGGTATGTGGCTAATAGCTGCTATCATACCTGGAAGATGTGCTGAACCCCCAGCTCCTGCAATGATTATTTTTATTTTGTTCTCATAGGCTTTTTCTGCAAATTCATAGAGTCTTCTAGGAGTCCTGTGAGCAGAAATTATTTTTTTTTCATGATTTATATTCAATTTTTTTAAAATATTACTTGTATGTTTTAGAGTTGACCAGTCACTTTGACTGCCCATAACTAGAGAAATTTTAGATTGAGATGGTTTCATTTTTTAGAAAACTTTTTTTTAGTAAATTTGAAATAAAGTTTATAGGGCAATATCTTACCAAATTTCATTATAGAATTAAAAGGAAAAGGAAACGTGATCTCAAAGCCTTTTTTGTATATTTTATCAAATATTATACTAGCTGCTCTATTCGCAGATATTAAATAGGGCATTTTAAAATCATTTACTTTAGTAGCAGGAGTTTTAACAAATCCTGGACAAATCAATTTTATATTCAAGTTTTCATGATTTTCAGATTTTATTGACTCAGCAAGATTAATTAAAGCTGCCTTCGAAGGTCCGTACAATACTGACCTTGGAAGGCCTTTGTAACCAGCCGTAGAAGACATTATTGCAAGAGTGAGGTTTGAGTTAAAATCAAAATTAAGATTTACCAATTCCAAAATAAGATAAATGCTCAATACATTTGTACTAAAAGTTTTCTCTGCATTTCTAAAGTTAAAATTATTAAAACTATCAGGGGTATAAATACCTGCATTAAGAATAAATGTACTAATATCTTTATTTTTTTTAAATACATCATCTATTATTGATCTACTTGTTTCAAAGTTAGATAAATCAGTTTTGATAAATTCAAAATTTTCATTATCTTTAGTCGAATTTGGGATTTTAGAAATATCTCTAGCAAGACCTATGACTTTCCAACCCTCTTTAAGGTATCTTTCACATAGTGCTAAACCAATTCCACTACTAGCTCCAGTTATAAAAACTTTTTTATTTTGTATATTCTTTGATGAATTTTTCTGCATTTGATATGTGAGTACTAATTTTGGATTTATCCATTTTATTAACTGTATAGTACATCATAGAGAGTCTCTGGTTAGTTTTAAAATAATTTTTATTTTTATTAATAAAATTCCAATAAAGACCGTCCATAGTTTGTGTCCAATCTCCTTTTTTATAGTCACTCATTTTTAATAAATAATTTGACCCACATAAATAAGGTTTGGTCGCAAAGATCCCCCCATCGCTAAACATACCCATTCCATAAACATTAGGGGTCATAACCCAATCTGAAGAGTCAATAAAAGTCTCCATAAACCATTTATAAACTTCTGAGGGTTTCAGTCCTGATAAATTCATTATATTACTAATTACCATTAACCTTGGTATATGATGAACATAACCGTTCTCTTTTAGATTAGAAATCATATCATTAAGAATTGGAATGTTTGTCGTACCCTCATACCAGTGTTTTGTTAACTTCCTATCATTTCCAAAAAAATTAGTTTTATTAAAATCTTTGTAGTAATGAATATTCAAATACCTCATAAATTCTCTCCAACCAAAAATTTGTCTTATGAACCCTTCATAATTATTTATGCCAACTTTTGTATAAGAAATGGAGTTTAATTTATCTAAAATATCTTTGGGGGTAAGCAACCCCATATTTAACGGAGCACTTATTAAACTATGATTTATGTATGGATCTTCAGTACTTACAAAATCCTCATAATGACCAAAGTTTTCTAGTTTTTGATTTATAAAATGTTCAAGGACTTTATTTGAGTCTTTAAAGCTCATAGGAAAGATGATTTTTTTATTTAAAACACCAAAATGATTTTTAAAGTATTTATTAATTATTTTCTGGATGCTATCAAAGTGTTTTGACTCAAACAAAGGAGAGGAGGGACTTTGATAATTCTTTGGAACTCTTTTTCTATTTTCTTCATCAAAACTCCATTTATCACCTACAGGTTTATTATCCTTTACAAAAATTTCAAACTTTCTTCTTACATTACTGTAAAAACTGGCTAGCTGTGGTTTTTTAGTGGTTATGATATTTTGATAATCTGACCTACCTACCAAAAACATTGGAGAGTTATGAAAGGTAAGGATTATTTCATTCAATTTACAGAATTTTTCAAATTTATTTCTGAATTCAATATCCTCTATTTCAAAGATATTAATTTTATTAATATCTTTTGATTTTAGGAATGATTTGAGACCATCAAAATAGTCTTTAAAGTTTGTTATATTTTTTTCAAGGTCAATATAATTTATTTTAAAGTTATTTTTTTTCAGGTAATCGCTATATTCTCTCATAGAAGCTAAAAAATAATAAATTTTTTGCTTATGATGTTTAAAATAAGTACATAATCCTAAGTCTTCTTGAATAAAAAATTCACATTTATTTTTAAAAGATTTTAAATTCTTTTTATCAAATAATTGATTGCCAAGAATTACAAAGCATTCTTTCATTAAGATTATATTATTTCGTAATTAATGTTGATCTACCGCCGTCAATTTGAAAATTTTGTCCAGTGATCCACGAAGATTTATCAGAAATTAAAAAAGAAGCTAGGTTGGCAAGATCTTCACCATTACCCAATCTTGACATGGGATGAAGTTTTCCTAATCCCTCAGCTACTTTTTCGTTGTTTGTAATAAAATTAGCCATCTTTGAATAGGAAAGACTTGGAGAAATTGTATTAAACCTTATCTTAGGCGCATAGTCTGCAGCTAATGATTTAGAAAGACCTAAAATTGCACTTTTAGCTGATGATATGGCAGTATGATTTTTAAATCCTCTCAAGGCTGCAATTGTTGAAAAAAATACAACTGATGAGTCATTAGACATTTTATTTACACTAAGATTAAGGAAATTCACAATATTATAAAAATTATCTTCCATAAGCTTTTTAAAATCATCAACTGAAGTATTAGAAAACGGTTTAAGCGATATTGAGCCTAAGGCAAAGATAATCCCAGATATTTCATAATCTATTAAATTAAGATAATTATTTGTTTTTTCATAATCATTAATATTTAGTACTAATTTTTCAGCTTTGGCCGGAATATTAGCATCCTTATCAAACTCGCTTCTAGATATTAAAACAAGCTCTTTATCTGATAAATTTGAGGCACAGGATTTACCAACAGCTCCATTAGCTCCGATTATTATTATTTTACCCATGATCTTTGAACGTAATTTATAATTATTTGGATTTTAACGATTAAAAATATTTAACGTGTAACTGGAGGACATTATGAATATCATTGTACCAATAACTTGATGTAAAGAGCCTAAAGAGACATCAACTTTTGTTAAAACAACAAAAATTCCAATGACCATTTGAACTAAGACTAACAAAGATATTATTAATAGATGAAGTTTTTGAGTCTTATTTTGGACATATTTCATCTGAAATAAATACATAAATAAGATTAGACCAATTGAACAATATGCTAAAATTCTATGAAAAAAATGTATGAATACACTGTTATCTAAAATACCAAGAAATCTCTCCTCCCAGAAAAACAAATTTTCAGGAATATATGTTTCTCCCATTTTTGGCCATGTATTAAATGATTGACCAGCATCTAGCCCGGCCATAAATGCACCATAAATTACAGTAAAAAAAATTATTAAATTGAAAGATATAAAAGTAATCTTATGCATATCATTAGTCACTTGATATTTTTCGCTAATAATTCTTCTAAGTAAAAGAAATGATATTATTGAAAGAATAATTTGGGCAAATATTAAATGTACAGCGAGTCTGATATGACTTACGTAAGGGTTTATATCTAAACCACTCTTTACCATCCACCAGCCTATTAAACCTTGGATTCCACCAAGTAAAAGTAAAATAACTAAGAAAATATTTTCTGATTTTGAAAAGCATTTTTTTAAAGAAAAGAATATAAAGGGAAAAATAAAAACTATTCCTATCAGTCTTCCAAGTACTCTGTGTCCATACTCCCACCAAAAAATATATTTGAAACCATCTAAAGTCATATTGATATTCTTAATTTGGTACTCAGGATACTGTTTGTAATCTTCAAATAATTTTATCCAATCTGCCTGAGATAACGGAGGCACTATTCCCATGATCAATTTCCAGTCAACCATTGAAAGCCCAGATTCTGTTAAACGAGTAAGGCCTCCTACTATAATCATACAAAGAACAATAATAGCTAATGAAATGAGCCAAATGTTTACAAATCTAGATAATCTATTTTGCATATAAGTAATTATATAATTACTCATAAAACTATTAATATAGTTATTTAAGTCGCATTATTTATGAACCTATTGAATGAAAAGAATAATTCTATAATTTAAGTCAAATTCAAGATGTCACACACTATTAAAGTAATAGATCACGAAGGCAAAGAACACCAGCTTGAGGCAACGCCTGGCTTCTCTCTTATGGAGATTATAAGAGATGCTGGACTTGATATTGAAGCAATATGTGGTGGATGTTGTGCATGTGCTACATGTCATTGTTACATTGATGATAGTTGGTTATCCAAATTATCACCTGCCGATGATGACGAAGAGTCAATGCTTGATCAAGCTTTTGATATAAAAAAAAATTCAAGGCTTTCCTGCCAAATTCCCTTTTCTAAAGAATTAGATGGTATTATACTTACATTGGCACCTAAATTTTGACTGACTTTAAAAATTATAAATCTTGGCCATTTAACGAAGCAAAGAAGATAGTTAAAAGGCTTGAAAAATTTCCTAATAAAAAAAAAATAATTTTTGAAACTGGATATGGGCCTTCTGGCTTACCTCATATTGGAACATTTGGTGAAGTATTGAGGACAAATATGGTTAGATTTTGCTTTGAAAAAATGACTAACTTGTCAACTGATCTAATCGCCTTCTCTGATGATATGGATGGATTTAGAAAAGTCCCAGATAATGTCCCTAATAAAGAAAAATTATCAAAATATTTAGATTACCCATTAACATCAGTTCCAGATCCCTTTGAATTATTTAATAGTTTTGGAGAGCATAATAATAATAAACTAGTAGACTTTTTAAATAAATTTAACCTTCCCTTTACTTTTCAGAGCTCAACTCATGCATATCAATCAGGTTTGTTCAATGAGACAATAAAAAAAATTCTGCTTAATTATGACGAAATTTTAAATGTAGTTTTACCAACTTTAGGAGAGGAAAGAAGAAAAACATATAGTCCTTTCTTCCCAATAAACGAAGAGTCTGGAAAAATATTACAAGTACCTATTGAAGAAATTAATACTGAAGAATTCACGATAAGTTTTTATGAAGATAATAAAATTAAGTCAAGATCAGTACTTGATGGTAATTGTAAATTACAATGGAAAGTAGATTGGGCAATGAGATGGGCTGCTTTTGATGTCGATTATGAAATGTGTGGAAAGGACTTGACTGATAGTTATGCATTATCCTCAAAAATATGTCGAATAATAGGTTCAAAACCCCCAGAAAATTTAATTTATGAATTATTCCTTGATGAAAATGCTGAAAAGATTAGTAAGTCAAAAGGTAATGGAATTAGTATTGATGATTGGCTTAAATACTCCATTGAAGAGAGCCTTTCTATGTTTATGTATCAAAGACCTACAACTGGAAAAAAACTATTTTTTGATGTTATTCCAAAAAACACTGATGAATACTTAGCTCATCTTAATAAATGGAATGAAGACGATAATCCAGATAATCCATCTTGGCATATCCACAAATCTAAAAACCCGCAATATAGTTCCAAAATTAATTACAGCTTAATTTTAAATATAATATCGGTATGTAAATCAAGTGACCCTTTAGTTATCATGGGTTTAATTAAGAACTATCAAAAAGATTTTAATGAAACTGATATTGATTACATTAATAGAATGATTAAATGCGGTATTAATTATTTTGAGGATTTCATAAAACCTAATCTCAAATTTAAAATTCCAAATAATGATGAATTATCTATACTAAGAAAAATGGTAGATAAATTATCAGAAATTGACCAATCAGCTGACGCTGATCAATTCCAGTCTGCAATATTTTCTGTTGGAAAGAATTCAACTTATAAAGATAATATTAGAGACTTTTTTAAACTTATTTATGAGGTTGTTTTTGGTCAAGAAAATGGACCAAGATTAGGTTCTTTTACTAAAATTTATACTAAAGAAAAAACTATAGAGCTTATTAACTCTAAGCTAAATGTATAATTTAGCTCATCAAATATTAAAAAAAATTAATCCAGAATTTGCTCATAACTTATCAATTAAAGGATTA
>CABWYP010000005.1 GCA_902509695.1 uncultured Alphaproteobacteria bacterium | reverse complement strand
GAAAATTTTGTAAAAAATTGGCTCTCTTGAACCCAAAGTATAAGCATGCCTTATTCCTCTTCTTAAAATTCTTCTTAGAACATATCCCCTACCTTCATTAGACGGAATTACTCCATCTGCAATTAAAAATGATGAAGCTCTTAGATGATCTGCAATTACTCTAAAACTTGATTTATTTTCCTCAGTAATTTTTTTATCTATAAATTCTTGGGTTGACTCAATAATATTAGTAAATAAGTCTGATGAATAATTATCATTGCTGCCACCCAACAAAGCAGTGATTCTCTCTAGTCCCATACCTGTATCAACACAAGGTTTAGGTAAGTCTACTCTCTTTTCTGAGTTAATTTGTTCATACTGCATGAAGACTAAATTCCAAATTTCTATAAACCTATCACCATCTTCATTAGGCGATCCGGGAGGGCCTCCAAAATACTTCTCCCCATGATCGTAAAATATTTCAGAACATGGCCCACAAGGTCCGGTTTCACCCATAGACCAAAAATTATCAGAGGTATTAATCTTAATTATTTTTTCATCTGAAAGACTTGCTATTTTTTTCCAAAACTTTTCAGCTTGTTCATCATTGTGGTAAATTGTGACAAGAAGGTTATTTGGGTTAATCTTGAATTCCTTTGTGATTAAATTCCAAGCGTAATAAATAGCCTCTTCCTTGAAGTAATCACCAAAAGAAAAATTTCCAAGCATTTCAAAAAAAGTGTGATGACGAGTAGTAAAACCAACATTTTCTAAGTCATTGTGTTTTCCACCAGCCCTGACACACTTCTGAGAAGTTGTAGCTCTTGAGTAAGGTCTTTTTTCTAAACCAGTGAATACATTTTTAAATTGAACCATACCTGAATTGGCGAACATTAATGTAGGATCGTTATCAGGAACTAGAGAGCTTGATTTTATGTGGCTATGATCATTTTTCTTAAAATAATCGATAAAAGATTTTCTGACCTGGTTAGAATTCATAACCTAGCAATATAGATTAATTTAATTTAATTTTAATATTATTCTTTGACGTTTTTTTCTTCAATATCATCAGCAGGGGGAGGAGGATCTATCATCAACTCTTCAACTGTGTTGGAATTTGATCTTATTCTTGACTCAATTTCCTCTAGCATTTTTGGGTTATCCTTCAAAAATTGTTTAGTATTTTCTCTTCCTTGGCCAATTTTTTCATCTTTGTAAGAGTACCATGCTCCTGACTTATCAATTATATCTGCTTGGACGCCTAAATCGATTATTTCACCAATTTTTGAAATACCTTCACCATACATAATGTCAAATTCAACAATTTTAAAAGGAGGGGCCATCTTATTTTTAACGACTTTAACTCTAGTTTGATTTCCAATTATATTATCTTTATCTTTAATCGCTCCAATTCTTCTTATATCAAGTCTTACAGAAGAATAAAACTTCAAGGCATTTCCACCTGTGGTTACTTCTGGGCTTCCAAACATCACACCTATCTTCATTCGAAGTTGATTTATAAAAACTACCATCGTATTTGTTTTAGAAATTGAGCTGGTTAACTTTCTTAATGCTTGGCTCATCAACCTAGCTTGTAAGCCTGGCAATGAGTCCCCCATTTCTCCCTCTAGCTCTGCTCTTGGAACTAAAGCTGCAACTGAGTCTATGACTAACAAATCTATACCCTCAGACTTTACTAATGTATCTGAAATCTCTAAAGCCTGTTCACCAGTATCAGGTTGCGATATCAATAATTCATCTATATTTACGCCTAATTTTTTTGCATAACCCGGGTCTAATGCATGTTCAGCGTCTATAAAGGCACAAGTACCACCCATTTTTTGTGCTTCTGCTATGACGTGAAGAGTAAGAGTAGTTTTTCCTGAGCTCTCTGGTCCATAAACTTCTACGACTCTTCCTTTAGGTAATCCGCCAATACCAAGAGCGATATCTAAACCAAGAGATCCAGTTGAATATACATCGAAATTGACATCATTATCTTTTTTACCAAGCATCATTATGGAGCCTTTTCCATAAGATTTTTCAATATTGCTGATAACAGATTTTAATTTGTTTAAATTGTCTTTTTTATCCATGATTCTATTATAGATAGTAAATAATTGTATCTACTTCACAAGAATAATAATGAAAAACAATATTATATTTAGCGATTTTATACCAGGCACCCTTGTGAAATGTCCCACTCAGCCCTCTTGGGGTACAGGTCAAGTTCAATCTTGCATAGGAAACAAAGCTACAATTAACTTTGAGAACTCTGGAAAAAAAGTTATAGATTTAAGTATTATAAATTTAGAAATAATTGAAAATGCTAACTGATAAATTTAAGAGAAAAATCGATTATTTGAGAGTTTCTGTAACAGATAGGTGCGATCTAAGATGTACATATTGTATGGCTGAAGACGTTACTTTTCTGCCAAGACAGGAAGTTTTATCTATTGAAGAAATAATAAAATTAATTGATATTTTTAACGAATTAGGAGTTAGAAAATTTAGACTAACCGGAGGAGAGCCTTTAGTTAGAAAAAATATAATAACAATTATTGAGTATTTATTTGAGTTAAAAAAACAAAATAAAATTACTGAACATACAATCACAACTAATGGAACTAATTTATCTAAATACGCAAAAATATTAAAAGATAATGGTATAAATAGAATAAATGTTTCGCTAGATAGCCTTGATTCAGATAAATACAAAGAAGTAACTAAGCACGGTGATTTAAATAAAGTCCTCAGTGGAATTTACACTGCAAAATCTGAAGGTATCAAAGTTAAAATTAATACTGTTCTTACTCAAAATTTTAATGAAGAAGAGGTTTTCGATATAATAAATTGGTGTCAAGATCATAAGTTTGATATTTCCCTTATTGAAGTTATGCCTATAGGGTCTATTGGAGAGAAAAGATTTAACCAATACTTATCCATGAAAAAATTTGAGGAAAAATTGATTACAAAACTTAAATTAACTTCATCAAGTTTTAGAACAAACGGCCCCTCAAGATATTTCGAAGATGATAAAAGTGATACAAAAATTGGTATTATTTCTGCAATATCTCATAACTTTTGTGATACTTGCAATCGTATTAGATTAACTTGCACTGGTAAACTATTTATGTGTTTAGGACAAAACGATTATGTTGATTTAAAATACGCCTTAAGAAATTTATCAAAAATTGATATTATTGAACAAATTGAATATGCCATGTCCATCAAACCAAAAAAACATAACTTTGAGATTTTAGAAAATAATTTTGATGGATATATAAATCGTCATATGAATGAGACAGGTGGTTAAATTATGAAAATTTGCTTTGTATCCTTCCCCTTAGACAAAAATTTAAAAGCACAGAATGAATTAATTAAAAAATATGGAAACTGTAGCCCTGAAGAAGCTGATTATATTGTTGCCTTAGGTGGTGATGGTTTTATTTTGAAATCTCTTCATGATTACCTAAAAATAAATAAACCTATTTTTGGCATGAATTTTGGTTCAGTTGGTTTTTTGATGAATGAATATAGAAAAGATGACCTTGATGATCGTTTAGCAAATGCCCAACTTACAAAACTCAAACCACTAGTTATGAAAACATTAACACCTACTGGTAAAGAGGTTAAAGCTATTGCTATAAACGAAATAAGCATAAGACGTGAAAAATACCAAGCAGCAAAGCTTAAGGTGATTGTTGATGATGAAATTAGAATGGAGGAATTAGTCTGCGATGGTGTGATTGTTTCAACAGCAGCAGGTAGTACAGGTTATAATTATTCAGCCTCAGGTCCTATAGTTCCCCTAGGCAGTAATGTAATGGCCATGACTGCTGTTAGCGCATATAGCCCAAGACATTGGAAGGGTGGATTATTAAAAGAAAATGCTAAAATTAGAATTACAAATAATAATCCCTCAAAAAGACCAATAGTGGCACATGCTGACCATATTGAATCTAAAGATGTAATATCTGTTGATATTGAAATGTCAGAAGGTTTGGAAATACCTCTACTGTTCGATAATGATCATAAAATCGAAGAGAGAGTCTATAAAGAAATGTTTAAAACATCATAGTCAATCTTTGATCAAATTAGTTAAAATACAGTTTTGTTTAATTTTTTTATTTTTTAATAATCCACTAAATGCAAATGATTGCAAAACAAACACAAATCTAAAAATAGGAATAATAGAAAATAACCTCATTGAATATCAATACTATCTCTACTACGAGTTAGGAAACTACGCGATAGATAAAGATTTAGAATTTGAAATTCAAACAGTTGAAAATAATGTTAATGAATTTGATATTATTTTTGGTGAATACTATGATTTAGCTAAATTAAGTCAAATTGAAATTAATTATCCGAGTAGTATTGAAGAATTTTACACAAAAAATGGATTGCAAATCTCAAACAATACACTACCACTTGACCTAGATACCTTTTTAATTTTTAGTAATAATAGTGAAAATGAAATATTTTCTTTAGAGGAATTGTCAGATTATTACGACCCAATAAGATATACTCTAGGTGTGAGTTTTAAATCAACTAATGAGATAGCTAAACTTATTAATTATAACACTGGAGTTTATGATTTTAATTTTAACAAAATTGAGAATGAATCGCTATTTAGATCTCTAAACAAGATTTATAAAAATTTAAATAAGAATATTTTACAATCTAATTTTTTAGAAATCTATAATTCATACGAAAATGATGAAAATGTTTTTACGGTTTTTAGTGATGGTATTATTTTGAATAAAAATTTTGAATATTTGTCTTTTCAATTACTCCCACAAAGTAAATACAATTGGAGTAGTGACAAGGGTATTTTTGTTAAAAGAAAAGAAATGAAACCATATTCGTTTTTTGGATTTAGTGCATACCTAAACAATACAAATCAAATTGGATTTTTATGTCATCTTATCAAAGAAGAAGTTAGAAAAAGACTTTTTAAAAATTTTAATATCTCAATAAGCCCTTTGTCTGCAAATGAAGTGCAAAATTTTGATAAACTCCCAGAAAAATATATAAATATACTTAATTCTAAAAATCAAAATATATCTGACGTAAATTATAAAAACTTTGTTATTAAATATAACTTATTTCAAGACATAATTATTGGAAATCAAAGCTATGAAAGCATCATTGAGACTGATAATTATTTAAATGAAAACTAATTAGATAATTTTCATAAAAAACTCGTTGTAAGATTGTAGAAATGATATAGTAAATATTATTGAGTTTACTGATCTTTTAAGAAAATTTAAAAGAAAACACGATTATGGCCTCGTGCTGGAATGGTAGACAGTCTGGACTTAAAATCCAGTGGGATTTACTCCCGTGCCGGTTCGAGTCCGGCCGAGGCTACCAAGTTACTTTTTTGTAAAAATATAAATTCCTGAAGAGGAAATAATAATAGCCCCAATAACTGTGAATAAATCTGGTATATCGTAATAAAAAATATAACCAAAAATTATTGACCAAAATATTAATGTATAATGAAATGGTTGAACAATACTTGCCCTAGCTTTACTTAATGCAATAATTTGAAAATAGACTGCTAAAGAATAGGAAATTCCAACTCCTATAAAAAATGGAATAAACTGAATATCTATTTGTTTCCAATAAAATATACACATAAAACCCATAGAAAATATTCCAACTATACCTGCATAAAATAAAGATGTTTCATTTTCATCTTTCTCAGAGACTTTCCTTGTAACTATTTGATATAAACTTAAAAAAAGAGCAGCGATTAGTGGTATTAATGAAATTGGATCAAATACAGTTAAACCAGGTCTCATCACAATAAGGACACCAATAAATCCAATAAAAATAGCAATCCACAAGTTGAATGAGATTTTTTCTTTCAAAAAAATATAAGAGAGTACCACAACTATCGTTGGTGTAATTGCTCCAATACTATGCGCATCAGCAAGACTTAGATATTTAAAAGCAAGTATAAAAAAACAAGACTCAAGTAAAGATAATAAGCTTCTAAAAATTTGTAATTTCCAGTTTTTGGATAAATAAAATTTTGGATTTTTTTTTCTTTTTGACTCAAAGAAAGATAAAAAAAAAGTAAAAAAATATTTTATAAAAAGTATTTGAAAGACTGAATAGTAAATTATTAATGTTTTTTGGATTGTATCTAATAATGAAAAACACAAATATGCAGTCACTGCTAAAATCATACCAAGTATTTCAGGTCTGATTATCAATCTTTGCATTAATTGAGGATGGATTAAATAATTAGTAATGTAAATATGTAAGTGAAATAAATAGGCGGCGTCCTACTCTCCCAAGCCTTAAGACTAAGTACCATTGGCGCTGGAGGCCTTCACGACCGAGTTCGAAATGGGATCGGGTTTTTTCACTCCGCTATGACCGCCACAAACTTTTTATAACATGTAGTTAAAACTTTTCGCTGTGTATTATAATTCAAGCATTGGATTATTAGTACTGGTTAGCTTCATGTGTTACCACACTTCCACATCCAGCCTATCAACGTGGTAGTCTTCCACGATCCTATAACGAAGCCTAGTTTTGAGGTTGGCTTCCCGCTTAGATGCTTTCAGCGGTTATCCATTCCGTACATAGCTACCCTACGATGCAGCTGGCGCTACAATAGGTACACCAGAGGTACGTCCACCCCGGTCCTCTCGTACTAAGGGCAGATCCTCTCAAGCTTCCACAACCATGGCAGATAGGGACCGAACTGTCTCACGACGTTCTAAACCCAGCTCGCGTACCGCTTTAATTGGCGAACAGCCAAACCCTTGGGACCTGCTTCAGCCCCAGGATGCGATGAGCCGACATCGAGGTGCCAAACCTCCCCGTCGATATGGACTCTTGGGAGAGATCAGCCTGTTATCCCCGGCGTACCTTTTATCCGTTGAGCGATGGCCCTTCCACGAAGTGCCACCGGATCACTATGACCGACTTTCGTCTCTGCTCGACTTGTGGGTCTCGCAGTCAGGCAGGCTTATGCCATTGCACTCGACGAACGGTTTCCAAGCGTTCTGAGCCTACCATCGCGCGCCTCCGTTACTCTTTGGGAGGCGACCGCCCCAGTCAAACTGCCCACCATGCATGGTCCCAACACCGGATGACGGTGTATGGTTAGGCATCAAGGAACAGAAGAGTGGTATTTCACTGGTGACTCCAGAATGGCTAGCGCCACTCCTTCAAAGTCTCCCACCTATGCTACACATCTGTCCCCTAATACCAATACAAAGCTGCAGTAAAGGTGCACGGGGTCTTTCCGTCTAACCACGGTTACTCGGCATCTTAACCGAGAATTCAATTTCACTGAGTCTATGTTGGAGACAGTGGGGAAATCGTTACGCCATTCGTGCAGGTCGGAACTTACCCGACAAGGAATTTCGCTACCTTAGGACCGTTATAGTTACGGCCGCCGTTCACCGGGGCTTCAATTCAGGGCTTGCACCCCTCCTATTAACCTTCCGGCACCGGGCAGGCGTCACACCATATACGTCGTCTCTCGACTTTGCATAGTGCTATGTTTTTAGTAAACAGTCGCTACCCCCTCTTCTGTGCCACCTCCTACTGGTTGCCCAATAGCAGGTCACTTTTATCCCGAAGTTACAAGTGTAATTTGCCGAGTTCCTTCAACATAGTTCTCTCAAGCGCCTTGGTATACTCTACCTTCCTACCTGTGTCGGTTTTGGTACGGTCTAATGCTGGAGCTATTTCCAGGGACAAATTCACTGCAAGTTCAATCCATTAAGAACTTACAATTTACTTCATCCGTCACTACCAGCTGGTGCAGGAATATTAACCTGCTTCCCATCGACTACGGCTTTCGCCCTCGCCTTAGGGGCCGACTAACCCTGCGCAGATTAGCTTTACGCAGGAAACCTTAGGATTTCGGCGGAAATGTCTTTCACATTTCTTATCGTTACTCATGTCAGCATTCGCACTTCTGATACCTCCAGCAATGCTTACGCATCACCTTCACAGGCTTACAGAACGCTCCGCTACCCAATTACTAAAAGTAATTGTCAAAGCTTCGGTAAATGATTTGAGCCCCGTTACATTTTCGGTGCAGGATCTCTTAATTAGACCAGTGAGCTGTTACGCTTTCTTTAAAGGATGGCTGCTTCTAAGCCAACCTCCTGGCTGTCTTGGAGTTCCCACTCCCTTTCACACTTAATCATTATTTGGGGACCTTAGCTGTTGATCTGGGCTGTTTCCCTCTCGTCCAAGGACCTTAGCACCCATGGACTGTCTGCCGTGCAGACTTACTGGTATTCGGAGTTTGATTAGGTTTGGTAGGAATTGCTTCCCCCTAGCCCATTCAGTGCTCTACCCCCAATAAGATTCACACGACGCACTACCTAAATAGTTTTCGCGGAGAACTAGCTATTTCCGAGTTTGGTTGGCCTTTCACCCCTAATCACAAGTCATCCCGTAGCTTTTCAACGCTAGTGGGTTCGGTCCTCCGGTGAATTTTACTTCACTTTCAACCTGCTCATGACTAGATCACCCGGTTTCGAGTCTAATCCCATTAACTAAATCGCCCTATTCAGACTCGCTTTCGCTTCGCCTACACCTATATGGCTTAAGCTTGCTAATGAGATTAAGTCGCTGACCCATTATACAAAAGGTACGCTGTCACCTCATAAAGAGGCTCCAACTGCTTGTAAGCATCCGGTTTCAGGGTCTATTTCACTCCCCTGCTAGGGGTTCTTTTCGCCTTTCCCTCACGGTACTGGTTCACTATCGGTCACAAAGTAGTATTTAGGCTTAGGAAGTGGTCTTCCTATATTCAGACAGGATTTCACGTGTCCCGCCCTACTCATGTCTATTTTTTACTATCTACCCATACGAGGCTATCACTCACTATGGCCTGCCTTTCCATACAGTTCTGGTTTAGTAAAAAGTAGCACTGGCCTGATCCGCTTTCGCTCGCCACTACTAACGGAATATCTTTTCCTCTAGGTACTTAGATGTTTCAGTTCCCTAGGTTCGCTCTTATAAGCTATGTATTCACTTATAAGTTATTGGGTTCCCCCATTCGGAAATCTCGGGTTAAGCTTATTGACAGCAAGCCCGAGCTTATCGCAGTCTGTCACGTCCTTCATCGCCTCTTTGTGCCAAGGCATCCACCAGATGCTCTTACGCGCTTGAATTATTAACACACAGTGAAAAGTTTGTTGTTAATAACATTTTGTAGTTATTTGTTGTTATATTAGTTGTTTAATTAAACGAATAACTCGTGCAAAGTTATTCGTTTGTGTTATCAGCTTACATATTTACGATTATAAAGATTGTTGGTGGAGGATAGCGGGATCGAACCGCTGACCTCCTGAATGCAAATCAGGCGCTCTCCCAGCTGAGCTAATCCCCCAACAGTGTTGGTGGGCGAGGGAGGACTTGAACCTCCGACCTCACGCTTATCAAGCGCGCGCTCTAACCAACTGAGCTACACGCCCAATCAATGCCCTTTATCAACATAGTTGAAAAAAGCAAAACAAATAGACGGTGGTTACTTTGAACGTACACTTAGTTCAAAGTTTTTTTCCTTTAGAAAGGAGGTGATCCAGCCGCAGGTTCCCCTACGGCTACCTTGTTACGACTTCACCCCAATCGCTGGCCGTACCGTGGGCAGCTGCCTCCCGAAGGTTAGCGCACTGACTTAAGATAAAACCAACTCTCATGGTGTGACGGGCGGTGTGTACAAGACCCGGGAACGTATTCACCGCGGCATGCTGATCCGCGATTACTAGCAATTCCAACTTCATGCACTCGAGTTGCAGAGTGCAATCCGAACTGAGATAACTTTTGGGGATTTGCTCCACCTCGCGGTATTGCGTCCCGTTGTAGTTACCATTGTAGCACGTGTGTAGCCCAGCGTGTAAGGGCCATGAGGACTTGACGTCATCCCCACCTTCCTCCGGCTTATCACCGGCAGTTTCGCTAGAGTCCTCAGCCGAACTGTTAGTAACTAACGATAAGGGTTGCGCTCGTTGCGGGACTTAACCCAACATCTCACGACACGAGCTGACGACAGCCATGCAGCACCTGTGTGGAAGCCAGCCGAACTGAAGGTTACCATTCTGTAACCGGTACTTCCCATGTCAAACGCTGGTAAGGTTCTTCGCGTTGCGTCGAATTAAACCACATGCTCCACTGCTTGTGCGGGTCCCCGTCAATTTATTTGAGTTTTAATCTTGCGACCGTACTCCCCAGGCGGGGTGCTTAACGCGTTAGCTACGACACCGAACATAAGTCCGACGACTAGCACCCATCGTTTACTGCATGGACTACCGGGGTATCTAATCCCGTTTGCTACCCATGCCTTCGCATCTCAGCGTCAATATCAGTCCAGAAAATCGCCTTCGCCACTGGTGTTCCATCCAATATCTACGAATTTCACCTCTACACTGGATATTCCATTTTCCTCTCCTGAATTCCAGAACAGAAGTTTTAAAAGCAATTCCTAGGTTGAGCCCAGGGATTTCACTTCTAACTTTCTGTTCCGCCTACATGCGCTTTACGCCCAGTAATTCCGAACAACGCTAGGACCTTCCGTATTACCGCGGCTGCTGGCACGGAATTAGCCGGTCCTTCTTCTTCGGCTACTGTCATTATCCTCACCGATGAAAGAGTTTTACAACCCTAAGGCCTTCGTCACTCACGCTGCATTGCTGGATCAGGGTTGCCCCCATTGTCCAATATTCCCTACTGCTGCCTCCCGTAGGAGTCTGGGCCGTGTCTCAGTCCCAGTGTGGCTGATCATCCTCTCAAACCAGCTAAAGATCGTAGCCTTGGTAAGCCATTACCTTACCAACAAACTAATCTTGCGCGGGCCAATCTCATAGCGATAAATCTTTCCCATTACTGGAATATACGGTATTAGCTACAGTTTCCCGCAGTTATTCCGTACTATGAGGTATGTTCCCACGTGTTACTCACCCGTGCGCCACTAAGGACACCTAGCAAGCTAGGGCCTTCGTTCGACTTGCATGTATAAAGCATGCAGCAAGCGTTCGTTCTGAGCCATAATCAAACTCTTAAGTTGAATTACCTACTCATAAAAAACAAAGTTTTAAATTGACGTAGGTTAGACGCCAAACAACGAGCTTATATTACGTAGTAACATAAACTTGATCGAGATTTGACGTTAAAAACCCACCGTCTATTCATTTCATATTTACATACTATAAAGAGCAAGAATCACTGGTGCACAATAAATGGCCCAATGAATCGAATAAAAAGTAGACTATATCTACACTTTATCGTGTCTTTGTCAAATGCATTTAGTAAAAAAAATAAAAATATTATGAATAAAAAGTCAGTCTTTTGTGAGTATTTGGTTGCGGGGGTAGGATTTGAACCTACGACCTTCAGGTTATGAGCCTGACGAGCTACCAAGCTGCTCTACCCCGCGATCAGAGAGCGAAAGATATGTTATAAATTTAATAATTTCAATAGATTTGTTGGTAGCGGAGGAGGGATTTGAACCCCCGACACATGGATTATGATTCCACCGCTCTAACCAACTGAGCTACTCCGCCATATAGAAAGTCTGTTTTATATTAAATTTTCTAATTCTTAAATAATTTTGTTTATTTCCCGAAGAATATATTTTCTTGCACTCATGGCATTATTTTTATTGGTCATAGAGCTTATTACTACCTCTACACCTTTTGGCTTACCATCAAAAATTGGATAACTCCCAATAGATACATCTTTAAAAGATTTTTCTGCTCTTTCCAAAATATGGGCTATTTTACTTTCAAATAATTTAGTAACAATAGATGAGCTGTAAAATTTATTTTTAACTTTGATCATTTTTAAAAATTCTTTCATCATAGCTTTAACAATAGATGGTATTCCTGCAAAAACATAAATATTTTCAATATTAAAACCTGGAGCTCCACTAACAGAATTTTTAATAAGCTTGGAACCAACTGGCATGTAAGCCATTTTCATTCTTGATTGAGTTAATTCTGAATTAACTTTTTTATAATATTTTTTTAATTCTTTATGGGCTCCTTTATGTAATAGATATTTTTTTTTAAGGGCAATGCTTATAGACTCAGCAGTAATATCGTCATGCGTTGGACCAATACCACCTGTCGTTAAAATAAAGTCATAAGATTTTTTTAAATTCTTTATCGTTTTAATGATTTGTTTTTGTAAATCTGGAATTACACAAATGAATTTTAATGAAATTCCACTTTTGAAAAGTTCTTTAGCAATATAATTTATATTTTTATCTTGTGTTCTTCCTGATAAAATCTCATTACCGATGATAACTAGGGAAGCAGTTTTAATTTTTTTTTGACTCATAAATGAAATATAAAGATGAAATATTAGAGGGTTTTTTTTTAAAACGCTACAAACGTTTTTTTACTGACATAAGAATTGACAACAAGGTCGTAACTGCTTATTGCCCAAATACGGGATCATTATTAGGCCTTTTAAATGAAGAAAAGAGAGTTTTGGTTGCGAAAGTTAACAATCCGAAGGCAAAGCTAAAATTTAGGTTAGAAGCAATTGAATTCAATAATACATTTGTTGGGGTCAATACATCACTTCCTAACGATATTGTCTTTGAAGCAATATCTAATAAAAAGATTTTAACTCATTTACAGGGCGCTCTTAAAAAAGAGGTGAAATATGGAAAAAATTCTAGAATAGATATTTATGTGGATAACCCCAAAGGTAATAATAGTTATATTGAAATCAAGTCAGTAACTTTGTCTAGGTCAAAACAATTATCAGAGTTTCCCGATTCAGTTACTTCGAGGGGATCAAAACATTTAATGGAATTATCTGAGATGTCCAAAAAAGGAAATAACTGTTATTTAATTTATTTGGTTCAAAGGAGTGATGTTACAAAATTTTCGATAGCAAAAGATATTGATCAAGAATATTATAAAAATTCTCTTATTGCTAAAAAAAATGGTGTAAATTTTATTGCATTCAAATGTAATGTTACAAAAAAAGGTATTAATATAGTTAGTGAAATAGAAGTTAGTGAAAATTAAATCTTATAAATCAACTGAAGTGAATGATTGCAGAGAAGCAAGTAAAATTTCTGCAACAATTTTAGATGAACTCACAGATTATATTTCTGAAGGAATTACTACTGAAGATATAGATAATTATTGCGTGGAGAGAATTAAAAAATTAGGCGGTGTTCCTGCTCCTTTATTTTATAGAGGTTTTCCTAAATCAATATGTACCTCTCTTAATCATGTCATATGCCATGGTATTCCCTCTAAGGATAGAAAACTTTTAGAGGGCGATATCTTAAATGTCGACATAACAACTATTATTAATGGTTGGCATGGGGACACGTCAAGAATGTATAAAATTGGAAAAGTTCCTGTGAAAGCAAATAATTTGTGTGAAGTAACACACCAATGTCTGATAGAGAGCTTAAAAGAAATTAAAATAGGAGCACCTATAAGTCAGATAGGCAAAAGAATAGATATAATTGCAAATAATAATAATTTTAGCGTGGTAAGAGATTTTTGTGGTCATGGTGTTGGTAGGAATTTTCATGAAAACCCAAGTATCCTTCACTATTATGATCAGGAATATGATAAAATATATTTCATAGACGGAATGATTTTCACAGTCGAACCAATGATAAATTCAGGGAAATATCACTCTAAGATATTAACAGATGGCTGGACGGCTGTGACAAAAGATAAAACTCTTAGCGCTCAATACGAACATACGATATACATAAATGGTGACAATATTGAGATTCTTACGGAGTCTCCTAAAGGAATTTTTTATAATTGATACCAAGATACTCTAGAAAAATTTTAAAAGATATTTGGGAAGACCAAAATAGATTTCAAATTTGGCTTGATTTGGAAATATTAGCTTGTGAAGCTATGGAAAAGCTTGGTCACATTCCTAAGGGAATAACAAATAAGATTAAAAAAAAAGCTAAATTTAAAGTAAAAGAAATAGAAGAAATTGAAAAAAAAACCCGACATGATGTTATTGCTTTCTTAACTAATGTCGCCAAATATGTAGGAAATGAGTCAAGGTTTATTCATAAAGGACTTACTTCCAGCGATATTCTTGATACTTCTTTCTCTATTCAGCTTAATCAGTCTAGCTTAATCATCGAAAAGGGTCTTATAAGATATGGAAATGAGTTATTAAAACTTGCAAAAAAACATAAATACACACTTTGCATCGGTAGAAGTCATGGAATCCATGCTGAGTCTACATCCTTTGGTTTAAAGATTCTTGGCTACTACGAGGAAAATAAAAGAAATATTAAAAGGCTTAGTGAGTCCATCAAAGAGATTCAAACAATTCAAATGTCAGGTCCAGTTGGCACCTATTCAAATATTGATCAAAGAGTTGAAAAATTAGTTGCAAAAAAATTAAAGTTTTCAGTTGAGAGCGTATCAACACAAATCATTCCAAGAGATAGACATGCTCAACTTTTTAGTTGTTTCTCTATAATAGCCAGTTCTCTTGATAGATTGGCCACAGAAATTAGACACTTACAAAGAACTGAGGTTCTTGAAGTTGAAGAAGGTTTTGGTAAAGGACAAAAAGGTAGCTCAGCTATGCCTCATAAAAAAAATCCTATACTTTCTGAAAATGTATCTGGTCTTGCTAAGGTTATTAGATCTCTCGTAATTCCTGCTTTAGAAAATATTACAACTTGGCACGAAAGGGATATTAGTCATTCAAGCGTAGAGAGAATAAATGCTCCAAATGCTACCATAACCCTAGATTTTGCAATTCAAAGAATGATAAATGTTCTTTCAAACTTAGTAATTCATAAAAACAATATGCTCTCCAACCTTAACCAGCTAAAAGGCCTACCCTTCTCTCAAAATGTATTAATTTTTTTAATAGAAAATAAGGTTTCTAGAGAGGATGCATATAAGATCGTTCAAGAATGTGCCTTAGAGACCTGGAATGGCAAGGATAGCTTTAAAGATAATTTGTTAAAACATCCAATTTTATCAAAATTCAATCTGTCAAAAAAAATTGATCACATATTTACTAACAAAAATTTATTTAAAAACATTGATTTGATATTTAAACGAGTTATTTAATGGCAATTAAAATGAAAAAACTCTATGAAGGTAAAGCTAAAATCATTTACTCTAAATCTGCCAGTCAGGTAGTAGCCAGCTATAAAGATGATGCAACTGCATTTAATAATCTAAAGAAAGGGTCAATAAAAAATAAAGGTATTATTAATAATACAATATCTTCCTATTTATTTGATGTTCTAAATCATTGCAAAATACCTACACATTTCATAAAAAAAATTGATAAAAAATCTCAACTTCTAAAAAAAGTAGATATAGTTCCAATTGAAGTCTTAGTTAGAAATTATTTTGCTGGATCTTTATCTAAAAAGTTTGGGGTAAAAGAAGGAACTAAACTTCCAGATACTTTAATTGAATATTGTTTGAAATCTGATGAGCTTGGAGATCCTCATATAAGCACTGACCATATCTTAAATCTCGGTTTATGTGATTTAGATCATTTAGAACTCATTGAAGAATACTCTCTTAGAATTAATGATATTTTAACAGGAATATTTTATTCAATTGGCATCAATTTGATTGATTTTAAAATAGAATTTGGGTTAACAAAAAAAACAAAAGAGTTAATTCTCGCTGATGAAATTTCACCTGATACGTGCAGGCTCTGGGACCTCAAAACAAATAAAAAATTAGATAAAGATAGGTTTAGAAGAGATCTTGGTAATGTCGAAGATGCCTATATTGAAGTAATGGAAAGATTAAATTTAAAAATCTAATGCGTATAAAAATATTAATTCGATTAAAAAAACAAATATTAGAACCTCAAGGCAAAGTTATAGAACAATCACTTAACAATTTGGGCTTTCAAGGATTAGAAAACATACGTCAGGGAAAACTTATTGAATTAGACTTACCTGAAAATCTTAATCAACAAGAAAAAGATGATATCATATCCTCGGCATGTAAAAAACTTCTAGTCAATGAAATTATTGAAGAGTACGAAGTACTTGGATGAGCTTTAAATCAGCCGTTATTACTTTTCCTGGATCAAATTGTGATAGAGATGCTTTAACTTATCTTAAGGACTTAACGAATGGCGAAGTATTAAACATTTGGCATGAAGAGACCTCAATACCTGCAGTTGACTTAATAATACTACCTGGTGGATTTAGTTTTGGTGACTATCTTAGGTCTGGAGCCATGGCCTCAAAAAGTAATATTATACCAGAAATAATAAAACATTCAGAAAGTGGAAAATTCCTTTTAGGAATTTGTAATGGATTTCAAATATTAACTGAGATTGGTCTTTTAAAAGGTGCACTTATACAAAATAAAAATTTAAAGTTTTTGGGTAAAGACTGTTTTATTAGAAAAAAACATGAAAACAAATTTAATAAATTCATAAAGCAGGATCAAGTGCTTCAAATCCCAGTTGCTCATAATGAGGGTAATTTCTACTGTGGTGAAGAAGATCTTAAACACCTCAACGATAATGGTTTAATTGCCTTTGAATATTGTAAAGGGTCGTTTTCAAATTCTGATGAAAACATAAACGGATCTATAAATAATATTGCAGGAATTACCAATGAACAAAAAAATATATTGGGAATGATGCCACATCCAGAAAGAGCCTATCAGAGTTTTCATGGCTCTAAAGATGGCAAAATAATTATTGAGTCATTACTATCATGAACGATGAATTAATTTTGCAACATGGCCTGACCTTAAATGAATTTCAAATAATAAAAGATTACCTTAAAAGAGATTTGACCATGGAGGAATTGGGTATTTTTTCTGCAATGTGGAATGAACACTGTTGTTACAAAACATCAAAAAAATGGTTAAAAAAACTACCAACCAATAATGATGTTGTTATCCAAGGGCCAGGTGAGAATGCTGGTATTATTGACTTAGAAGATAATGATGGAGTGGCATTTAAAATCGAAAGTCATAACCATCCAAGCTATATAGAACCCTTCAATGGTTCTGCTACTGGAGTTGGAGGTATTTTAAGAGATATCTTTACAATGGGTGCCAGACCAATTGCTACACTGGACTCAATTAGGTTTGGTGAGATAAATACAGATAAAACAAAATATTTACTTAATGGAGTCGTGCATGGAATTGGACACTATGGAAATTGTATTGGAATACCAAATATAGGTGGGGAAAGTGAGTTTGATAGTACATATGACTTCAATAATTTAGTTAATGCTATGGCTATTGGACATGTAAAAAAAGATGCAATTTTTTACTCAAAACCTAAAACTATTGGAGGTTTAATTGTTTATATAGGGTCTAAGACAGGGAAAGATGGCATACATGGGGCAAGTATGGCGTCAGATGTTTTTTCAGAAAATGACGAGGACGATAAAAGACCGTCTGTTCAAGTAGGTGATCCTTTTATGGAAAAGCTTTTAATGGAGGGTTGTCTAGAATTAATGTCATCTGGTCTCATCGAGTCCATGCAAGATATGGGCGCGGCAGGAATTACCTCTTCCAGTGTTGAAATGGCATCAAAAGGAAATGTGGGTGTATTAATTGATTTAGATAAAATACCTTTAAGACAACCTTTATCACCCTATGAGATATTATTATCAGAAAGCCAAGAAAGAATGCTTGCTGTTATTGAAAAAGACAATGATACAAAAGTCAGAGAAATACTAAAGAAGTGGCAAATTGACTATGAAGTCATTGGAGAAATAACAGACTCAAAAAATGTAGTTTTTACATCTAAAAATAAACAAGTTGTAAATTTACCTGTAAATATCATTGTTGATGACGCCCCTGAATACGATAGAGAGTTTTATTTACCAAGAAAAAGAAATAAAAAAGATTTTGATTGCACCCATCTAAATTTAGAAAAAATGATAAATAATTTATTCGATAATTTAAATTATTTAGATAAAAGCTGGATATACAATCAATACGACTCAACCGTAATGGGTGATACAGTTAAAGAACCTGGGCAATCCACGGGAATAATCAAACTTCACGACAGTCAAAAAGTAATTGGAGCCACAACGGATTGTAATCCTTTGTATATAAGAATTAATCCAGAACTGGGTATGATTTATACTGTTGTAGAGGCATATAGAAATTTAATTTCCTCTAATATTAAACCAATAGCAATAACTAATAATCTAAATTTCGCCAGTCCTCTTGATCCTAATATTATGGGAGAAATTGTTTTATCAATTAATGGATTAAAAAAGTCAGCATCTAAACTCAATACACCAATTGTTTCAGGTAATGTCTCTCTATATAATCAAACTAATGACTTACCAATAAATCCAACACCTGTAATAGGTATGGTTGGTTCAAATTTAAATATTAATAAAATTATATCTAACAAGTTTCAAAATGATGGAGATATTATTGTTTCTATTGGTGAAAGTTTAGGCTACCTCAATAGTCCTTATTTTCTTAAAGATCAAAAGATAACAAGAGAAATTAATTCTTTTAATGAACTAGAAGACATTGATTTAGAAAATGAAATATTAACGGCTAATTCAATAATGTATTTAGCAGATAATAAATTGATACAATCGTGTAATGATGTATTTAGAGGCGGTATATTTATGTCTCTAATCAAAATGATTGAAAAAGACTATGGATTTACAGTTGAATTACCCAATAAATTTGACTTATTTTGTGAGTACAGAGCAGGATATATAATTACTGTTAAAGAGGATGAATTAAGTAAAGTTTGCAACTATTTATCTAAAAATAATGTCTCACACTCAAATATTGGATTGGTGTCTAATGAAACAATTAAAATAAACTCTAAAGTCTTTGATTATTTTGAAATAAAAGGTAAATATTTGGATAACTTTGAAAAAATTATTAATTAAATGCCAATTGAACAAGATAAATTAACAAGACTTATTGAGGAAAAATTCCCTAATTCAAAGATAACTATTGAAGATTTAGCCGGTGATAACGACCACTACTCCATTTCTATTGAAAGTTCATTATTTAATGGTCTTTCAAGAATACAACAACATCAATTAGTTTATAAATCTCTCAATGGTCTAATGGATAAAGAATTGCATGCAATGCAATTAAAAACGAAAGGAACTGACTAATGGAACTTGATATTAACACTAAAGATCAAATTGAAAAAATGATTGGAGACAATGAAGTATTCCTTTTCATGAAAGGTAATCCTGATTTTCCAATGTGTGGCTTTTCATCAGTAGCTACTACTATTTTAAAAAAGTGTGGTGTTGAATTTGGTCATTGCAACGTTTTAGATGATGACAACATTCGTGAAGGAATTAAAACATTTTCTAATTGGCCAACTATACCCCAGCTTTATATTAAAAAGGAATTTGTAGGAGGCTGTGATATTATGAAAGAGATGGCTGAGTCTGGAGAGTTAATTGAACTTTTCAATACAAGAGGTATAAAAACAGAGATAAGCTAATAATTATCTAGAGTAAAATTCTACTACTAAATTTGGTTCCATTTGAACAGGATACGGAACATCAGTTAATTGAGGACCTCTTATAAACTTCCCTAAACACTTTGATATTTCTAACTGAAGATACTCAGGAACATCTCTTTCGTTAGAACTCAATGTCTGAATAATCATTGGAATATTTTGACTTGTTTGAAGGACTGAGATCTCATCACCATCTTTAATTTGGTAAGATTTTCTATCAACTACTTTACCGTTAACCATTACATGTCCATGACTAACTAGTTGTCTCGCAGCAAAAACAGTGGGTGCAAACTTCAATCTAAAAACAACGGCATCTAATCTTCTCTCTAAAAGTTCAATTAGAATTTGACTTGTGTCTCCTCTTTTTCTAGAGGCTTCTTGATAGATTTTAAGAAACTGTTTTTCAGTTATATCTCCGTAATACTTCTTTAGCTTTTGCTTTGCCGCTAATTGAACACCAAAATCTGATAATTTTCTTTTTCTGGCTTGGCCATGTTGACCTGGTCCATATGGTCTTCGATTAAAGGGGCTTTTAGGTCTTCCCCATAAATTTAGCCCAAGTCTTCTATCAATTTTGTGTTTTGAAGATAGTCTTTTTGTCATGAATTGGTGATTTATATAGATTTCGTATTTTAAGTCAATTTATTTTGTCATAATTTTTAAAATACCGTAGGCCGTTTTTAATGATTTTTCGTCTATTTTTGTGGTTTTTAAAAAATTCCTTATTGATATCTCTAAATTTAACTTTTTAGAGGCAACTGTAGTAAATTTTCTTCTATCAAGAGTTTTCATTAAAAAGTTTACAAAATTTTCAATTTGATCAGATTTTAAGTAATTTGATTTTTTAAAACTCAAGTCAAGACTATCTAATTGGCTGAGTTCATAAGCAATAACAGATATGGAATGAGATAAGTTTAATGAACTATGATTTACAGTGGGAATAGTCAGAATATAATTAGAGTAAGAAATTTCATTATTGCTAAGCCCATTATTTTCTTGACCGAATATAATACTTATATTCTTTGCATTAATTTTTTTTAAATCTTTAATCCTAATTTGAGGAATTTTAATATCTCTTTGTCTAATTGTTGTAGCGATAACTAAATCACTTTTTTTTATGGCCTCTGGAATAGTAGGGAAAATCTTAATACTTTTAGCAATTGAACTAAAATGTTTTGAAGCACTTAGACCTTTTTCATTGGGCCATGTATTTCTGGGATTGACTAAATCAATTTTTTTGAATCCAAAACACCCGATAGATCTAATTGACATTCCAATATTTTCAGATAATTGAGGTTTATTTAAAATGAATTGAAATTTTTTTTTCAAGAAGATTTAATGAGTTTATATATTAAACTCTCTCGAAGAGCATTATAGGATGCATCGATAATATTAGTAGAAACTCCTACCGTAGTCCAAATCGCTCCTGATTTATCTTTTGTTTCAATTATAACTCTAACTATTGCATCAGTACCTTTTTCTGATGATAAAATTCTTACTTTGAAATCTGTTAATTCTAAATCTTCTAAAGAAGGGTAGAAGCTCATTAAAGATTTTCTTAATGCCTTATCAAGCGCGTTCACAGGACCATTACCAACTTCAACATTCATAAATTCTTCATTATTGACTACTATTCTTACTGTGGCTTCTGACTCAGTAACAAGCTCACCTTTAGCATTCCATCTTCTATCGTCTATAACCTTAAAGCGAACTAATTCAAAAAAATCTGGAATTCCAAATAGAGTTTTTCTCGCAAGGATTTCAAAACTAGCCAATGCCTGATCAAAAGCATACCCTTTAAATTCATGCTCTTTTACTTTTTGTAAAAGAAAATCTAATTTATCTTTATGATCATCTGGATTTATACCTACAGTATTTAATAGGGAGGTGATATTTGATCTACCAGATTGATCTGAGATTACAATTTTTCTAGTATTACCAACGGTTTTTGGATCTATATGTTCATAAGTTTTAGGATCTTTGTTAATGGCAGATACATGGAGCCCACCTTTATGTGAGAAAGCATTTTCTCCAACATAAGGTTGTTGACTATTAGGCTGTCTATTTAAAATCTCATCTAATAATAAAGATGTTTTTTTTAGTAAATTTAAATTTCCTTCAGGTACTGAGGTATCAAAATTTGTCTTAAGAACTATAGAGGGAATAACAGAAACTAAATTTGCATTTCCACATCTTTCTCCCAATCCATTTATAGTTCCTTGAACCTGTCTAACACCTGAATTTACAGCTATTAGTGAGTTTGCAACAGCATTTTCAGTGTCATTGTGAGCATGAATACCAAGTCTTTCACCAGGAATTTTTTTTACGACATCTTTGACAATAGACTCAACTTCACTTGGTAATGTTCCACCATTGGTATCGCATAAAACAATCCATCTTGCATTATTATTAAAGGCCTCTAACAAACAATCTATTGCAAATTGAGGATCGCTTTTATAACCATCAAAAAAGTGTTCTGCATCGTACATAGCCTCAATGCCTTTTGATTTTATGTAGCTAATACTTTCACCAATCATTTTTAAATTATCTGACTTAGATATACCTAAGGCTTTCTCCACTTGATAAGAGGAGGATTTACCTACAATACATATATGTTTTACATTTGTATTTATTAAATTATTTAGACCGGGATCATTAGAAGCACTTGCTGTAGGTCTTCTTGTCATTCCAAACGCTACTAAATTTGAGCTTTTAAATTTTTTGGGTGATTGAAAAAAACTATCATCGGTAGGATTAGATCCTGGCCAACCACCTTCAATATAGTCTATTCCTAGATCATCTAGAGCGTTAGACATTTTCACTTTATCTTCTACGCTAAAGTCAACTCCAGTTGTTTGTTGCCCATCTCTTAAAGTTGTATCGAAAAAATAAACTTTATTTGGTTTTAAATCTTTTTCCATGTAGTCCCACTTTTGTTATCTTCTAAAAGAATACCTTCCATTTGTAAATCTTCCCTAATTTTATCAGCTAAATCGAAATCTTTATTTTCTTTAGCCTTTTGACGGCGAAATATCATATTTTCAATATATTCTTTATCAAGGTTTAATTCTTTTTCTTCAAAATTTGGTATTAAACCTAGTATTTGTAAGCCATTATTAAAATGAGATATTAGGGTCAAATTATCAGGGTTTTTCTTTAATTCATTGAATATTTGTTGAAGCCTCATTAAGGCGCTTGGTGTGTTTAAATCATCATTTAGAGCATTAACAAAGACCTCATCTAAATCAGAGCTATTGGTATTTTTAATAAAACCCCTCCACTTTTCGATAATGTTTTGTGAGTACAATATTAATTCATCAGAAAAATCAATGGGTTGTCTATAGTGAGTAGTTAAAATTGAATATTTAATAACAGTTGGGTCAAATTTAGACAATAAATCATTCACAATAGTTATATTCCCAAGAGATTTAGACATTTTTTCCCCGTGAAAATTAATAAAACCATTGTGGAGCCAATAATTTGCCATTGAGCATTCGTGATAGCATGTTGATTGAGCTATTTCATTTTCATGATGGGGAAAAATTAAGTCTAAACCTCCAGCATGTATATCTATTGTGGGTCCTAAAAGTTCAGATGTCATAGCGGAACATTCAATATGCCATCCTGGTCTACCATTGCCCCAGGGACTGCTCCAATACGGTTCATTATCTTTAGATGGTTTCCAAAGAATAAAATCCTCAGGATTCTTTTTATATTCAGCAACTTCAACTCTAGCTCCATTAATAATGTCTTTGAGAGATAAATTTGAAAGTTTGCCATATGACTCAAATTTTTTGGTTTCAAATAAAACATGGTCTGATGAGACATACGCATATCCTTTTTCAATAAGAGATGAAATCATTTCAATCATTTTTGAAATATATTCTGTTGCTTTGGGTTCATAGGTTGGTTGAAGAATCGATAAAGAATTAAGATTTTTTTTATAAACCTTTTCAGTTTTTTTTACCAATTCATTGGTAGATATTTTGAGTTCATTAGCTCTAGTGATTATTTTATCATCAATGTCTGTAATATTTCGAGCATAAAGAATACTCTTTTCACCATATAATTTTTTTAAAAGTCTAAATAAAATATCAAAAACTATAATTGGACGGAAATTACCTATATGAGGATTATCGTAGAGAGTAGGTCCACAGGCATAAATCTTAATTGAATTGCTGTCTATGGGTTTAAAGAGTTCTTTATTCTTGGAAAGAGTATTATAAAGTCTTAGACTCATTTAGTATTCTTTCAATTTCATCAGCACCAAAAAACAAATATAATTCTTTAACTGAAGGTCCATTGTTATTTCCAGTTAAAATATAACGTGTATTCATAAAGATATCTTTTTTTGATAATTTATTATCTTTTTCAATTAACAATCCAATATATGACTCAAAATCTAAGTTTTTGATATCGTCAATGTTATTCATTAATAATTTAACAAATTCTTTGCTAGGTTTTAATTCAACTCTTTTTCGCCTCACGATATCTAATAACTCTTCGATATTCTTATAAGATTCAACGTTGTTTTTAATCAAATTCCACTCTTTTTCACTTATATTTAAATTTTTAATATCATTAAATTCATTATTTAATTCATTAATATCCATAGCCCTTAGAGTATTTTTTTGAAAGAAGTCAATTTTTTGAATATCTAATTTAGGAAGATTTTTAGAAATTTTAAAGAGGTCAAAATCTTGAAAGTTATTATATTTTACCTCTGTAAAACTTATATCACTATTTAATCCAACAGAATATAGATATGATAAGATACTATTAGTTGTATAACCTTTGGCTTTAAATTGATTAATGGATATAGAGTCAAAATTTCTTTTACTTAATTTGGTTCCATCTTCATTTAACATTAGTGGATTATGTCCAAATAATGGTGGATTTGAGTCCAAGCTCAAAAAAATTTCATTATGTACTGCTGAATTTGATAAATGATCTTCTCCTCTTATGATATGAGTTATTTTCATATCAATATCATCAACAACACTAGGGAAATGATATAAATAACTTCCGTCTGCTCTTCTTAAAACAGGGTCAGATTGAGAAGATAAATCAACTTCTATTTTTCCTTTTACAAGATCATTCCATGAAATTTTTGATTGAGATAATTTAAATCGCCAATATGGAGTTTCTCCTTTTAATATTTTTTTTTCTATTTCTTCTTTAGATAAATTTAAAGCCTCTCGATCATAGATAGGAGGTTTCCCAGCTTTTAGCTGAAGTTTTTTTTTTATTTCTAATTCTTCATTAGTTTCAAAACAAGGATAGACTAAATTTCTGGATATTAGTGAGTCGAATAATTCATTATACCTATCTACTCTTTTACTTTGGAAAAATTTTTCATTAAATTCTATATTTAACCAATCGAGATCTGCAGCAATTGAAGTTACATATTCTTCTCTACTTCTCTCTTTATCAGTATCATCAAATCTTAAAATAAATTTCCCATTATTTTTTTTCGCATAAATCCAATTTAAAAAACAAGAACGTAAATTTCCTAAATGAAGATGGCCAGTGGGACTTGGTGCAAAACGTGTAATAGTCATTAGATTTTTTTTAATAAGTATTCCCTTGATACCTTGACTCTAGGTGTCTTTCCATACTTAATTATGTCGGCTGTGGCGTAAGTTTCTGACCATTTTTCCGGCAAATAACTTCCTGTTCCCACTATATCAATTGGAGCCTTTGCTAGTGCCATAGCTTTGCATTTATCGTTAGTAAAGCCGCTAGATGCGATAATTTTAACTTTTTTAAATCCGTATTTATCTAATTGTGACCTTAAAAACCATATAGCTGAGGCCGATACACCTGGTCCCACTAAATGCCTTAATTCATCATCAGATCTGTATTCCTTAGTAGAAATAGGTGCAAATTTTTCAAGAATTTCATATGATTTTGAAGTATCTAATCCCTCTATAAATCTTCCACTCGGTGTATCCAATCTTATAAAAACTTTGCCATTTTTAGATAATTTTTCAAAGTGATTACAAACTTGGATTGAGTCAGTAATTTCTTTACCAAAATAATCAGGAAGTACTACTAAATCATTTTTTGGAAATGTTTTATAAAACATTTTAACTGCCTCTAATGTTGATCCTGCATAGCCAATAATAGCATGGGGCATTGTTCCCAGAGCTTTATTAGAGGGAAAATAATTTGATGTAGCCTCTATTGAAGTTCCTATAAATCCTTTAGCTTTATTTTTTTTAGCAGCCTTTGAGCCAACAGAAGAAGCATATGACATTAAATGAGACATTTCAGACCCAGCACAATGACGAGCATCCATGGCTATAAAAGATGAATTAGGTAAGTCCATACACATCTGATAAGCATTAGCTGCAGCAATGCAGGCCGGTCCTATTTTTTGAAGAAATAAAGTTTCAAGATCGACAATATTTTTAAATGAACCTTTAATGAATAGTATAGGTTCACCTGCTCCAAAATGATCTCCTTCTTTGAAAGGACTTGATGTATGAATATTAATTTTTCGATCTTTTGCTACTTGCTTTAACCAATCTATAGCTAATTTAAGAGCAATAATACCAGGTCTTCTTATGAAAACTGCATAAGTAACAGTGACGTCGCCATTTTTTTTTATTATTTCTTTTGATTTTAGAAAATAGCTATCTGTATAAGATTTTATAAGATTTGAGTTTGTTTTTTTATTCATTATGAATAAGAAAAACTAAATCATATCACCGTTTGATAATAAGTCTGCTAATAAAAAAGATAATTCTAATGATTGATTTACATTCAATCTAGGATCACAAAAAGTATGATATCTGTCACCTAAGTTTTCATCTTTAATATCATCTGGCCCACCGACACATTCAGTAACATTCAATCCAGTTAATTCGAGATGAACCCCCCCTGGAATGCTTCCTTGAGATTTATGGATTTCAAAAAATGATTGAATTTCATTAAAAATATTTGATGTAGCCCTTGTTTTATAACCTGAATTACTTGTCGAAGTATTTCCATGCATAGGGTCACATACCCAAGTTATATTTCTTCCAAGATTATTAATTTCTTTCAAAATATTAGGAAATGTAGATTTTATTTTTTCTGCGCCCATTCTAACTATCAAGGTCAGTCTACCCCCCTCATTTTCAGGATTAAGAATATCTATATTTTTTTTAAGATCTTCTATACTAGTAGTAGGACCAACTTTTAATCCTAAAGGATTCTTAATGCCACTTAGATAATGAATATGCGCTCCATCAGGGTCACGTGTTCTATCGCCAACCCATAGAAAATGTGAATTTACATTATACCAATCTCCAGTAGTGCTATCAATTCTAGTAAAAGCCTGCTCATAGGGTAATAAAAGTGCTTCATGACTAGTATAAAAATCTGTCTCTCTTAACTCTCTAGTATTTTGTTCATTTATGCCACATGCATTCATAAATTTGATACTTTGTTCAATTTTTTGAGATAAATCTTTATATTTTTTTGTAGACTCAAAATTATTTGCAAAATCTAAATTCCATTTATTTAATTGACTTAAACTAGCAAATCCTCCTTGAGCAAATGCTCTTAGTAGATTCAAGGTGGAGGCAGAATGGTTATATGCATGAAGCATTCTATCTGGATTAGGTTCTCTTGAGTTTTTATCAAATTCGAAAGAATTGATTATATCACCTCTGTAACTAGGTAATTTTTCCCCATTTTTTTCCTCAAAATCTGAACTTCTAGGTTTAGCAAACTGACCACCTATTCTACCAAGCTTAACTGTGGATTTATTAGTTGCAAAAGTTAATACAACAGACATTTGTAAAAGAAGTTTAAATGTATCCCTAATTGTATTTGGATTTAATTCACTAAAACTTTCAGCACAGTCTCCACCTTGTAAATAAAAAGACTCACCCTTTTGTACTTGATAAATATGAGATTTAAGAGAGCGAGTTTCTCCAGCAAAAATTAAAGGTGGTAATGAGGATAGATTAGTTAAAACTTCATCTAACTTTACCTTATTAGCATAAGTAGGCAGTTGTTTAGCCTCAAAATTCTTCCAACTATCTAATGACCATTTCATGAGGGGAGGATTATATTGTTAAATGTTACAATTAAAAGAATTTATTGTTTTTTAGCTCTTATGGGCCAATTAAAACTTATTCGAGGTTTTGGCAATTTTGGCAAAGTAGGCTTGTAACTTTTAGCATCAAAAGAGTCCAAAGACTTCTGTTTATAATCTGAGTATTTTGATTTGGCTGAGGAAGTAAGGTTTTTTTTATTAATATTTTTGTTTATATCAGCCATCAATATAAGCCCTGTGGTATCGACCTCATAATAATAATTTTCAAGATTTAATAGTTCATAGGAACTCTTGCTAATACGATATCCAGCTTGACTTTTATTTGATGAAGTTTTGAGGTAAATAATATCATTTTTTGATTTGATATTTAGATCTGAGGAGCAAATAATATTAATTTTACTTTTAAGCATACCTTTTAAATCTTTATTTTTTCCAATAATATTTACCTTAGGTAAAAATTTACCTTTAGACAAACTATCAATTGAGAGTTCATCATCTATTGAATTAGTAAAAAAGTAATTTTCAAAATTATAAAAATTATCAATTTCTAAGACTTGATTAGAAAATTTCTTTGATTTATTAAGTCTCAATAAGAACTTAAAAAGAAAAGGTGTTATGAAATTTGGGATAAAATTATAAAAGGTAAAAAAAATCTTATTTATATAATTATTATCATTTTCACTAGCTGTAACAGTAGTTTTAATATCATTTAAAGATATTTTTAGTATTTGCGATATTTGGTAAGTCATACCAAGGTAAGTATCATTATTAATTGTAATATTATTTACAATCTTACCATTTTTATTAACTGATAATTCTTTTGGAATTTTAATTTTACAAATAAAATTATCGTTTGGCATCATACCAGATAATATTTTTGCATATTTCTTTAAATTTGTAATGTCATCTGAAATAATATGTATAGTGCTAGAATTAGGGAATGTAATATTAACATTTTTTGACTTTAAATTTGTAAAAATTGAATTTTTATATTTATGAGAAATATTTTTAATCTCATATAAGTAAAAAAGTTTTGAGGATAATGTCTCAATAGTATGTTCACTTTGTTCAGTTGCTATTTCAAAATGCTTTTTAGCATAAACATAAGAAATTTGCTCACCTGTTATGGGTTCCCTGAAGAGAAGTTTCTTTTTATTAAGTATTCCATAAGTGTCTAGAGGATATTGAGTAACATTCTCATTAACAATGTCTAAAGGTAAGAACAAATATTGGTATTCTTGATTATTAATTTCAGGTGTAAGTATTTTAGAATTAATATTTGAAGAAACGTTTAAAATAGATGCAATAGTATAATTATCAACGGTAATAACTTTAATGGTCATTTACTCTACTGTGACTGATTTTGCAAGATTTCTTGGTTGATCGATGTCAGTTCCTTCATTAAGTGCAAAATAATATGAAATTAATTGAAGTGGAATAGAATAAATGAAAGGTGTGTCAATAAAGTTTTCTTTAGGAAGACTAGGGACACTCATTTCAGTATTTCCTTTTTTAGTTCTTTTAGCGCTAGAGAGTATGATAATCTTTCCATTTCTCGCAATAATCTCCTGAGCATTTGATAAGGATTTTTCATAAAGCTCGTTATTTGGAGCAATACATACTGTCATTGTATTTTTATCAATTAAAGCAATAGGTCCATGTTTCATTTCACCTCCAGGAAAACCCTCACTATGCATATAAGAGATTTCTTTTAATTTAAGTGATCCCTCTAAAGCTATAGGGTATGAAATATTTCTACCTAAAAAATAACAAGAATTAACTAGACTCATTTTTTTTGCTAAATACTTTGCAGTTGGACTAAAATCTTTAATGAGTTTCTTTAATTTATCGGGAAGTGTATTTAAAATTTTTAAATTTTTTTTATAATCAGAATTTGAAATAGTTTTATTCATTTTAGCAACCTCTAGGGATAAATTAGCTAAACTTAAAACTTGGCAGGTAAATGCTTTAGTTGACGCAACACCAACTTCTTTGAGAGCATAAGTGGGTATGGTAACATCTGCTTCTCTGACCATACTACTTTGTAATGAATTTGTTATAATTACTGATGTTTTATTATATTTTTTTATATACTTTAAGGCCATCAAAGTATCCATAGTCTCTCCAGATTGAGAGACAAAAATGTATAAAGTTTTTTGTTTAGTGTTTATATTTTTATATCTTAGTTCAGATGCTAACTCAGAAGAGACATCTAAATTAGTAAATTTATTAAAATAGTACTCTCCTATCATGCATGCGTGATAGGCAGTACCACATCCAACTAGTATCAATTTATTTACATCAAATAATTTTTGAAATTTATTTGCAAAATCCAAAAAAAATTCAGAATTATATCTTTGTTGTGTTTCTTTAAGAACTTTGGGCTGCTCATAGATTTCTTTTAACATATAGTGTTGAAATTTACCTTTATCATAAGGATTTTGGGATACTGAATTTTCTTCAAATATAATTTTATTATTATTGTTTAATCTTTTAACAACATCGTTATCAATTTTTAAAATATCCCCGTCTTTCAAGTGATAAATTCTATTATGATAGAATGATAATATTGATGAGTCAGAACAAGCATAAAATGATTTATCTTTATGGGATATAGAAATGGGACTACCATTTTTTAAAAGGTAGAAACTATTATTCTTTTTTATATATATTACAAAAGCATAATTTCCCTTTATTATTTTTAAAAAGGTTTTAATTGCCTCATCAGGGCTTTTATATTTATTTAATAGATAACTTAAAAAGTAAAAGCTGACTTCAACATCCGATTGGATGTTATTTGGAATATCAACATATCTTTTTTGGATCTCCATATAATTTTCTATTATCCCATTACAAACTAGGGTTAGGTTTTCATCTGAAAAGGGATGAGCATTATTTCTATTAACAATTCCATGTGTAGCCCACCTAGTATGACCAATAATTCCAGTAAAATTTTTATCTAAAAGGTTTTTAGATTTTTTTTCAAGTTCAGATATTTTTCCAACACTTTTAATAGTCTTTATTCTATTTTTCTCGAATAAAGATATACCTGCAGAGTCATAACCTCGATATTCTAGTTTTTTTAAAATATCAATAGCTTCATTTTTTAATGAGTTAGAATTAATAATACCAACTATGCCACACATTATTTTTTAATATTTTTCATATTTTTTTGTTTAACTCTGCTTATTGCAAATTGCCCTTTAGAGATATCATTTGTAATTACCGAACCTGCCGCAACATATGCATTATTTCCTATTTTTACTGGAGCAACTATAGAAGAATTAGATCCAATAAAACACTCATCACCTATGTTGCACGAGAGTTTGATTTTTCCATTATAATTACAAGTTATAGTACCTGCGCCAATATTAGTTTTTTTACCAATTTTAGTGTCACCTATATAAGCTAAATGATTAGCTTTTACTCCCGAAGATAGTTTTGAATTTTTAATTTCAACAAAATTTCCAATTCTAACCTCATCCTTTAATTGTGAAGAAGGTCTTATCCTCGCAAAAGGACCTATGGAGCAATTTTTTCCAATTCTGCAATCCTCTAGATAAGAAAATGATTTAATTATTGTATCTTTTTTAATTTTTACACCTCTGCGAATTACAACATTGGGTTCTATGATAACACCCTCTTCAATATGCACGTCATTTTCAATATAAACTGTTTCAGGTTGATAGATTCTTACTCCAGACTCCATGAGGTTATTTTTTATAAAATTTTGAAATAATATTTCTAATTCATTTAATTCTTTTAAATTATTAATTCCGTTGATTGACAGGCCTTTGTTAATATGAGTCGTTATATTCAATTTTTTCTTGTAACATAAATCAATTAAATCAGTAATGAAATATTCATTCTTTTTTAAATTTTTCTTTAATAGGTTAATATTAGAAATTGCTTTTTTAGATATCAAAAATATCCCAGTATTTATCAAATTTAATTTTTTTTGGGCATTAGTGCATTCATCTTCTTCTATTATTTTTATAAGTTTTTTTTTGTGTATAATTAATCTGCCATACCCCTTAGGTTCTAAAACATTTTGAGATAAAACACATATATCTGAATTTACTTTTAAAGCTTTATGCAAAAAATTACTAATTATTTTATGATCAAATACTGGAGTATCCGATAGCATGACAAGATAGTAGTCGTATTTGTTGTATGTTTTATAAAATTGCTTTAATGCTCCACCCGTACCATTAACTGGAAATTGTATAAAAGGTGAATAGCCTAAGTTATTGAAATATTTCAAATTTTCCTTACTTGTAATAATTTCATATTTAGTAATTTTATTAATTTTTTTTATAAGATTAATATTGTAATCAATAATAGGTTGACCAGATAATTTATGTATAAACTTTGGAAAAGAGGATTTGAATCTTTTACTCTTGCCCGCTGAAAGAATAATGGCGCAAATTTTCATAAAGATGTAAAATAATATTATAAGATTGTATCTTAACACTTAAAATATATCTAATTATGTAAAATATGCCTATTATAATAAAAAAAAATAACAGCAATAATCTATTAAAATTCATAAAAGAAAAACTTATTAGCAAACAATTAGTGGCTCTGCCCACAGAAACCGTTTATGGATTAGCCGGGATAGGAACAAGTATTGTTTCTGCCAGAAAAATATATCAACTTAAAAAGAGACCATTAAATAAAAAGTTAATATTTCATTGTTCAAATATTAATATGGTAAAAAAATATTTCTATCTAAATAATGAAAATCTAATTCTAGCAGAAAAATTTTGGCCAGGACCTTTGACATTAATACTAAAACGAAAATCAAAAAAAATACCCTTGAAATTGACAAAGAATGATTATTGTGCAGTGCGAATTCCTAAAAATATATTTTGTCAACAAGTCATAAACCTTCTGGAAAAACCTATTGTAATGCCCTCAGCTAATAGATTTAAAAAACTAAGTCCAGTAAGTGCTAATATGGTCTTTGATCAATTCAAAGATACCAATTTGATGATAATTGATGGTGGAAAATGTAAAGTTGGTATTGAATCTACATTAATTAAAGTCTCTAAGAAAAGATTAGAAACTATTAGGCTAGGGAAAATATCTATTGCAGAAATATCAAAAGTTTTACCTTTTGTTAATATCTATAAAAGTGAAAATCAAAAATATTTCTCAGGAACTTCAAAGAAACATTATTCACCGAGTAAGAAAATGTATTTAAATCAAAAAAAAATAAGGATAAATAGTGCATATATTAATTTTGGAAAAAAAAAGAAAGGTCAATTTAAAAATCTAAGCGATTTGTCAAATTTAGATGAGGCAGCTAAAAATTTATATCATTTTATTTTTTTAGCAGATAAGAATAAAGATTTTAAAACTATAAGTATTGCTCCTATTCCAAACTATGATCTTGGGAAGGCCATCAATGATAGACTTAGGAGAGCCTCAAGATGAAATATCCTATCAAAGTATTAAGAAAGGATAATTGTTTAAAAGCCTTTCCAAAAAATACAAAAGAAGTTTCCCTAATAATTAAATTTTGTAATAAAATGAAAATTAATGTTATTCAATTGGGTGGCGAGACAAATCGCGTTAGGGGCACAAGTGAAGTGCCAGAAAAACTTAATATGTTAATTGATTTTAAAGAAATGAATAAAATCGAAGAAATAGATATAGAAAATATGATTATCACAGCGCAAGCTGGGGTAAAACTAAATAAGATACAAAATATGTCATCGAAAAAAGGATTTATATTTCCAGTTAATATTGCCCCAAGTGAAAAATGCACAGTTGGAGGCAATATCTCTACAAATGTAGGTGGATTACAAACATTAAAATATGGAAATATAGAGGATCATATTAATGGATTAGAAATAGTCTTAAGCGATGGAACAATTTTAGATTTTCAAAGTAAATTAAAAAAAGATAATTTTGGTCCAAAACTATGGAAAATATTTTGTGGGTCTGAAGGTATTTTTGGGACTGTTACAAAAGCGAATTTAAAGCTTCTTCCTAAAAAAGAATTTAAGACAACTTATTTATTGGAAATAAATAATCTTTCAAATGTAAGAAAATTATTTAAAAATTTAAGAAGTGAATTTTATGATGACCTTACGAGTTTTGAAATAATATTTCCAATACCTAGTTATTTTTTATTTAAAAAAAAATCTAATTACCATTTAATCATTGAATTTAATTCAAAACATAAAATTAATTTTATCGAGACTATAAAGAAAAAAATGAAATTTAATAAAATAAGATTATTAAAATCTGAAAAAAATATTAATAAATCCTGGATTTGGAGTAAAAGAGAGGAACTTGTTCATAATCAAGTTAAATATAATTTTATGCAAAAGTTTGATATAAGCTTACCATTAGATAAATGGATTTATTTTGTCAGAGAAGTAAATAACTTTATTAAGATTAATCAAATTTATACACCCTATTTTTTTGGCCATTTAGGAGACGGTAATCTTCATTGTAATTTCAAAATAGAACCCAACACAAAAAAAAATATTAAACTTTTATCTAAATTCATATACGAATTAACTACTAAATGTAAAGGAAGTATCGCTGCAGAACACGGCTTAGGTATGTTAAAAAACGATCTACTTTTAAAATATAAATCAAAAAATTACTATAAATTTCTTAAAAAATTAAAAAAACACCTAGATCCAAATCTAATTTTGGGAAAAAATAAATTATTTAAAGCTTAATAAATCTTTTAGTTTAAAGTAACTCATTGCTAATACTAATAAGGGAGTATCTAACACTCCAAACCCTGGAAAGTTCCTATGTTCAACCTTTTTAAATAGCTCAAAATCATTATTTCTAGATAAAAGAACTTCAGCAATCATTCTTCCAACCATTGTGGTAATTGCAAGACCATGGCCAGAATAACCTTGGGCAAAAAGAATATTTTTATCAATAGCTCCGATGTGAGGTAATCTATTAACAGTTATAGCTACATGCCCGCTCCAAGTGCACCACGCTTTATACTTTTCTAAACCAGGTAAAATCTTTTTTATACTTTTTTTTAAAGAGTTTTCTAAATTTATAGGGTCCACATTTGAGTAACTTACACCTCCTCCAAAAATTAGATTATTGTTTTTATCTAATCTAAAATAATTCAAAACAAAAAGCATATCACCAATGGTTATTTGCCTCTTGAAAAATTTATTGATTTCATCTTTGGGAATATCCTTAAATGCTGAAACATAAGTCTTAACTGGCATTATTTTCCTTCTAAGTTTTTTATTTAAATTTCCAATGTAAGCATTACAGCACAATATCATCTTATCAGCAGTGACATTACAACCACTATCTAATAAAATTTTAACTTTATTTTCAGAAGTATAAGACTCTACTGATGAGTCTTCAAAGATTTTACAATTTTTGTTTTTTAATATCTCTTGTGCAAGTCCTAAGCAATAATTTAAAGGGTGGATTTGTCCACATTCTTTATCAAACATAGCTGATTTATAATATGGACTCTCAAAATATCTTTTCATTTCCTCTTTAGATAAATATGATGCAGATGAATAATCATATTTATTATTTAGTAAATCCACATATTTTTTTAATTCTTCATCATGAGATCTAGTTACAGCAGTTAAAAGATACCCTTCTACAAGATCGCATTTGATATTTAAATCTTTAATATTTTTTTTCACCTCTCTTACTGCATCAATTGTAAAATTCCATAATTGTTTTTGTTCGTTATTTGAGTGTTTTTGAGAGGAAAAATTACCAGAATAATCATGAAGTAATTGACCTCCATTTCTTCCAGAGGCACCCCAACCTATTTTATTCTTTTCTAAAATGATAATTTTTAAATTAGGGTTGATTTTATTGAGATAATAGGCCGTAGATATTCCAGACAATCCGCCCCCAATAATACAAACATCACATTGTAAGGATTCATTTAATTTGTTACTATTAATTGAGTATGATTTCGTTCTTACATAATAGTTATCTGAATATTCCATCAGTTACATAAATATCAAATTTTAAAGGTTAGTTATATAAATGAATAATTATATTGAATGGTTCAAAAAAAATAAAATCACAGAAGTTGAGTGCTTAATTCCTGATAATTCTGGAATTCCAAGAGGCAAAATACTACCTACTAAAAAATTTTTGAGCTCTTTTGAGTCAGGTGGACTACGTCTTCCCTTGGCCTTATTCAAGTTAGCAGTTTCTAGAAGTGTTACTTATTCTATAGATGATCAGTTACTCAACCCAACTGATGGAGATTTTATCTTAAAGCCTGATTTTAATACCCTAAAAGTCGTACCTTGGTACGAAGAGCCTACAGCTCAAATTATTTGTGATGCCGTTGATCAGAATGATAATGAAATTGAAGTTTATTCACGTGGTATTTTAAAAAAAGTTATAGGCTTATACAGAGATATGGGTCTAGAGCCAGTGGTAGCACCTGAAATAGAATTTTATTTAGTAAAAAAAAATAACGACCCTGATTATCCATTGGAAACACCAGCTGGTCAATCTGGAAGAACCGAAAAAGGTAATCAATCTTATGGCATAGATGCTATTAATGAATTTGATCATATCTTTGAGGATTTATATGATTATTGCGAAGCTCAAGAGCTCGAGGTTGAAAATATTAATCATGAAGATGGGCCTGCACAAATGGAAATTAACTTCAAACATGGGAATCCACTAGACTTAGCGGACCAAGTTTTTTTATTTAAAAGAACGCTTCGACAAACGGCATTAAAGCATAATCTTTATGGTACTTTCATGGCTAAACCCTTAGAGGCTTCTCCTGGTAATTCAATGCATATTCATCAATCTATACTTAAAAAAGGTAAACCTGCATTTGTAAATAAAGATTTAAAAACAACTAAATATTTTGATCATTATTTGGGAGGTTTGCAAAAATATTCTAAATCATTTCTTCCTCTTTTTGCACCAAATGTTAATTCCTTCAAGCGTCTTAGAGGATATTGGGAAGAAGGCACTCCTTTTAATTTAAATTGGGGATTTGAAAATAGAACCTGTGGCTTCAGAGTACCTAATTTTACCTCAGCAAATCAAGCTAGAATAGAAAATAGATTATGTGGTTCAGATGTAAATCCTTACCTAGCCATCGCAGCAACTTTAGCCGCTGGCTACCTTGGCATGAAAAAAAAAATCAAAGCAACCCAAGAAACTACTAAAGCTGCATATAATGTAAACGTATCTCTTACAGAAAGTATTTATCAGTCAATTGATATATTTTCCCGTTCAAAAGAAGCAAAAGCAATATTTGGTGAAACTTTTGTTGAGTTATTTTGTTCTATCAAAGACCTTGAAGTAAATGCTTATAATAAAATAATCACTGCCTGGGAGAGAGAGTACTTACTTTTGAATGTTTGAGCGGTTTACAAAGTAATAGGCTATTGCGGCCATAATAACAAATAACATTATAATCGCTGATAAAGCATTTACCTCAGGGCTCAATCCTAATCTTACTTTAGAAAAGACAACTATTGGCAGTGTATTTGCACCTGGACCTGTTGTAAAACTAGCTACGACTAGGTCATCTAGGGATAATGTAAATGCTAGAAGCCAGCCCGATATTATAGAAGGTAAAATAACTGGCGCTGTAATTTTCCAAAATATTTTATTAGGAATTGTACCAAGGTCTTGGGCTGCCTCTTCAATATTCTTATCATAACTACTCAATCTTGATTGAATAATTACCGCCACAAAGGCAACAGAAAAAGTAATATGTGATATTAATACTGTAAGTTGTCCTTTGCTTGAAGGAAATCCAATTAAATGATTAGAAGAAATAAAGAAAAGCAAAAGAGATAATCCTAAAATAATTTCAGGCATTACTAGAGGAGAAGAACTGAGAAAGATAAAAAATGGTCTAGCTGGTATTTTAGATATTCTTGTTAAAGAATAACCTATCATTACTCCTAAAATTGTTGCAAAAGTAGCAGATAAGGAGGCTATCTTTATACTAATTACAAAAGCCTCAATAATTTGTTCATTTTGAAATAACTTTCCGTACCATCTAAAAGAGAAGCCCTTCCATACCATGACCCTTTTATTGTCATTAAATGAATAAGCTATTAATGTTAGAATAGGAAAGTAAAGAAAAGCAAATCCAATTACTAAACTGACAACTTTCAGTAAATATCTATTCATTTTTAAAGTTATATTTTGCAAACATTAATTGAAAAACTATTATAGGCAATACTAAGATAATTATTCCAGACATAGCTAATGCACTAGCAATAGGCCAATCCCTATTAACAAAAAACTCTTGCCAGATTATTTTTCCAAAATATAGTTTATCACTGCCTCCTAATAATTCTGGTATTACAAATTCCCCGACGACTGGAATAAAAACAAGCATGCTTCCTGCAATAATCCCTGGTAATGATAAAGGGAGAATAACTCTAATAAATGTCCTTAGAGGCCTTGCTCCTAAATCATTTGATGCATCGATAAGGTTTAAGTCAAATTTCACTAAATATCCGTAAAGAGGCAGAATCATAAAAGGTAAATAAGTGTACACAACACCCAATACCACAGTGTAGTGATTATATAACATTGATAATGGTTCACTGATAATGCCAAACTTCATTAGAATAGCATTTATGATACCAGAACCTTGTAAGATTACTTTCCAGGCATATACCCTCAAAAGAAAAGATGTCCAAAAAGGTATTATTAATAAAATTAATAAAAGATTTCTTGTACTCTCTTTTGATTTTGCAACATAAAATGCTATTGGATATCCGATAAGAAGACAAATTAATGTTGATGTGAAAGCCAATGACAATGAATTTAGATAAGATCTTAAGTAAAATGGGTCTGAAAAAATAAAAGCATAGTTACTGAGAGTGGAGTTTATTTTGATGTTACCATCTGAAAAATCTAATAGATCTCTATATGGAGGCATGCCCCATTCTGAAACAGAAATAGATATTTTAAAGATTAATGCAAGTGGAATAAAAAAAAATAATACTAACCAAAAATATGGGGTAAAAACAAACCAAAAATTTTGTTTACGAAGAAAATTATTCATTAAAAAAATAGACGGACTCACTTTTCCATGAGCACTCAACAAGGTCATCCCATTTGATTTTCAATTCTTCAGATATCTCACTATTTTGCATATATGAATAAAATTTAAAACCATTCGACTCAATTAAATATTTTGTATAACTACCTAAATACGCAACTTCTTTCACTATACCTTTACATTGATTGGGAGTATTTTTAGAAATAAATTTTTTAATAGAAATCTTTTCTGGTCTTATAAGGCATTTTTTAAATTTTTTATTAATATTGGTTGGGTCAACCTCCATGTTTAATTCATCAATAATGTATTTATTATCTAATTTGGTAATATTAAAAATATTTGCTGTTCCTATGAAATTGGCTACATACTCATTTAAAGGTTTTTCATAAACTTCAACTGGGTTTCCTATTTGTAAGACTTTTCCTGTTTTCATAATTGCCATCCTGTCAGAAAGTGACATAGCTTCTTCTTGGTCGTGAGTAACAATAATAAATGTTATTCCTAGTTTGTATTGTAAATCAACTAATTCAAATTGGGTTTGAACTCGTAACTTCTTATCTAAAGCAGCCAAAGGCTCATCTAAAAGTAATAATTTAGGTTTTTTAACGAGGCAACGTGCTAGCGCTACTCTTTGTTGTTGTCCTCCAGAGATTTCAAAAATTTTTCTTTTTTCTAAACCGTTTAATTCTAAAAGTGAAATGATTTCTGAAGTTCTAGAGTCTATTTCGCTGGAAGAAAATTTCTCTTCTTTTAAGCCAAATTCAATATTTTTTTTTACATTTAAATGAGGAAATAAAGCGTAATTTTGAAACATCATATTTAAAGGTCTTAAATGAGGGGGCAATAAAGTAATATCTTCTCCATCTAAATGGATTTTACCACTATCAGGTTTTTCAAATCCTGCGATAATTCTTAAAAGAGTTGATTTTCCACAACCAGATGAACCTAGTAGGCTGAAAAGCTCTGATTTTGAAATATTTAAATTAACTTGATCTAGCGCTATGGTGCTTCCAAACTTTTTTGATACGTCTTTTATTTCTAGGAATGAGCTAGACATAATTTATAAGAAAAAAGCACAACCTAAATAACTAAGTTGTGCTTTTTCAAAAATATATATTATTGAGCAGCTTTAAAGCTGTTAAATACTCTAGAAGAGATTCTAGATTTTTGAGGTGAGTCAGCTGTATCGGCAAAGAGCATAGTCAATGTCTCTTCTGTAGGGTAAATAGCTGGGTCTTCTAGTATTTCAGGATCTATTAATCCTTCAGTAGTATTGGCTACTAAATTAGGATTTGAATACCAAACATAGTTAGTGATCTCTGCAACTACCTCAGGTCTTAAAACATAATCAATAAATTTATGAGCATTGTCTACGTTTTTGGCGTCTGCTGGGATACCCATCATATCAAACCAAATTACAGTTCCCTCATTTGGAATTGAATACCAGACTTCTTCTATTTCTTCATAAGCAGCAATAAACACATCACCAGACCAACCAACAGCTAAACAAATCTCACCATTTGCTAAATCATCAATGTATTGTGATGAGTCAAAGTACTTTATGTAGGGTCTAATTTGATTTAAAAGCTCAAGAGCTTCTTGATTAGCTTTTGTATTTTCTGTATTAGGATCATGTCCTAAATAGTTTAAGGCAATTTCAACTATTTCACTTGGAGCATCTAACATTGCAACTCCACAATCTTCGTACTTAGCAATTTCTTTTGGATCAAAAATTATATCCCATGACTCAACATCGCCTCCTCTTTCTTCGACTGCGGCAACATTATAACCGATACCTGTCGTACCATACATGTAGTTAACTGAGTACTCTCCACCAGGATCATGTGCATCTGTCTTTGCCAATACACTGGGATCTAAGTTTGATAAACCAGGAAGTTTACTTTTGTCTAATTTTTGAAAAACACCTGCTTTAATTTGATTTTCCATAAAAGACCCTGAAGGAACAACTAGGTCGTATCCACTGCCTCCAGCTAAAAGTTTTGCTTCTAATACTTCGTTAGAGTCAAAAACGTCATAAGTAACATCAATGCCTGTTTCTTCTTCAAAATTAGCAATGGTGTCTTCAGCAATATAATCTGACCAGTTATAAATAAATAACTCTTCCTTAGCACTCAAACTAAATGGTAAGACTAGTGCTATAAGAGCAATAAGTAATTTTTTCATAGAACCTCTCCTCTACTATAATATTAAATTCCGTTTAATGATTTTATGCTAATTTTATCTAAAAATCACAGATTTTTTTATAGAGATCTGGTCGTCGATCTCTAAAGTTTCCCCATGATTGGCGATATTTGTTTATATAATTTAAATCTAACTCTTTTGTGATTATTCCTTCTGTCTCACTATCCATCTTTTCAATTATATTCCCTAAATGATCAGTGATGAAAGAACTTCCATAAAAACTTAGAGATATGCCATCTTCTTTCTCTACACCTATTCTATTAGATGCTATCACCGGAATTTGGTTAGCAGCAGAATGGCCAATCATAACATTTTGCCAATGAGTCTTTGAATTGAGCATTGGGTCTTGAGGCTCTGACCCTATAGCAGTAGGGTAAAATAAAATATCTGCACCTAGAAGTGTCATTGCCCTTGCACATTCAGGGAACCATTGATCCCAACATATACCACAACCAATCTTTCCATATTCTGTTTCAAAAACCTTAAAACCTGTATTGCCAGGAGTAAAATAAAATTTTTCATTATATCCTGGCCCATCTGGAATATGAGATTTTCTGTAAACTTCACTTAATTCTCCCTTACTATTTATAAGCACCAACGAATTAAAATAACTTTGTCCCTGTTTTTCAAAGAAACTAATTGGCATAACTATCTTATTTTTCTTACAAAAATTTGAAAATATCTCAAAAATCTTATTATCTGGGAATGATATGGCATAATCAAAAAATTTTGGGTTTTGAGTAGAACAAAAATACTCTGTTTGAAATAATTCTTGTAATAAAAATATATTAGAATTTTCAGACACTGCTAGATTAGCCAAATCTAATGCTTTATTAATATTTGATTCTGAGTCACCTTTTATAGTCCTAAATTGAGAGGCGGTTACTTTAATCTTCATAATTTAGGTAAATTCATTGTAACACAATGAATGTTTCCTCCCCCATAATTAATATGACTTGTTTCAATCATTTTTATTTTTTTATCATTAAATAATGAATTAAAAATATCATATACCTCATTGTCTTCTTTGACATTAAATTTAGGAATAAAAATAGAATTTTTAGAAAAGTAAAAATTTATATAAGAAGCTACAAGTCGCTTGTTATTTACATAAATTTCGGAGGGTAATGGGATATCAATTATTTGAGATGAGGGGTCTTGTGCATTGAGTTCATTTTTTAAAATAGCCTTAGACTGCTCCAAGATTTTAGAGTTTTTTGTCTTTGTCAAAGTAGTACTTGCTATTAAGTATCTATTATTTCCAATTGGGCAAAATATGTTATCTATATGCCCATCTGTATCATCTTCTTCAAGTCCATTAGGTATCCAAATTATTTTATTTAAATCGAATAATTCTATTAGCTCTTTTTCTATGACTTCTTTGGATTGATTTTTTCTATTAGAATTTAAAAGTACACTTTCTGTAGTAAAAAGATTGCCATTATCGTCATATGTTATAGCCCCTCCCTCTAAGGTAATATTATTTTTAGAACAAGGGATTTCAAATTGAGAGGAGATAAATTCTGAGATTTTGTTGTCTTTTTCAAAATCTGGATATTTTCCATATCCATTGAAATTAAATGAAACTGACTTTAAAGTATTTTTATCTTGATAAAAGATTGGTGCTATATCTCTCATCCACGAGTCATCAAGATTTGTCTCTATGATAGAAATATTTTTATTAGCTACAATTGACACACATTCTTGGTTATCTTTTTCGTTACAATAAATATAAACTTTTTCCTCTTCTGAGATTTGATTGGCTAAATTAGCCATTTCAATTTTAGCTTTGTTCATTTGTGAGCCATATAGATCAATGTTACAAGGCCAAGCAATTAAACAACTTTGATGATTTTTCCATTCAGGAATTAGTTTCATTTAATAAATACCTATAAATTTATGTTCATTTATTTTAAAGTTTAAATTTATGAATGTAAGAAAAATACATTGGTTAGGAGTTGGTCTATCTTCACCACCTGGTATCCTCTACTTGATTGATAAAGGTTATGAATTAGAGGTTTGGAATAGAACTCCTGAAAAAGCAGCAAAATTATTATTAAATAAAATACCTGTTCAAAAATTTAATTTAGAGAATCTGAAACAAAGACTAAAGCCAAATGATATAATTGTGTCTATGCTTCCTGCTTCAAAGCATTTGGAAATAATAAATATTGCTGTAGATAATAAGTGTCATTTTTTATCATCAAGTTACTATGATCCTTTATATGAAGAATTTAATAGTCAATTTGTCAAAAATAAAACTTTATTTATGTGTGAAGCTGGGCTAGATCCAGGAATAGATCATTTATTTGCTCATAAAATTATTAATGATTTTAAAATCTCTACAAAAAATAAAAATATTACCTCAATAGACTTTAAGAGTATGTGTGGAGGGTTTCCTCATATCCCTAATGAATTTAGATATAAATTTAGTTGGTCACCTCTAGGTGTATTAAAAGCATTAAATTCGAAAGCTAAGTATATTAAAAATTTTAAGGAAAAAACTTTGCTAAAACCCTACGTTTCTATTTCAAATATAAATTTTCTAGACGAAAAATTTGAAATTTACCCAAACAGGGACTCGTTACCCTATATTAAAGAATACAAATTAGATAATTATCTATCATTAATTGATTCTTTTCAAAGAGGTACAATTAGGTTAAACGGGTGGTCAAAAGCTTGGAGAGATATTTTTAAAATGATAGATGAAAATAAAGATATAGAGTTATTAAGTTCAAAGCTTTGGGATAACAATCAATATAAATCTAATGAGAGAGATAGGGTTTTATTATATGTTAGTTTGATTGCTAAAGATGATAGTAATGAAAATATTTATAATAAAATTTTATATATTGATGAGTCAAGTGAAGTAACAAATTCATCTATGTCACAATGCGTTTCCTATACAGTAGCATCAACTATCGAAAGAATTTTTATTACAAAACCAATATTTGGATTACATAGAATATTTCAGGATAATGAAAATGTCTCATGTATTCTTAAAAATTTACAAGTTTTAGGAATATCAATAAAAGAATTATGAATATTTGTATTCTTAAAGATAAAAAAATTAATGAGATGAGGGCGCCTTTAATACCTGAAGATATATCATATTTAAAAAATAAATTTCCAGAAATAAATTTTTTTATTGAGTTATCTAAATCGAGGATTATCTCAAATAATAGTTACTATAAGGTAGGATGCCGAAAATATATTAATCAAAAAATAGATCTGTTTTTATCAATTGAGGAAGTTGCATTAAACAAAATTAATTCAAATCAAAATTATATGATGTTTTTTTCTATCACAAGAAAACAGAAAATTAATATCTCATTATTGAAAAAAGTATTAAATAAAGATTGCTCACTAATAGACTATGGATTACTTAAAAGTAAGGGAACAAAGACAATATCGAAAAAAAAAATGTTAACTACTTCTCCTTATGAATCAACTAAATATTTTAGCGGTAAGCTAAAAAAAGTATTACCCAAGATTCTTAAAACAATAAATAAAGATAGCATTGAAGATTATTATCTTTCTAAGAAAGGGTATTTAAATTATCGTTACCTTTATTTACTAAATTACTTAATTGAGAGCTAAATAAATCCCAGTAAAAATAAGAAGTGAAGCAAAAAAATACTCAATTGATTTTTTAATTATTTTATTATCTATAAATTTTCTTAATGATGCTCCAAACAAAGCCCATAAACTTATGCATGGGAGATTAATTAATGAAGCAAATGAAGAAAGGAATAAAAAAGCTATAATATAATTCTCTTCACTTGGATAAAAAGCTGTAGATACTGTAATTGCAATTGTCCAAGCCTTAGGGTTAACCCATTGAAACATTGATGCTTCAATAAACTTAAGTGGTCTTCCAGAATTAACTTCATGGTGTTTAATAGATCCAATCATCTTCCATGCTAAGTAAAAAAGATAAACTAAACACAGCCATTTTAAATACACTTGAATTAAAGGATAAGTCTTAAAGATAACACCTAGCCCTAAACAAATAATTGAAATTTGAAGAGCATGCCCTATAGATATTCCAAAAATATGAGGAATTGTTCTCTTAAATCCAAATTTAATTCCAGAAATTGTAAGCATAGTATTATTTGGCCCAGGCGTGATAAACATAACTACGTAGTAAGATGTTAAAGCAAGAATTAGAGCTGTATCAATCAAATAATTATTTTAATGAAAATATATCGTTTTCAAAAAGAACGTGAATAGGTACTCCAGTGGACAGCTCAACAGAGTTGATATTATCAGGTGAATAAATTTTCATGACAATCAATAAGGCTCTTAATGAATTTCCATGTGCTACAATCAAAATATTATTATTTTCTGATTTATTGATTGCAGGTAGCATGTCGCTATCAAAATATATCCTAACCCTATTCACAACATCCTCAAGGCTTTCACCATTAGGTGGTTGATCTGAATAGCCACGTCTCCATTTATGTACTTGGTCTTCACCAAATTTATCTGCTGTTTCTTTTTTATTAAGGCCTGTAAGATCTCCATAATCTCGCTCATTCAGATTAAAACTGTTAGTAATTTTATTTTGGAGTTTTAATTCATCCCACTGTTCTAAATTTTCAAGAATAATTTTGGCAGTATTTTGCGCTCTCTTAAGTTCACTTGTAAATACAATATCAAAATTCAAATCAAGGTTTTTAAAGTTTTGACCAGCTCTATTGGCTTCTTCTATACCTTGATCTGATAATTCTACATTTTTAAAACCTGTGAAAAGATTAAGTTTATTCCATTCACTCTCTCCGTGACGAATTAATAAAATATTTTTCATTGTGAGTGATATATAGTATTTATTTAATATGGTCAAATTTAGAGAAGAACAAGATAGTTTAGGTAAAATTAAAGTAGAGAACTCCAAATTATGGGGAGCTCAAACACAAAGATCCATAGAAAATTTTCAAATAGGTGTTGGTAAATTTCATTTTCATCAAGTTTTCATTGAAGCTCTTTCCTTGCAAAAGAAATCATGTGCTCTTGCAAATCTTGATTTCAAATTATTAAAAAAATCTCATGTAAAAGTTATCTCGAATGTATGTGATCTCATAATTAATCAAAAATTAAATGAACAATTTCCTTTAGTTGTTTGGCAGACAGGATCTGGTACGCAGATTAATATGAATATAAACGAGGTCATTGCGAATAAAGGCAATTTAATTTTAGGTAAGAGTCTACCTACTAATTCTCCTTTGCACCCTAATGACCATATAAACAAATCACAATCTTCAAATGATACTATCCCAACTGCAATGCATATCGCTACTGTATTATCTATCCATAGAGATTTAATACCTTCGATTACTCAAATCAAAAAGACTTTAAAGAAAAAAATTAATGAATTTAAAGGGATTATTAAAATAGGTAGAACACACACTCAAGATGCAACGCCAATAAAACTATCTAATGAATTTTTGGCATACTATGACCAAATTCAATATGCTGAGTCAGTTATAAAAAAAAGTTTAGATAAACTATATAAACTAGCTCAAGGAGGAACAGCTGTTGGTTCAGGAATTAATGCCCCAAAAGGATTTGATAAACAATTTATTAAACACTTAAAAAAAATTTCAAAACTTCCTTTCAAATCTGCATCAAATAAATACGAAGCTTTAGCATCTCATGACGTATTTGTAGAAGTTTTTTCTGGAATAGAGATATTTACTAGTACCTTATTCAAAATGGCAAATGATATTAGAGTGCTTTCCTCAGGTCCAAGAAGTGGAATTGCAGAGCTTATATTACCTGCCAATGAACCCGGTTCTTCTATAATGCCTGGTAAAATAAATCCTACACAGTGTGAAGCACTTTCTATGGTGTGTGCACATGTGATAGGCCTCAAAAATTCTATTACATTTGCATGTATGCAAGGGCACTTTCAACTAAACGTTTACAACCCATTAATCATAAATAATACTTTAGACTCAATAAAACTAATTTCTGAAGCGACTATTTCTTTCGACAAACATTGTCTAAGAGGTATTAGAGCTAATAAAACTAAGATACAAGAATTGCTTAAAAATTCTCTAATGCTTGTAACTCCATTGACTAAAGTTATTGGATACGATTTGGCCTCTAAAGTTGCTTTGAATGCCTACAATAAGAATATTTCATTAAAAGAGTCCTGTTTGAAGCTAACAAATTTAACTGAGGCTGAGTTTGATAAGTATACTAACCCAAAAAATATGGTTTAGTGAATTTGATGAATTAAATAATTTTCTTCTGATTTAAATAACTCTCTTAATAAGTTATTAGTAATGTAATGACCTGTTTTAAAACCTTTGTAGGTACCAACAATAGGATATCCAGATAGATATAAATCCCCTACAACGTCTAAAACTTTATGACGCATTAGTTCATTTTCATATCTCAATCCTTCTTTATTCAGAGGTTTACGATCTTTGATAACTATAGCATTATCAAGAGAGCCACCTTTAATTAGATTTTGAGATTTAAGGTATTCAATTTCATGAAAAAAACCAAAGGTTCTAGCTTTTGAAATAGAGTCTACATAGTTACCATTTAAATTTTGAACTTTAATATCTTGATCTTCATATTTTCCATCAAAGAAAGACTCTAGATTAATATTTAAGCCTTCTTGATCATTTTTATTTGGCAGTAGTTCTGCATAACCATAATCACATTCAAATTTAACTGGTTTAATAATTTCTAAGATATTTTGATTGTCATTTTGATTTGACAAACCAATTTTTTGAATTTCTTCTACAAAAATTTTTGAACTTCCATCTAATATAGGTACCTCAATGTTATCAATACAAATTTCACAGTTATTAATGTGTAACCCAGCTAAAGCGCTCAATAAATGTTCAACTGTTTTGACCTCAGTATTTTCCTTACCTAAGTTTGTTGAAAATTTTGTAGAAATAACATTATCCCATTGAGCAGGTATTATGATTTTTTGGTCTATTCTATTAAAGAAAATTCCACTATTTATTGGCGCAGGTTTCAAAGTAATATTTGTATTAACGCCTGAGTGAAGTCCTACACCACTAAAACTTATAGGCTTATTAATGGTATAGCTTTGCATATAAGTAAATATTAAGAATATTATGGAAAAGTATTACTTTATAATTGTAAAACTTTGTATTTATAAGCGATTATTGTCCAGAGCCTTTTCTAAGGTAAGAAGGAGTATCTATATCATCTCCAAGTTCACCCTCTTGGCTAATTTCGGAAATTTCTGAAATTTCTAAATTGTTTTCATTATTGATTGAATTATCAGACTCTTCAACTACATCACTAAAAAGGAATAAGTTAGGATCAGTTTTTTGTTTTTTAGTTTTTTGTTTTTTTTCAGGATTATTCAAGCTTTCCTCAGGTTTTTTACTGTTGGAGGACATTAAATTTGAAAGCATACTGAAAAACCCAGTTTTCTTTTTTTCTTCTAAATTTGTGAAGTTTACACTTGTTTCAACAGTATTTTCTAGAGAATTAGAACTTTCGATTTTATTTTCATGAATATTATCCTCAATTGACATATTCAATCCTTTGTCATAATTACTTTTTTCTTGTGCTAGCTCATTAGAAGAGGATGTCTCATTAGCTGGTTCATCATCTTTCTTAATTTCGCTATCAACTTTATTTTGAAGAGAGTTAAAACCTGAATCATTTTCGGAATCAGGATAGTATAATATTTTTTTCCCAGTAGCTTCTATGCCAGTAGCAAAAATACTAATTTTTAATTTACCCTGAAGAGTTTCATCAATAAGTGAGCCAAAGATTATGTTTGCATCTGGATTGACACTTTGTCTAATAATATTTGCTGCATGATCTACTTCTAGGAGTGTCATATCACTTCCTCCTGAAATATTAACGATAACTCCTTTTGCAGTATTCATATCAATATTTTCAATTAATGGATTTGTTAGAGCTAAATTAGAGGCCTCAACTGCTTTGTTGTCACCTTCAGCTACTGCGGTACCCATCATAGCAAAGCCCATTTCTTTAATCACAGTCCTGACATCAGCAAAATCTAAATTAATTAAACCAGGCTGAGTTATTAAATCAGTTAAACCTTTCACACCATCAAATAAAACATTATCAGCTTTTTTAAAAGCCTCGGCAAAGGATGTTTGTTCATTTGAAACTTTGAATAAATTTTGATTTGGAATAATTAGTAAAGTATCAACATTATTTTTAACTTCTTCTAGACCCTCCAATGCAAGATTCATTCTTTTGGTTCCCTCAAAGTTAAATGGGGTAGAAACAATAGCAACTGTTACAATTCCAAGTTTTTTAGCAATACTTGCTATTACAGGCAACGCCCCAGTACCAGTTCCACCACCAAGTCCTGCTGTAATAAATAACATATTCGTATGTCTTAACTCTTCAGAAATAATATCGATACTTTCCTCTGCTGCCTCTTTTCCAATATTAGGATCAGCGCCCGCTCCAAGTCCTTTTGTTTTTTCAAGGCCTAGTTGAATTCTGTTGTAGCATAAAGAGTTTTCTAAAGCCTGAGCATCTGTATTAGCTACTATAAATTCAACATTGTTTAAGTTTGATTGAATCATATTGTTGACAGCATTGCTGCCTGCGCCACCAACACCCATAACAGTTAAAGATGGTTTTAAATTTTTTTGGTCAAGTACTGGTTCTATATCTAGTGTCATTTTATCCCCGCGAAAATCTACTTATAGTAGGTCTACGAATCTTTTGTACCATATTTTGTTAGAAAAAGAATCAATTTTTTTTAGAAAATCGTCCTTTTTAAGGCTCTTGCTTGTTTGAAGCCAATAGGCACAGTATATAGACATAAAACTAGAGTCGTTAAGAACTTTTGGGATGCCTGAGCTACTTGGTGGTTCTAAAAATTGGATGTCATGTCCATATCTATTTCTAAAATATGATTTAAAGTTTTTAATTTTTGATCCACCACCAGTAAATAAATATGAATAAAATTTATTATCTTGAGGTAACATACTAAATACCAGATCGAATAATCTGTCTAATCTATCTGTGATTATTTTTTTTATATAATTATGTTCTTTTTTATCTTTTACATTGTTACCAAATTCCTCCCATACTGGAATTTCGATTGTAGGATTTCTTTCATCAGACAAGTCAATATTAGTAATTTTTAATTTCTCAGCAAAATCAAAGCTTATATTCAACATTTTTACCATATCATCTGATATTAAACGACAACCTCGGGTTATTGTTTTAACAATAGAAAGTTGTTTATCTTTAATCATTAATATATTTATATGATTAAATCCAAAATCTATTAGGACAACATTTTTCTTAGTGATTTTTTTATTTTTTAAGTAAAAAAAATAAGATGTTGTTGTATCAATGTAATTAATAATTTTAATTTGAAGTTTTTGAAAAATATTTTTAATTAAGTTTACCTGTTTTTTTTCTATCATCGATATCAAAGATATCATTGATAGTTTATTGCAGCTTAGTCCAATTGGATTATCTGTAATTAAATTGTCATCTATTTGATAATGAGATGTATAAAGATTTTGATTGAAACTATCGTTAGACTCAATTTGTATTTTAGATAAATTTCTTAAATCGCTATTCTCTACTAAAGTACCATTTAAATTAATATTATTTTTAAATTTATTGATCTTGACACTTTTGTTTCCAAGTAAGATATAACAGTCTTTAATAATATGGTTTGCTTGCTTTTCAGCTTGTACAACTGATTTTCGGATACTTTCAATAAATTCATCAAAACTTGTGGTTTCATTTCCATTAAATCCATGAGTGCTTGATTTACCAATACCCTCTATATTAGGCTTATTTTCTTCATTAGAGTAAATAATAGTCTTTATTGAGAAAGAACCTATTTCAATAATGGTATTAAAATTGTTCAAGTTATTTCATCCTAATGGTTTTATAATTAAAATTTCTAAAATCTAAGTACTCTCTGTAAACATTATCATTTTTAAATAAATTAATGTTTTTCTCAATAAATTGAGTTAATTTTTTGTCAATTATTTTAGGTAACATTATTTTTGAATTATTTTTAATAATTAAATCATACCTTCTCTCATCGATAAATTCTATTTGATTGATATCAAAAATTTGATTTAAATCATCGAAACTCTCTTTAAGATAATTGTTGATTTGTAATGTATTTTGCGATGTATCGACCAAATTAATACCATCTATAAAAGATTGATTAAAAAAAACAAATGAGGCAATAGAATTATCATAAAATATTATCTCTTGATTAAGATTATTTTTAGCAAATGGTTTTTTTATACTTATAGTGATTTCAATATCTGAGTATTCTTTTTTTACAATGTACTTTTTTATAAAATTATAATTTTCTAAAAAATTATTAATATCATTAATGTTTTGAGTGATATCTAGTTTAAAACTTGAGCTTAAGTTATCATCATTAAATTTAATTAAATAAGATTTTTTATTTACTAATTCTGAGTAAATATGGAAACAACCTAGTAAAATGATTGCCAATGCTAATAAGCTTAATGATAAAGATTTCAGATTTAATCTCATAAAGATGAGATTATAATTTTTTTTAATAAGTTAAGATAATTTAAATCTTGATGCAATGCTTGTTCAGGAGCTAACGATAACTTAGTTAAACCTGGATGAGTATTTATTTCTAAAAAATAAAATTTTTTATTTTTTTTAGATAATATAAAATCTAGCCTAGCTATCGATTGACATCTACATAAAGAAAAAATTTTTTTTGATAAAGTTAAAATATTTTTATTTTCAAGATACGAAATTCTTGCCGGAATATGGTGCCGGCTTTTTCCTTTTGTATATTTTGACTTATAATCATAATGCTGACTATCAAACTCAATCTCAGTTACACCCAAAGCTTTAGTTGAATTGCCATCTTCTATAATAGTAACTGTTAATTCTTTACCTCGTATGACTTCCTCATTCAAAATATCTTCTTTGAATTTTATCTTGGAAATTTTTTTAGGATCGTAAATTATTGAGATGCCTTTTGACGAACCTCCCCAATTAGGCTTAGAGATTATTGGAAAATTTATCTTATCTTTAAATTTATATTCTTTAGGTGACAGGACATTTAATTCTTTTTTGAGGAATAATTTTAATAATCTTTTATTAAAGCATAAAGCAGATGTTAAATCATTTGAATGAGTTATAGGAGTCTTACTTTTTTTGGCTAGATATGGTAATCCTCCATCTTCACCAAATTCTCCATGAAGAGCATTGAATATTAATTGTGGTTTATTTTTAAATATAAGATGTATATTTTTTTTGGATAGATCGAAAAATTTAACTTTGAAATTATTTTTTTCAAGACACTGAAAAATATTCTTACCTGACATTAAAGATATTTCTCGTTCGTTTGACCAACCTCCAGCTACAACTAATATTTCTAATTTCTTTATTTGTGAATCTTTTTTCATATTATCTGAAGTTCTTTTTCCATAACTATATTATGTTTTTCTTTTACTTTTTTTTGAATTTTATTGATAAATTCATAAATAAGATCTGATTTTATATTTGCATCATTTTCAAAAAAATTTGAGTGTTTTAGAGATAATTTTATTGGGCCCTTATAAAAGCTCTCATCAAGAGCTGTCTTAATTAATTTCCATGCATTTTGATTAGTGGGATTTTTAAATATGCTTCCACAACAATTGACTTTTTGAGGTTGAGTCAAATTGCGTTTATATTCATATTCCTTCATTAAACTTTTAATTGAATTTTGATCTGCTTTTTTTATCTCAAACTTACCAAATAAAATTAATATATTTGGAATTTGAAAACCCTTCCTATAGCCAAAACTTAAGTCACTAGAGTAAATTTCAGAAATTTTATTCTTTTCAAAATCAAAATAAATTATTGATTTCAATCTATCTTTAATTTCTTGTCCGTAACATCCAGCATTCATAAAAATATTACCACCTACTGATCCAGGAATTGTATGTAAGAATTCATAACCTGTGATACTATTTCTATAGCAATATTGTGAAAAAAAACTGTCTAGCACTCCTGCTCCGACCAAAAGAAAATCATTTTCAACATGAATTTTTGAAAAGTCACCAGTTAGTTTAATTGCCGTTCCTGAATATCCTTTTTCTCTAATTAACAAATTAGAAAAATTACCTATTGGCAAAATTCCATTTTTATAATCAATATCTTTGCTAATCGTTCTTAAATCACTTTCTGTATTTATCTTGAAAAGTTTATCAATATTTCCCCCTGACTTAAGCCAAGAGACTTTTGAAGTATCAAAGTCAGTGAGAATGTTATTTTTTCTTAGAGTCATAATATAATCGAAACTGATTTGATATACTTCCAGCCCCAGCAGCTATAATAATTTTTTTTTTATTATTTGAGGTCAAATTATCTAATAAATTAAATAAATCAGCGTATGTGTCTAAATAACCAGTTTGTTGAGAATATAATACATTTAAATCATTAACTAAATTTTTAGAGTTTTTCATTTTTTTAGTAAAGACTTCACCAGCTGAGTAAGTTCTTAGTATATTTAAATTATTTATATTTTTAAGAGTTTGTAAATATTCCTTATATAGATCATTTAACCTAGAGTAGCGATGTGGTTCTATTATCAAGTAAATTTGATTATTTTTATATAAATTACTCACATCTATTAACTTTTGGATTTCAGTTGGATGATGTGCATAGTCATCTATAAAAATTGATTTGTTTATAGAGCCTAAAATATTTAGTCTTCTAAGCGTTCCTTTAAAAGCCATAATATTTTTTATATTAATTTTAATATCTAAATCCTTCATTACCACTAAAGCAGATGTTAAATTTTGAATATTATGTTCTCCAACAAGAGGTGAAGATATTTCTTTTTGAATAATTTTATTATTTTTGTATAGGTCAAAAATAGATCTATTATGTGTTAACTTTATATTTCTAAATGAGTAAATAGATTTATTTTTCTTTCCAAAAGTAATGATATTAGGAGAATAAGATTTGAGTGAATTTAAAAATTCATCATCATTATTTATTATAACTTTGGATTTTTCAGCAGTTTTTAATATAAAATTTTTTATTTTCTTTTTTAGAGTGGAGAATGACTTATAATAGTCTAGGTGTTCTTTATCTACATTTAAATAAATCAAATAACTTGGTTTCAACTTAAAAATAGTTCCATCACTTTCATCTGCCTCAACCACAACATAATTACTATCTGTGAGATGAATATTTTGACCAAAATTTTTCATAATACCACCAGAAATAATTGTTGGATTTAAACCAGAAGAAACTAATAAATGACCTAAAAGAGAAGTGGTAGATGTCTTTCCATGAGATCCTGATACAACAATTGTAAACTTATCTTTGCATATTATCTGAAGTAATTTAGATCTATTAAAGTAAGGAATTTTATTTTTTTTTGCAGCTCTAATTTCTGGGTTATCTTTAATTGCTGATGAATAAAATATAATATCTTTGTTTTTTACATTTGACTCTTTATGACCAATGATAACCGATATGCCATTTTTTTTTAAATTATCAGTGATATAGCTTTTACTTCATTCCCATCTAAAAATCTAAACAAGAAAGAAGTTTTCGTTGGAAACTTTTTCTATGATTTAAGTAAAAATGTTGAAAAATTAGATAATA
>CABWYP010000004.1 GCA_902509695.1 uncultured Alphaproteobacteria bacterium | reverse complement strand
TTTCATGCAGTACCTCTTGCCCTAGCTATTGGTGGAATGAGGATAAATATCTTGGTCCAGCAGTCTTACTTCAAGCAAACAGATGGATTCAAGATAGTCGAGATGAAGAAAAAAAAGAAAGGTTGAACGAACTTGATGATAGTTTTAAACTCTATCGTTGTCACTCAATTATGAATTGTACTAACTCTTGTCCAAAAGGATTAAACCCAGCAAAAGCGATTGCTGAAATTAAACATGAAATATCAATAATGGATAATAAATGAATAAAATAACACTAATTGGCTCTGGAAATATAGGCGGAACTCTTGCCCATTTAGCAGCAATCAAAAATCTTGGCGATGTAACTTTAATTGATGTTGTAGATGGAATGCCACAAGGAAAGGCCCTCGACCTTAGCCAATCATCTGCTGTAGAGGGATTTACTGGTAAAATAATAGGTACTAACGATTTCTCCCAAATGAAAAATTCAAATGTAATTATTATCACTGCTGGATTGCCTAGACAGCCAGGAATGAGCAGAGATGATCTTTTAGAGACAAACGGAAAAATTATAAAAAAAATTGGTTTAGATATTAGAAAATATGCACCCAAAGCATTTGTTATTTGTATAACAAATCCATTAGACGCTATGGTTTACGTTCTCCAAAAGTATTCAAAGCTTCCTAAAAATATGTGTGTAGGTATGGCTGGAGTTTTAGACTCTTCAAGAATGAAATATTTTTTATCTGAAGCCCTTCAAGTTTCTATAAAAGATGTAGAGACTTTTGTATTAGGAGGGCACGGTGATGATATGGTGCCGTTAGTTAATTACACGACTATTGGTGGGATACCATTAATAGATTTTATTAAACTTAAAAAAATCCCATTTTCAAAAATTCAAAAAATTGTTGAACGTACACGCATGGGTGGAGGTGAGATAGTGAAATTACTCAAAAGAGGTTCTGCTTTTTACGCCCCAGCTAGTTCAGCTATTCAAATGGCTGAAGCTTTTTTACGAAACCAAAAAAAAATACTACCTTGTGCTGCATATTTGAATGGTCAATATAGTCTCAAGAATATGTATATGGGAGTACCTGCTATTATAGGAAATAAGGGAATTGAAAAAATTATTGAAGTCAAACTTTCTGCCAGTGAAAAATCAATGCTTAAAAAATCTGTTAAATCAGTTCAGGGTCTTGTAACCGCTGTTGATAAATTGCTTTAATGCTAAAATTACATGACATGCCTTCAAGATAGGAGTATACATTAATAAGATTAATGAGATCTTATAACTCTTTTTTAACTGCTAATAACGCATCACAAATAGTATCAATCTATCGAGATTATATAAAAGACCCAGCCCTTATAGATAAAAGTTGGCACGATTTTTTCTCTTCTCTTCAACCAGAAGAGTTATCTATTCTTGCTGATTACGATAAATTAGATTGGTCAAAACAATCAAGAGACCAAGGTTTTAACCAAACGTCTCTAGAACAAGCTATTTCTGACTCTCTACGCTTAGTTATGATGATAAGAGCCTATAGAGAAATTGGACACTTAATAGCTAACTTAGACCCCTTAAGCTTAGCTACTAAAAATAAACCTGCAGGACTAGATCCTGAATATTATGGTTTTCAAAAAAAAGATTTTAATCGTAAAATTTTTCTTTTTGGCTATATGGGTTTTCAGTCTGCTACCGTTCAAGAAGTTTTTGATAAATTGCAATCAATTTATACAGGGACTTTATCAATAGAATATAAACATATTCAAAGTGCAGAGGAATATTTGTGGCTTAAGGGTAGGATAGAAGATAATAAAGACATGCAACTTACTCCAAGAGGTAAACGAACTATTTTAGAGAGATTAATTTCTGCAGAATATTTTGAAAAATTTTTAGATACTAAGTACAGAGGCTCTAAAAGGTTTGGCCTCGATGGTGCCGAGTCTACTATTCCTGCTTTAGAGCAAATTTTAAAAAGATCATCCGATTATGGTATAAAGGATTTTTCCTTTGCATGTGCACATAGAGGAAGATTAAATATATTAGCCAACATTGTCAAAAAACCTCATATCCAAATATTTAGTGAATTTATTCATGGAGGAGAAAACGCACTGAGCGATCAAGGATCGGGAGATGTTAAATATCATTTGGGGGCAAGCTCTGACAGAAGTTTTGGAGGTAATCTAATACATGTTAGTATGGCAGCAAACCCCTCTCATCTAGAAGCTGTTAACCCAGTAGTAGCTGGTAAAATTCGAGCAAAACAATCCATAATTAAAGATAAAAATAACGATAAAGTTTCAGGTCTTCTTATTCATGGTGATGCTGCGATTGCAGGACAAGGAATAGTCGCAGAAACATTTACTATGTCCCAGTTAAATGGCTATCGAATAGGAGGTTTAATTCATTTTATCATTAATAATCAAATTGGATTTACAACAAGTCCTCAATATAGTCGATCAGCACCTTACTCCTCTGAAATAGGAAAAATTGTTCAAGCACCAATCTTTCATGTAAATGGAGATGACCCTGAAGCGGTAGTTTTGGCTTCAAGGGCAGCAACAGAATTTAGAAATAATTTTAAAAAGGACTCCTTAGTAGATATGTTTTGTTACAGAAAGCATGGCCACAATGAGGGGGATGAGCCATCTTTCACACAACCTTTAATGTATCAGGCAATAAAGAAAAAAAAATCTGTTGCCAGTATTTATGCCAAGAAATTAATAGATCAAGAGTTAGTCACCGATAAGCAAGTAAGCTATATGAAAGATACAGTATGGTCTGATCTAGAAAAAAAATTTGAAAAAGCAAAAAGTTATAAGATGAAAACCAAGACTTGGATGGGAGGCCAATGGAGCGGCTTAAGTCGAGCTCCTAAAGACCCACTACGTAGAGGTCGCACATCAGAATCTTCAAAATCTCTTTTGGACATTGGGTCAAAAATTACTTCAATTCCCAAAAATTTTACTATCCACCCAAAACTCCAAAAGTTTAATGCTTCTAGATTAAAAGCTATTAAAACAGGCAAGGGTATTGATTGGTCTTTTGCAGAAGCTTTGGCATTTGGTTCATTATTAAAAGAGGGATATCAAGTAAGGTTAGCCGGACAAGACTCTGGTAGAGGCACTTTTAGTCAAAGGCATTCTGTTTTTTACGACCAAAAAACTGAAGAGCGTTATCTCCCATTAAATAATATCTCAAAAAAGCAAAAAGAATTTGAAGTAATAGATAGTTTTTTATCTGAATTAGGAGTTTTAGGATTTGAATACGGATATTCTTTAGCAGACCCAAATACTTTAGTTCTATGGGAAGCTCAATTTGGCGATTTCGCCAATGGAGCACAAATTATAATTGATCAATTTATTTCAGCAGGGGAGAGAAAATGGATGCAAAATAGTGGATTAGTAATGCTTCTACCTCATGGACATGAAGGAATGGGTCCTGAGCACTCAAGTGCTCGAATAGAAAGATTCTTACAAATGGCAGCTGAAGATAATATTCAAATACTTAATTGCACAACTCCTGCTAGTTATTTTCATGCTCTTCGAAGACAAATTCACAGAAACTTTAGAAAACCCTTAATCTTATTTACCCCAAAATCTACTCTTCGACACCCTAATAATATTTCTTCTATAGATGAATTTACAGGTCGTTCATCTTTTCATCGGATTATTGATGAAGAAATTAAAAATCCATACAGAATTATTTTTTGTTCTGGAAAAATATTTTATGAATTAGATGATTATCGAAAAGAAAAGAAAATTAAGAATGTTAAGATTGTTCGTATTGAACAACTATATCCTTTTCCTTTTGATACTTTAGGAAATGTAATTATTAAACATAAGGATTGTGAAATGCTTTGGGTTCAGGAAGAGCCAAAGAATATGGGAGCATGGGGTTTTGTAAAAAGTAGAATCAGACACCTTTTCACAAAACATAAGATAGATCAAAAAATTCATTACGTGGGGAGAAAGCGCGCCGCAGCGCCAGCTACAGGTATTGCAAAAAGACATAATATTAATCAAAGTTTGATAAAAGAAATATCACTTCAAGCGCCATTAAAAAATGTTATAAAAGAAAGGATAGGAGTAAGTTTTATGAAATTCAAAAACTTACCAAGAGATTAATGTCAGATATTAAAGTTCCTGAATTAGGAGAGTCAATTATAGAGGGAACACTTACATCTTGGCTATTGTCAGAAGGTTCATCTTTTAATGCTGGTGATAATTTAGCTGAAATTGAAACTGAAAAAATTACAATCGAAATCCCAGCTCAAAGTGCTGGCAAAATAACTAAAATTTTAGCTAATGAAGGCAGTAACGTTAAAGTAGGAGAGGTTATAGGAGAATTTGAGAATATAGATGTTCCAAACACTGTTGATCAAACAAAAACTGAAAATAATAAAGCAACACCCACCTCTACCGATAAATCTAGTTTAAATAATGACACCCAAAAGGAAGAAAAATCAGTTTTAAACGACAAACCCCTCTTACCTAATTTTGATAATAATCTAAACGATAAAGATGAGAAAATAGTACCTATGTCAAAATTACGTCAAACAATTGCGAGGAGATTAAAAGATGCTCAAAACACAGCTGCAATTCTAACAACTTTTAATGAAGTAGACATGTCTTTAATTTTGGCAATGAGAAAAAAAAACCAAGCTTCTTTCCAAAAAAAATATGGAGTAAAATTAGGAATAATGTCTTTTTTTTTAAAAGCTTGCGTTCAAGTTTTGAAAGAGATACCTGAAATAAACTCAGAAATCTTTGAAGACAAAATAATTTATAAAAACTATTTTGATATTGGTGTAGCTATTGGCTCTGATAAAGGTTTGGTTGTTCCAATAATTCGTAATGTTGAAAAATTATCAAATGCAGAAGTAGAAAAATCTATTATTGATCTCGCCAATAAAGCTAATTCCAATAAGTTATCCATGTCTGACTTATCAGGTGGCACATTTTCTATTACCAATGGAGGTATTTATGGTTCTATGATGAGCACACCTATTATTAATCCTCCTCAAAGTGCAATACTGGGTATGCACTCAATAATTGAAAGACCTATAGCTGTAAAGAATAAGATTACAATCAAACCCATGATGTATACCGCGCTTAGCTATGATCATAGATTAATTGATGGGAAACAAGCTGTCACATTTTTAGTAAGGCTTAAAGAAATTTTAGAAAATCCTAAAATAGATTAGTTCTTTAAGATATTCTTTAACACAAAGTTTAAGATACCATCAGACTTATAATATTGTAGTTCATTGATAGTATCTATTCTAAGAGTACCTTCTATTAATACTGTTTTAGAGTTTTGTTTTAATTCAATATTAATATCTTGTAGTGGCTTTAAATCATTGGAAAGATTTATACTTACTAGATCAGAGGAATTAATATTTAATTCTCTAGTTTTTCGACTTTTTATTTGAATTGGCAAAATTCCCATTCCTATCAAATTAGATCGATGAATCCTCTCAAAGCTCTCAGCAATCACGACTTCAACGCCCAATAATTTAGTTCCTTTTGCAGCCCAGTCCCTAGAAGATCCAGTACCATATTCTTGACCTGCAAAAACAACAATACTCTCAGACCTTTTTTTGTACTCCATAGCAACTTCATAAACACTCATTTGTTTTTTATCTGGTTCTAAAATGGAATACCCACCTTCAATATTTGAGAGAAGTTGGTTTTTAATTCTAATATTAGCAAATGTTCCACGCACCATAATCTCATGATTGCCTCTTCGAGCACCATATGAATTAAAATCCTTTTGTAGAATTTGTCTTTCCATAAAGTACTCTCCAGCAGGACTCTCTGGCTTTATTGCACCTGCCGGCGAAATATGATCTGTTGTTACACTATCTCCTAATAACAAAAGTGGTCTAGCGTTGGCAATGGGTAAAATCTCTCTTTCACTTTCTGACACCATACGAAAAAAAGGTGGTTCTTGAATATAAGTCGATTGGTTATTCCAATTATAAAGATTGCCATCAGAAGTTTGAATTTTTTGCCACTCTTTAGGGCCAATTAGTGCATTTGAATATTGTTGTGAAAACATTTCTGGAGAAACATGTTTTTGAACAATATTTTGAATCTCAGCGTTAGTTGGCCAAATATCTTTGAGGTAGATTTTCTTACCTGAACTATCTTTTGAAATATAATCTTTAGTCAAATCAATATTTACTGTCCCTGCTAAAGCATAAGCTACAACTAAGGGAGGTGAGGCAAGATAATTTGCTTTGACGTGAGGATTAACTCTTCCTTCAAAGTTTCTATTACCTGATAGTACAGAGGCTACTGTCAAATCATTATCTGAAATTGAATTGGCAATATTTTTTTCTAGGGGACCAGAGTTTCCAATACAAGTGGTACAACCATAACCCACTAAATGAAAACCAAGTTTATCTAAATATTGAGTCAAATTAGATTGGTCCAAATATTCAGTTACTACTTGTGATCCAGGGGCCAAAGATGTCTTAACCCAGGGTTTAACTTGAATTCCTATCTCACTTGCTTTTTTTGCAACTAGTCCAGCAGCAACTAAAACATTAGGATTTGAAGTGTTAGTGCACGATGTTATAGCAGCAATAACAACGTCTCCGTCTGAAAGTTTAAAATTATGATTACTTACTTTTACAGACTTATGACTGTCATTTAAGAGTCCATTAAAATTTTTAGAAACACCACTTAAATTAATTCTATCCTGAGGTCTTTTAGGGCCAGCAAGAGATGCTTCAACATCATTTAAATTTAAATCTAAATTATCGCTATATTCACATTCCCCATCCATCCAAAGTCCCTGTATTTTGCTGTATTTTTCAACAATTTTAATCAGTTTTGGCTCACGCGCAGTTAGCTCTAAATACTTAATTGTTTCCTCATCTACTGCAAAAAACCCACATGTAGCTCCATACTCAGGTGCCATATTTGCTATAGTGGCTCTATCTGCTAATGATAAATTTTTTACACCATTGCCATAAAATTCAACAAACTTTCCAACTACACCTTTTGCTCTAAGTTTTTCAACAACTGTAAGGACTAAATCTGTAGCAGTCACTCCCTCTTGAAGATTACCTGAAATTTTAAACCCAACAACATCAGGCAATAACATAGATACAGATTGACCTAGCATAGCTGCTTCTGCTTCAATTCCTCCAACGCCCCATCCAAGAACACCAAGTCCATTTACCATTGTAGTATGACTATCAGTACCAACTAAAGTATCTGGAAATAAGAAATGTTTATTATCAATTTCTTTATCCCATACCACTTTAGATAAGTACTCTAAATTAACTTGGTGGCAAATTCCTGTACCTGGGGGAATGACTCTAAAATTTTTGAAAGCTTGTTGACCCCATTTTAAAAATTCATATCGCTCTTTATTTCTTCCAAATTCCATATCAACATTTTTTTGAAAAGCATTTTTTGAGGCAAAGAAGTCAACCATAACAGAATGATCAATTACTAAGTCAACTTGAGATAAAGGGTTTACTTTACTAGGATCTTGTCCTTTTTTAGCTACGGCATCTCTCATCGCAGCAAGATCAGCGACTGCAGGAACACCAGTAAAGTCTTGCATTAAAACCCTTGATGGTAAGAAAAAAATCTCGTGTTTTTCATTGGGATTTTCTAGGACATTTTTAATTAAATCTTTGTTAATATCTATACCATCCTCTAGTCTCAATAAATTTTCTATAAGTATTTTTTTTGACTTAGGAAGATTTTGAATTTTTGGAAAATCAGAATAAATTTTAGATAGATTATAAAAATGATAAGTATCGTTTCCTATTGTAAAACTATCTAACGTTTTAAAACTATTCACTGACATAAGTATTATTTAATATCATTAATTAGGATTTATTCTTATGCATAATGCTGATTAATTATTTTTTAAATTTTTCTATAAGCAAGTCGTATAATTTCTGTGCATCATATCCAAGATCTCTACCTGATCTTTTAATAAGACCTATAGTTCTATTTACAACAGGATCTATGAGGGGTCTAAATGAAAGAGTGTTATAATCTTTGGAAATAGCTAATTTTGGGGCTAATGTAATTCCAAGTCCTTGTTCGACCATGCTTAGTGCTGTTGGGATATGTCTAACTTCGTATGACCAATCCATGTCCTCTTTTTGAAGAGCAAGGGCATTTTCAAAATAAATTCGACTACCTGAACCTTTCCAAATAGAGATAAAACTCCTATCTTTAATTTCTGATAATTTAATTTTCCTTTTTTTTTCAAGCCTGTCTCCTTTTGGAAATACTACAACATAATCTTCAACAAATAGGCTTTGAAATTCAATTCCTGGCTCCTGTATCCCAGTAAAGTTTATTCCAAAATCACATTCGCCTCCCAAAACACTATCAACTACATTATTAGAGGATCTCTCAATTATTTGGACCTTGCATCTAGGTTCCATTTCTTTAAATTTTTTTAAAGTGGTAAATAAAATATTTCTAAGAGCTGAATGAACAACCCCTATTTTTATGATAGATGGAAAGCTGTAATTTTCATTTAAAGTCTTTGTTGCTGTTTTTACAGCTTCAATGATGCCTCTTGCTCTTTCATAAAAATTTCTCCCCGAATAAGAGAGCTGAACTTTTCTAGTGGTTCTATCAAATAAAGTCGTACCTAGTTCATGCTCTAGTTTTTGAATTCTTCTGGAAAGTGCAGGTTGAGATAAATTCAGATTATTGGCAGCTTTAGCAAATGAGTTAGTTTCAGATAATTCAATAAATGCCTCAATATCACCAATTTCAATATTTATGCGCATACAACATAAGTAACAGAATTAATTTTTATTTCTATTTTTTTTTATAGATATTTTTTTAATTGCTTTTAACCAACCATCATAAAGGTATTTAACTTCTTTTTTATGTAGCTTTGGTTTAAATACTTTTTCGCTTTGCCATTTTTTTTCTATATCTTTAGTGCTTTTAATTAACCCTAATGACAAGCCAGCTAGATAAGCAGCACCTAATGCTGTGGTTTCAGTAATTTTTGGTCTGTCACATAATGAAATTAAAATATTAGATAAAAATTGAAGAAATTGCTCGTTCTTGACCATCCCTCCATCCACTTTTAATTTTTTGATTGACAGCCCACTATCTCTTTCCATTGCTAAAACTAAATCTTTAGTTTGGTAAGCCACGCTATCAATAGCTGCCTTTACAAAATCTGCAATCCCTGTATTTCTTGTCATTCCAAAGATAGCTCCTCTCGCTTCCCCATCCCAATAAGGAGCTCCTAAGCCAACAAATGCTGGAACAAAGTATATTTGTTGGGTTTTATCATTTTGTCCATAAAGTTTTTCAGTCTCTTCCGCGCTTTTTATGATTTTAAGAGAGTCTCTGAGCCATTGAATTGCTGCTCCTGCTATGAAAATTGAACCCTCTAACGCATAAGTATTTTTACCATTTATTCTATAGGCAATTGTCGTAAGTAAATTATTTTTTGAAATCTTGATATTTTCCCCAGTGTTCATAAGCATAAAACAACCTGTTCCATAGGTGGATTTGATAGATCCTGGTTCAAAACAAGCTTGCCCAATTGTTGCAGCTTGTTGGTCTCCCGCTATGCCTCCAATTGGAATTTCCCCTCCAAGTAAAGTTGTGAAACCAAAGTCATCTGAGCTATCTTTAACATCTGGTAAAATAGAACGAGGTATGCCAAAAATTTTTAATAATTCTTCAGACCAACAGTTCTTTTTAATATCAAACAACATTGTTCTTGAAGCATTTGTAGCTTCAGTAAAATAAGACCTTCCTTCTGTTAACTTCCAAAGCAACCAACAATCAATTGTTCCAAATAAAAGTTTATTATCTTTCAAGAGTTTTTTTGATGACTCGATATTGTCTAAAACCCATTTTATTTTTGTTGCTGAAAAATAAGCATCTATTACTAATCCAGTAATTTTTTGTATTTTTTTTGCAAGCCCCTTTTTAGCAAGTTCTTTACAATAATTTACAGTTCTTCTATCTTGCCAAACAATTGCATTATAAATTGGCTCTCCTGTTTCTTTATTCCAGACTACGACAGTTTCACGTTGATTAGTAATACCAATTCCTGAAATTTGATTGACATTTAATTTTGCTTTTTTGATAGTGGCTTTCGATGTTTTTAAAACAGTTTCAAATATTTCTAGTGGGTCGTGTTCAACACATCCATCTTTGGGAAACAATTGTTTAAACTCTAGTTGATCGCTTCCAACTATATCAAACTTCTCATCAAAAATAATTGTTCTCGTAGAAGTCGTTCCTTGATCAATGGAAAGAATAAACTTTTTCATTATCCTTTATCTTAACATAAGTATTACAAGTGTCTTTTTAAAATGGAATTTAATTTTTCTTTTAAATTGGTTGGAAAATCTATTCCAAGCTTAGTTCTTCTAAAAAGAATATCATCTGCAGTTTTTACTAATTCTTCATCTACTAAGTATTTTACTTCATACTCATATAAATCTTCGCTAATTTTTTCACCGCCATTATCTAATTTTAGAAAGTATTCATTTAATTTATAAATTTTATCTCCATAGATATTTTCTAATCTAGCAATCATATTTTCTGGGATGTCTAATTTAGATTTTATGGCAATATTCCCTCCTGGTAGAATTTCTTTACCAGTCCATGATTTATTTGGGAAATTTAAATAATTTGATAATTTATCAAGGGCGTGCTCAGAAAGCTTTCTATAAGTAGTAAGCTTCCCACCAAATATCGTTAATATTGGTGCCAATGTGTCATTAATTTCAAATGTGTAGTCTCTTGTGATTTTAGATGCTTTTTCATTAAAATCTTCAACTAATGGTCTTACGCCTGCATAGGTCCAGACTATATCTTTATCGCAAATTTTAGTCTTAATGAATTCATTCACTGAGTTGATTAAGTAATTTTTTTCTTCATTTGTAATTTTAGGATTTTCATAACTGTCAACCTCATGATCAGTCGTGCCAATAAGTGTGTATTTATTTAAATAAGGTATAAGAAATATTATCCTTTTATCATTTAATTGAAGAATATAAGACTGCTCACCTTGATAAATTTTATTAACTATTAGGTGACTTCCTTGGATAAGACGTAGTTTTTTTTTTGATTTTATCTTAAATAAACTATTTAAAACATCAACGGCATATGGCCCAGTCGCATTTACAATTACTTTAGACTTTAAAGTCTCTCCAGTATTTAAACTTATTTCCCAATCATTCTTATTCCTGATTGTATTAACTATTGAAGTATTCGTCAAAATATTTGCACCTCGATTAATAGCATCCTCAGCATTTAATAGTACCAATCGCGCATCATCTACAAAAAGGTCTGAGTACTCATAACCAATTTTAAAATTATCCTTTAGTGGATTCTCTTTAAAATCTTCTTGCAGTGAAACAAATCTAGATTTTGGAAGTGTAATAACCCCTCCTAACCAATCGTACAATAATAGCCCTATCCTTATTAACCATGATGGGCGCAAACTAGGAACATGAGGTAAAACGAATCTTATAGGTTTTGTTATATGGGGGGCTATCTTTTTTATAACCTCTCTTTCTTTGAGAGATTCTCTTACTAACCTAAATTCATAATTTTCTAAATAACGTATACCACCATGAATTAATTTTGTAGACCAAGATGAAGTTTTTGATGCAATATCATCTTTTTCAATAAGGGTAACCTTTAAGCCACGACCTGCTGCATCTCTAGCGATACCAACTCCGTTTATCCCGCCGCCTATAATTACTAAATCCTGCATTGCTTATTGATTGTAAAGAAAAAGTTTTAAATAAATTTTTTTAACAAAGAATTTTTCTTTTTTTTAACCAAAATAAATCAATATTTTATTGACATATAAGATTATATTTTTACTCCTTTACCAAATATTCTTGAATAGTTTTCGTGTAGTGAGCTATATCTAAGTAAGAAAACCTATCCCTTAATAAAAATGAATTATGAATAGCCTCATTAAAAAATTTTCCTGAGATTTTTAGATCTTCATTACTAACACAGGCACCACACTCCACTAATGCTTTTATTATATTATCAGTAGGTAAAAGGTATTTTGCTAGTTTAACCCTAAACAAACTCCAGTTTTTTTCAAGTAGATCATTAATGAATTCTATTTTATCAGCATTAAAATATTTAGATTTAAATTGCTCAAACATTTTAGAGGATAAATTATCACCAAATAATTCCTGAAATATTTTTTCATCAATATTGAGTTCATTAAATTTTAATGTTTTGTTTTTAATAAATTGATTTTGCATCTTTGAAATTAGAATTGTAGCAACACCTACTTGCTCTCCGTGAAGAGTATTAGGATGCTGATTACCCATGAACATATCAATATAATGACTAATTAGATGCTCTCCCATACTCCCGGCATGAGTAGATCCAATAATAATAGCCGCAATACCATTTAACAAAGTCATACGAGATAAGGCGGCTAAAGTATCATAATCGCCTTGTAATATCTTTTTAGAATTCTTAAGAAGGAAAGCCTCATCTTCATATTGAAGTGCAAAGGGGGTTTCATCATATTTTGTATTTAATAGCAAATGAGATGTAAGCCAATCAATTTGACAAGTGCTTCTGCACAAAACATCCCCTAGCGAACTTCTTAATAAGCGTGGTGGTGCATTTTTTAAATTTTCTAAATCTATTATTATCGCATCTGGTATTTTAGACTTGACTGACTCTTTGATACCTTTATTTAACAAAGACACTGTACTCGTCGTTGCTGCTGCACTTAAAGAGCTACAAAAAATGTACAAATTTTGATTATTTTTTGATGAGACAAACTTACTAATATCAATAACTGAACCAGAGCCAATGGTAATTATATTTTGATAATTACTTAAAGAATTTGCCAAATCTTCTGCAAATTTTTTAGAAGTTTCATATTCATCCAAAATTTTGATCTCACAATTTACATTATTTTTTTTTAAAGAAGCTAAAACTTTTTCACCAAATACTTGATATGAATTCTTTCCGGATAAAATTAAGTTTTTTTGATTAAATATTTTTTTAGTAAAATTAAACTCTACATTTAGTATAGACTCTTCAATTATTATTTCCTCTATTGGAATTTCAATTTTTTTTTTAGTTGATAAGCTATTATAGCTTCCATCTAATAACTTGTTGATAACTCCTAAATAATGTCCCATTTTTGGATAAATATTAACATATATCTTATCAAGTCAATAATTTTCAACACTAGTTATGTTGTTTTCAACATCATAAGTGGTAAACTTAATTATCACTTAAGGAGGATATAAATATGTCACATTCAAAAATGAAAAGTGCCATAGACACTTTTCTAAAAGGGAAAATGTCTAGACGTGATCTCCTAATCAAAGCAGGTAAGTACGGTATTGGATTTGCAGCATTAACTAAGCTAATGGGACTGCAAGTCACTAGTGCTTTAGCTGCACAAGATTTTGATTGGAAGAAACACAGTGGTACTACAATTAAACTTTTAATGAACAAACATCCATACATGGATTCCATGATAGCGGAGCTCGATAATTTCAAAGCCTTAACAGGAATGAATGTCGAATATGATATTTTTGCTGAGGATGTTTATTTCGATAAAGTAACAGCTGCATTATCATCAGGTTCTTCAGAGTATGATGCTTTCATGACTGGTGCCTATATGACTTGGACTTATGGCCCTGCAGGATGGTGCGCGGATCTAAATGATTATATTGGTGACTCAAATAAGACTAACCCAAGCTATAACTGGAATGATGTAGTAGGTAATTTAAGAGATGCTTGCTCATGGAGCGGTGTGGCAGGAGATGCTCCTGGTGCAGCTGGTTCTAAACAGTGGTGTATGCCTTGGGGTTTTGAGTTAAACAGTGTTACTTACAACCAAAGATACTTTGATAAAGCTGGTATGAAGCCACCTAAAGATCTTGTTGAAATGACTGATCAAGCAGAATACTTCACTAAAAATGCTGGATCAAATGAATGGTCTTACGGTATTGGAACCAGAGGTAGTAGAAGTTGGGCAACAATCCACCCAGGGTTTATGTCTGCTTATGCAAACTATGGACTAACTGATTTTGAGAATAATGGCGGAAAATTAAAAGCTGCTATGAACTCTCAGGCTTCTAAAGACTTCCACAAGCAGTGGGTGAAGATGATCTCATCTTCTGGACCTGCTAACTGGTCTGGTTACACTTGGTATGAAGTCGGAAATGATATTGGAGCTGGTGCTTCAGCAATGATTTTCGATGCTGATATCTTAGGATACTTCTTTAACGGTAACCCTGATAACAAAGAGGCTGGAAACTTTGGTTTCCATGGATTTGCTCCAAATCCAAGCGCAAGTGCACCAACACCAAACGTATGGATCTGGTCATTAGCTATGAGCAACTTCTCCAAAAAGAAGGATGCAGCATGGTACTGGATGCAATGGTGTAACGGCCCTGAAAATGCAATGGCTGGTGGTGTAAAACACAACCAAGTGAACCCTGTTAGAGAGTCTGTATGGGCTTCAGGTGATTTTGACGATAAAATTCGTGGAACATCTCCTGGATATATGGAGCAATACAATAGCTCTATTGATGGATCAAAAATCCACTTTACAGCTCAACCACTATTCTTTGAAACAACAACAGAATGGGCAGCAGCTCTTCAGGAAATGCAAACAGGATCAAATGTCGATGAGACATTAGATAAGTTAGCTTCAAAGATAGACCGCATGATGAAGGATGTGGGTCTAGCTTAATAATAACCTCCTTAATTTCTACACCGTTTTATTTTTTATAAAGCGGTGTAGAATATCTATAATGAAAATTAATCGGAAACTCTTTCCTTACGTTCTCACTTTACCTGCTCTATTAGTTTGTGTTGGAATACTCATTCCTTTCTTTACAGCAGTTTATTATTCACTCCAAAGATACAACTTAAAAATGCCTCATATGAAGGGTTTTATTTGGTTTGACAATTATGTAAATATTTTCACTGACCCCTCTTTTTGGAATACTATAAAAGTTTCTTTAACTTATACTTTTTTTACAATCATCATCGAGCTTTTGCTTGGATTAGGAATAGCTTTATTATTGGCAAAGCGTAATTGGTTAAACAATACCTTAGGTGTTTTATTAGTTCTTCCTCTCATGATAGCGCCTGCTCTTGCATCGTTGATTTGGAGATTATTAATTAATCCAAACTTTGGTGTCGTAAACTACCTTTTGTCATTTATTGGTCTAGATGGTTTTACTTGGGCTAGTCACCCAAATACTGTTTTATTTACTTTGATCATGGTTGATGTATGGGTATTTACACCTTTTATTATGATCTTACTTCTTGCAGGCCTCAGATCACTTCCTAGACAGCCTTTTGAGGCAGCGGAGTTAGATGGCGTGCCAGAGTATTACAAATTTTTTAGAATTACTCTTCCAATGTTATTTCCTTTTATTTTAACTGCTTCTTTATTTAGACTATTAGAAAGCATTCAACAGTTTGATATTATTTATGCCCTTTCTCAGGGAGGACCAGGCGAAAGTAGTATGGTTTTTCAAGTGTCTGCTTATCTTCAAACATTTCAGTACACAAATATAGGAAAAGCAGCTGCTATGATGGTTGTTTTGTGGGCAATTTGTTATTTTTTATGTCATGTTTTTGTTCAACAATGGCACAAATTAAAAATCAAAACTAAGGGAGAGCTACTTCAATGACCATAAATATTTGGAGTATCCTCAAATTTTTTGCTTATGTAGCTATAATCATGTTTTTTCTCTTTCCTATAGCTTGGGTATTTAATATGTCATTTATGACAAATGACGAAATTTTAAGAAAAGTACCTGCATTGTTTTATGAACCTACTCTAAAAAATTACGTCGCATTGTGGGAAGGAGAACTTGCTATAGAGGGTTTTGCCACAATGTACATTTTTTTTAAACAAAATTTAATTAACAGTGCGATACTTTCTGTAGGTTCAGTTTCAGTAACCCTATTGCTTGGGGTTCCTGCAGCTTACGCTTTTGCAAGATATAAATTTAAAGGAGGTGAGGATATTGCATTCACACTTTTAAGTTTTAGATTTGCTCCCGCTCTTTTGATTATACTTCCTTTAAATTTATATTTTTCAAAAATTGGTCTTTACGATAGTTATTTTGCTTTAATTTGGGTTTATCAATTAATTACTCTGCCATTACTACTATGGATAGTTAGGGGTTACTTTGAGGATATTAGCCCTGATATTGAGTACGCATATCGCTTAGATGGGCATTCATGGTTTCAATCTTTTTGGAGAATTTCAATTCCCCTTGCTAAGCCAGGCATAGCTGCCGCATCACTTCTTTGTTTTATTTATGCTTGGAACAATTTTGTTTTTGCTCTTATCTTGGGCTCGAGTCAAATCCAACCAGTTACAGTTGGCGCGTTAGCCTTCATTACCGCCAGTGCAATTCCATATGGTTTAATTGCTTGTGGTATTGTTGTTTCTGTTTTACCTACTTTAATTTTAGCACTATTTATTCAAAAATATCTCGTTCAAGGACTAAGCCTCGGTGCGATTAAAGGATAAACATGTCTTATTTAACTTTAGAAAATTTATCCAAAAGTTTTAAAGACGACAAGGTTATATCAAATTTAAATGCAAAAATTGACAAGGGTGAATTTTTTGTAGTTTTTGGACCATCTGGATCTGGAAAGACTGTCTTATTAAGGCTTTTGTCTGGGATTATGTTGTTGGATAACGGTGAAATTGAAATGAATAGTCAAGTTATCAATGAATTCCAACCAGAAGAGAGAGATATATCCATGGCCTTTCAAAACTTTGCTCTTTACCCTCATATGAAGGCATATGACAATATCGCAAGCCCACTAAGAGCAAATAATAAGAATATTCCTGATGATGAAATTGACCAAAAAGTTAAAGAAGTAGCTAGTCTTTTAAAAATAGAACATGTTCTAACCCAATTTCCAAAAGAATTATCAAATGGTCAAAAGCAAAGAACGTCATTGGCCAGAAGTCTAATTAGCAAACCTTCAGTTGTTTTATTAGACGATCCTTTGAGAAATGTTGATGCAAAGATTAGGTTTGAAATGAGGCTTGAGCTACCAAGAGTTTTGAAGGAATTTAACACAACAGTAATCTATGTAACCCAAGATTTTAGAGAGGCTATGGCTTTAGGTGATAAGATAGCAGTCTTATATGATGGCAAGTTTAATGATATAGACACACCAAAAAATATTTATCTAAATCCCTCATCTTTAACAACAGCAAAACTTTTTGGTGACCCTACAATCAATAATTTTACTGCATCAGTCAAAAAAGAGGGCAACTTGTTATTTGTTGATGCCGATGGAGAAAAATTTAAACTTAAACGTAAAACTAACATCCAAGATTGTAGGTGCATAGTGGGTATTCGTCCTGAAGATATCATTTTATCAAATGAGCCCTCAGATGAATCAATTGAGGTTGAATTTAGAACTAAAACACCATTAAATTTGAGAATAGTTTTTTTGGTCAAATTAAAAAGCGGTCTTGAATTGTTATGCTCAATGACAGAAGAAGAGTCAAGGCTCATTAATGAAAACAATAAATTATATATTTCATTTTTGGATGAAAGGTCTTACTTTTTTGATGTTGAAACAAAAAGGAATTTAGAGTAATTGGCAAAAGTAGTTTTAGAAAATTTAAATAAGGTTTTTAGATCCAAAACAGATAAGGATGTTAAAGCTGTAAATGACTTTAATCTTAATTTGGAGGATGGAGAGATATTGGCATTGTTGGGATCCTCTGGCTGTGGAAAAACAACAACATTAAGAATGATTGCAGGATTTGAAACTGTAACATCGGGTCAAATTAAAATTGGAGAAAAAATTGTTAACGATTTAAAACCTGCAAATAGAAATGTTGCCATGGCTTTTGAGGGCTATGCTCTTTATCCCCCTCTAACCATCAGGGACAATATAGCTTTCAGTTTAATGAGGGAAAAAATATCAAAAGAAAATGTAGAATCGAAGGTCAATGAAGTGTCAGAATTGCTTGAAATCACTGATATTCTTGATCGATATCCTCCCTCTATATCTGGAGGACAGCAACAAAGAGTGAGCTTAGCTAGAGCACTAGTAAGAGACTCTGATGCATTATTATTAGATGAGCCCATGTCTCAATTAGAACCACAACTTAGAGCAGTGCTTAGAGCAAGAGTTAAGGATTTCATTCAACATAATAAAAAGACTGTTATTTTTGTTACCCATGATCAAACTGAGGCTGTTGCTTTAGCCGATAAAATAGCAGTCATGGAAAATGGAGACCTGAAACAACTAGCCTCACCCTATGATATAAGTGCAAAACCATCAAATGTATTTGTGGCATCTTTTATTGGAGAGCCTCCTATGAATATTCTTCAAGCAAGAATTAATAAAAATGATAGTGAGCTTAAATTTGATATTTTAAATGAAATAAATCAAAAAACATTTTCTATAAATTTTGATATTGAAAACTTAAGCAAAGATAGTTTAAGTAAAATTTCTAATGAACAAATGATTACTCTTGGTATAAGGCCACATAAAATATTTTTTAATCAAGAAAATTCTAATTTTGAAGGGGCAGCAGAGAGTTCCTCGTACCACTGGCTAGGAGACCAAGTTCATATAGGTATTGAAATTAATGGATCCTCAATTATTGGGGTTGCGGATAGAGATTTTCAACCTAGCTCTAATGTAAAATTAAAATTTCCCGCCGAGTCGATTAATATCTTTGACATAAACACTGAAGAAGTAATTTTAAACGGCTTATAATGTCTAGAGAAATTATTGTAGGACTAGATGCAGGTACATCTCTCATAAAATTTGTTGCTTTTACTTTAGAGGGTAAGATCATAGAGTCAGCTTCAGTTCCTAATAAAGTTTATTACAGAAAGGGTAATAGAGCAGAACAAAATTTAGATGAAACTTGGTCAAATGTTGTGCAGTCTTTTTCCAAACTTAAGTTAAAAATTGGAGATCTTACTAATAATATCATCGCAATTTGTATTACTGGTCAAGGTGATGGAAGTTGGCCCATAGATAAATCACAAAATCCAGTCGGTGATGCTGCTTTATGGCTAGATGGTAGATCAGGAGAGTTAATAGATGAGTGGAGAAATAATGGAATAGGTGCTCAAATAACCTCTATTACCCAAACCGGACTTAATCCATCTATGCAAACAGGACAGATGTTTCACACTCATCTTTATGAACCAGATAGATTTAAACAAATTGATAAAGTTCTACGATGTAAAGACTGGATATTTTATAAAATGACAGGTGAGGTCTATACAGATATTGGTGAGGGTAATATGACATGGGGCTCTCCAGTAACAAGAAAATATGATGATCAAATTTTAGAAATACTCAATTTTAATGACATGAAAAAAAAACAACCAACGATGATAGATAGTACAAAATATATTGGCAAACTAGGCAATGAGGCCTCTAAAGCAATAGGTATAAAAGAAGGATTGCCAATTATATTAGCTCCAGTAGATGTAGTGTGTGCGGGTATCGGAAGTGGATTTGTAGATAAAAATAAAAAAATTGGATGTACAATATTAGGAACAGCTGGAATACATATTTTTGTCGACTTTGACAATAAAAAAGCTGATCCAACTAAACAATTAGGATATACACTTCCAATTTCTGGCTCAAGTGCAAATGCAAAAATGGTATCTAATATGGTAGCCTCACTAAATACAGACTGGTTAATTGATATCTTTTCAACCATCATAGGTGATTATTCAAATACAACTACAGATAAAGAAAAAATACTTGAAATTTTTGAGAGAGAGGCTGCTAAAGCTAGCCCAGCAAAAATATTTTATCATCCATTTATTTCACCAAATGGAGAAAGAGGACCTTTTGTTAATGTTAAAGCTCAAGCCCAATACTTAGGATTAAATACTACAACTTCAACATACGACTTAGTAAGATCTTTGTATGAGGGTCTAGCCTATGCATGTAGGGATTGTTACACAGAATTTGGAGCTGACTTAGAACTTTTAAGACTAACTGGTGGAGCTAGTAAAAGTAATTTAGTGAGAAAAATTGTTGGTGCCGTAACCCAAAATCAAACACAAGTAATAAATAATAGTGAACAAGGAGCAGCTGGTGCTTGTATTGTTGGATTGCTAGCTCTTAATCATTTTAAAGAGTATGAAGATTCTAATAAGCATTGGGTAGAGCCTTATTTGAATGAAATTGAAAGTTATGACAAGGATTTATCAGCTAAATATGATAATGCTTTTACTACATATAAGAAAGGATACCAAAATGCGGATCCATTTTGGAATTCTTTATTTGATTCAAGGAAAACAGACAAATGAAAATTAGCATTTATGGCGATCGTTTTATGAAATCTGACATTTTTGAGGAGGTAATTTCAAAAAAACTAAATGGATATGATCTTCAATTTATAAAAAAAGATATTGAATGGCCAGACGGCCCATTTCACAATGATTATGGGACTGAGGAATTTTCCAAAATTAAGGAATATTTTGGTTCTGAAGAAGATGTCATTAATACAGTTCAAAATAATGAAATCTTAATTACTGATTTAGCGCCTATCACTGAATGTATTTTAAGTAAAATTCCAAATTTAAAATTTATAGGTGTATCAAGAGGTGGGCCAGTAAATATTGATATCGAAGCTTGTAAAAAAAATAATATTACTGTTGTAAATGCCCCCGGCAGAAATGCATCAGCGGTAGCTGAATTTACGATCGCTTCTATATTATCTGAAACAAGATTAGTAACTAAAGGTCATCAAAGTATGGTCAAAGGAGAATGGAGAGGAGACCTTTATAGATTTGATATTACAGGCAGAGAATTATCAGAACTAACTATTGGCTTAGTTGGATATAGTCATATTGGAAAAAAAGTAAGAGACTTACTTATACCATTTGGTTGTAAGATAATTTTTAGTGACCCATATGTAGAAGAGGATGAAATTGATAAAAAAAATAATATAAATAAAGTTTCTAAAGATGAGCTGATATCAAGCTCTGATGTAATATCAATCCACGCAAGGGTTACAAAAGAAACAGAAAAATTTTTTGCAGATTTAGAATTTAAAAATATGAAAAAAGGATCTTATTTTATTAATACAGCAAGAGGCCCTCTTGTTGATTATGATGCATTATTAAAACATCTAAAAAGTGGACACTTGGGCGGGGCAGCACTAGATACATTTGAAATAGAACCCCTTCCAAAAGATCATGCTTTAAGATCTCAAGATAATGTTACTTTAACGCCTCATATCGCTGGAGCTTCAATTAAGACGGTTTATTACGCGGCTCAAGTAATAGCAGAGGATTTAAAAAACTATTTAGAGAATAAAGATTTAATTAATAAGATTTGTTAGAAAGGAAACGATGAATAAAAAAGAAAAACAAGTAAGAGAAAATATAATTAAAGCATGCCTAACACTTGAGAAAAAAGGATTAAATCAAGGTAAAGCTGGAAATATTAGTGTTAGATGGAAAGACGGTATGCTTATTACCCCTTCGGGAGTCTCCTATGAAGGTATGAAAGCAAAAGATATCGTTTTTGTTGATAATAATGGTAAATATCAAGGAATCTGGAAGCCGTCTAGTGAGTGGATTTTCCATTTAGATATTTTAAAAAATAGAAAAGAGTTCAATGTTGTTGTTCATAATCATCCTGCGTATGGGTCTGGGATGTCAATTTTAAGAAAAGACATTAAACCTTATCATTACATGATTGGTTTTATGGGCGGTGATACTATTAAATGTTCAACTTTCGCCCCTCCAGGCACAAAGGAATTGTCTAAGGCCGCTCTAAAGGCTTTAAAAGATAGGAAGGCCTGTCTTTTAGCAAATCATGGAACCATTTCTTGTGGTAAAGACTTGGAAGAAGCCATGTTTTTAACAGAAGAATTTGAGATACTTTGTAAACAGATTACAATTGCAAGAATAAATGGTAAACCCAAACTTGTAGAAAGTAAATATATGAAGCTTATAGTTGAGGCAATAAAGTCATATGGTAAATATTAATTCTTCTATAGAAGAAGAACTTCAAAAATTTAAAGAAATTTCATTCAAACTTGGTTCAAATAAAAACTTAGTTCAAGCAGCAGGAGGAAATACTTCTATTAAAATCAATGATAGTATGTATATAAAAGCCTCTGGTACATGGCTTCAAGACTCTTTAAATAAAGATATTTTTGTAGAGGTAAATCTCAAATCAATTCAAAAAAAAATTAATGATGAGATTGATGATAATTTTGTTGAAGACATTATATCCACAAATGATCTCCGACCTTCTACAGAAACTTCTTTCCACGCATTGATTAAATTTAAATATGTCTTACATGTTCATTCTACTTCTACTATTGCTAATGCAGTATATACAAATTCAGAAAAATTATTAAAAGAGCAGCTTGGCAAAGATATAGCATTTGTGCCTTATATAAGACCGGGCGTACCTCTTACTAACAGAATGAAAAGTTTAATAAACAGCGATACCCAAATTATTATTTTAGAAAATCATGGGTTAATAGTAGCCGGAGATAATCTTGAAAAAACCTATGAACTTCTTATTAACATTCATAATGAATTAGACAGTTTATATTATAATGATACTTTCCCCGTTTATGATAAAGAGGGTGAGGTTGACGTTTCAGGGTATGTACTTAAAAACACTGAAAAATATAGTATATATTGCACATCTGATCAAAAATTAATAAATATTTTTTCTAAATCTCTTTATCCAGATCATGTAATCTTCTTGGGTCCAGGGATACCTGTTTTTAAATCTGCAGATGATGCTAACAGTTTTAATATAGAGATGAATAAAAAAGGAATTAACCTCCCGCCCTTTCTAATCATAGAAAAATATGGTTTATTTCAATCTAACAGCTGTATAGATGCCGCAAGTGAAATGATAGATTGTTTTACAGAAATTTTATTACGACTAAGATTAGATAACGAGATAAAATTTTTTACCCAAGATCAAGAAAATGAATTACTAAATTGGGATGCAGAAATTTATAGACAGACTATTAATTGATGTTCCTTGGCATTGACTTTGGTACATCAGGAGTAAGAGCATCAATTATAAATTCTGAAAAAAAAGAAATTTATAATTCCCAAGTTCCAATACCTATAGCTTTAGAAAAAAATAATATAATTTCTCAAGACCCAACAATTTGGTGGGAAGCTTTTATAAAACTTTGTAATAACTTAAAAGAAAATTTTGATATTAATAAAATTTCAAAAATTTCAATAAATGGCACTTCTGGTACTGTTCTTTTGTCTGATAATGAGGGAATACCTTTATCATATGCTATTATGTATAATGACACTTCTGCAATTGATGAAAGTAAATTAGTAGAGAAGGTTTCTGATAATCATCCAATTGTTTCTAGCTCTAGCAACGCCTTAGTAAGAGCACTTAAAATTATTAAAGATAAAAAAAAAGATATCAAATCATATAAAATTTTACATCAAGCAGACTGGATTGCTGGAAAAATTATAAATGAATTTAATTATTCTGATGACAATAATTCATTAAAATTAGGATACGATTGCTTAAACAAAAAATGGCCAGATTGGATTTCAAATCTTCCTATTGACACAGCTGCTTTACCAAAAATTTTAACTCCAGGTACCACTTTAAACGTTCTACAAAATTCAGAACTTTTAAATTTAGGATTTAGCAATAAAGCTGAAGTTATAGCAGGTACCACAGATAGTATCGCAGCATTCCTTGCAACTGGTGCTAATGAAATTGGACAAGCAGTTACATCAATAGGTTCTTCATTGGTTGTCAAATACATATCTGAAAAACCTATATTTAACAAAGAATATGGAATTTATAGCCATAAACTAGGTGACAAGTGGCTTGCTGGAGGAGCTTCAAACGTAGGAGGTAATATATTAAAACATCTTTTTAAAGATAAAATAAATTTATTATCTGAAAGTCTAAATCCCTCCAATTTGACTGGTTTAAACTATTATCCTTTAATGAAAACAGGTGAAAGATTCCCCTATAACGATCCAAATAAAAAAGCAATTCTTGAACCTAGGCCTGAGTCTGAAACTATTTTTTTCCAAGCAGTTTTAGAGGGCATATCCAATGTAGAAAAACTTTGCTATGAAAGGTTAAAAGAAATTGGTGGAGGCTATCCCAAGGAAATTTTTACTGTAGGCGGAGGTGCGAGCAATACCAATTGGAATAAAATTAGGTCTAAGATCCTAAATATTGATTTGGTGACTCCGTTGTCTACACAGGCGTCATTTGGATCAGCATTAATTGCTGGGGGTTTTATAAATTAGGATGAAATTGATAGAATCAATTTATGAAATTAAGAAAGATTATAATTTATTTCTTTTTGATCAGTGGGGTGTAATTCATAATGGAGAGAAATTATATTCAAATGTTGAAAAAATATTTAAAGATCTTTTGGACGATAATAAATTAATTTATATAGTTAGCAATTCTGGTAAAAAATCATCCGATAATATTGGAAGACTCCAAAAAATGGGAGCTAACTATATTCTTAAAGCAGAAATTATTACATCTGGAGATGTTTGTCTTGATTATTTAAATAAAAAAATAGGTCCATGTAAAGATATTGGTCAGAATTTCTATCCTATCGGTATTGATTATCCATTATTAAAAGATACTCAATTTAAAAAAGTTAATAATATTGAAGACTCAGATTTCTTATTACTTACAACAACATCTGGTTTTAAAGATTTTAAAAGAGCTCACAGCCTAATGGAAATTGCATTAAAATTAGAAATACCTCTTGTTTGTTCAAACCCTGATGTTCTAGGCTTACATGGCAAAGATATCCATCCCTCTACTGGAGATTTAGCTCTACATTATAACAAAATAGGTGGAAAAACTCTTGTTTTTGGAAAACCAGAAATAGAAATTTATGAATATGTCCAATCTAAGTCTAAAGTAGATAAAGATAAAATTCTCATGGTTGGAGACTCACTTTTTAATGATATTGCTGGTGCTAATAACTTTAAAATAGACTCACTTTTAATAAAAAATGGAATACATAAAGAAAACTTTTCTGAAAAAACTTCAGATATTGATACAATCAATACTATAAAATCAGACTCTCAAATTACGGGCGTACCAGACTTTATTATAAATGAATTAAAATGATTATTAATTTTGAAGAATTCAAAAGTAAAAAGGTAATAGTCACAGGATCTAGTACCGGTATAGGCTTTCATACTGCTTTAGAATTTCTAAACTTAGGTGCTAAAGTTATATTTCATGGTAATAATTCCACTGATGGTCTAGAAAAAAAAATAGCTTCTAAAACAAATAATAAAAAATTTAAAGTTTTTAAATCTGATTTTTCTAACTTAAAGAATGTAAATAACTTTATGGATGATGCAATTAATCATCTCGAGGGATTGGATATTCTAATTAATAATGCTGGTACTATGATTGGAAGATATGAACTAGATAAAATATCTGAAAATGAATTTTTAGAAATTTTTGATTTAAATGCTAAATCAGCGTATTTTGCTACAAAAAAATCCATTGATATTTTTAAAAATCAAAAAAAAGGCTGTATCGTCAATGTCTCAACTATAAGTGCTAGAACTGGTGGAAGTGCAGGGTCTAGTGTTTATGCAGCATCAAAAGCTTTTGTTTCAGGGATCACAAGATCCCTTGTATCTGAGTTATCACCTCATAATATAAGAATAAATGCCATTTCTCCCGGAACTATTAATACAAAATTTCATGAACAATATTCCTCTAAAGAAAAACTGGAAGCAACAAGAATAAAAATACCAATGCAAAGACTTGGAAGTGCCGAGGACTGTGTAGGTCCCATTGTTTTTTTATCATCTGAAAGTATGAGTGGTTACATCACTGGTCAAATTTTAGAAATTAATGGAGGTCAGTTTATTTCATAATGGTAAATATTTTAGTCATAGGAGCTGGAGTAATGGGAACTGCTATTACTGTTCCTGCAATAGATAATGGCCATAAAGCAACGATAGTAGGGACGCCATTGGACCAAGAAATGATTAGCAATATTAAAGAAAAATTATATCACCCAAAACTAGAAATATATTTATCTGAAACAATTGGCAAAAATTATGATGAATTAACACAAACTGATATTGATCAATCTGATGTGATTATAGTTGGTGTCAGTTCAAAAGGAATAAATTGGTTTATTGATTTTATAAAAAAATTTAATGTTCAGAAAAAGGAATTTTTAATCGTAACTAAAGGACTTTTTATTAATAAAAATAATAAATTAGATATTTTTCCAAATAAATTACTTAAAGAGATTGATCAAGATATTGATATAACGGCTGTTACTGGCCCTTGTAAGGCCGTTGAGTTAGCAAATAAAAATTTAACTAATATTTGTTTTATAAACAAAAATTTAGATACAGCAATTCGCTTATCAAAATTATTTGAAAATGATTATTACATAATCAAAACTAACAGTGATTTAATTGGCTCAGAAGTTTGTGCTGCGTTAAAAAATATATATGCAATCATTTTAGGATACTCTCAAATATTTTATTATAATAAAGAAAAGATTTTTAATCCTGAGTCAGCACTTTTTTCACATTGTTTGAATGAAATGAATTGTATTGTAGCCTTAATGGGAGGATCTATTGAAACAGTATATGGACTTTCCGGCCTTGGTGATTTACATGTTACATCTGGAACAGGTAGAAATGGAGCACTTGGAAAGTTACTTGCAAAAAACAACACCTATTCTGAAATCATATCAAATGAGCTAAAAGGGGAAACAGTCGAAGGAGCAGAACTGATGATTGATATAGAAATTCATCTTAATACCCTTCTCTCTGAAAACAACTTACCAATCTTAAAAAATCTTTTAAAGAGCATATGTAATAATCAAAAACTAGATATACCTTGGGGAGAATTAAATGTATAAGGTAAGATATGATCAATAAGTTAATAATTGGTTCTGATCACTTAGGTAAAGATTTAAAAGACTCAATCAAAACCCACTTAGAATCCAAAGGTATTGAAGTAAATGACATTGGTGTTAAAGACTCAGACCAAGTGGATTACCCTGATATTGGCAAGATTTTAGCTGAAAAAATTCAAAAAAATGACTATGAAAGAGGCATACTTGTTTGTGGTACAGGCGCTGGAATGGCAATAGTTGCAAATAAATTTTCTGGTATCAGAGCAGTCTGCGTAAACGATGCTTATACAGCTGAGAGGTCAATAGCAAGCAATAATGCCCAGATTATTACATTCGGAGCTCTTATTACAGGAGTACCTAATGCTTTGATGTATACTGATATCTGGCTTAAAAATAATTTTCAGTCAGAAAGATCTGGAAAAAAAGTTGATAAAATCAACGATCTTGATAGTTAATTTTTAGTTTTAAAATAGCTAAAATTAATTTTTTTCTTTTTAAGCAAACTTTCAAATCCTTTATCAAAATGTGATCCTGCAAAAAAACATTTTTCAAATTCAGAAAGATCAGCTTGAACATTCATTGCTTTTTTTCCAATTTTAGAAGAATCGCAAAGAAAGTACTTTTTTTCAGAATTAATCATTTGTATCGCCTTTGTTCTATAAACGTTTTCATCATGAGTATATAATTTAGTTCCATCTAAAGATGATGAAGACATGAACAAGTAATGACATGGAATTTGAGATGCAGTATTTTCTGTAGATAATCCTAAGAAGCTACCAGTAGGTCTATTATATCTACCTCCCAGTGAAATAATCTTAATTTTAGAATTTTTACTAAATATATTTATTAACTTTATGTTATTAGTAACAACAGTTGTGCCCTCAAAATATTTAGGAAAGTGTGAAAATTGCAAACAAGTTGTACTGTCATCAATCGCCACAAATGAATTAGGTTTTACTAATTTACCTGCCTCCTCGGCTACTTTAATTTTAGGGTCAATGTTTAAGTTTGCTCTTACGTCATGAAAATATTCAAGGGTAAATGTTTGACTAGAGGTAAGTACACCTTTTTCTTTTTTTAATACTCCAGAGTTAGTAAATTCTTCTACATCTCTGTAGATTGTCATAGTGCTTACTTTTAATTTCTTAGATAAGGATTTAATCTCAACTTGACCTTGACTCATAATCTCCTCAATAATTACTGACAGCCGGTTCTCTTTTAAATCCATAATAATATTATAAGCTATTCTTTAATAGAACCTAGTGTTAAGCCCCTGACAAAATGATTTTTAACCAATAAAATCAATAAAAATACTGGAATTATTGAAACAGTAGTGAAGGCTGCCATGTAGTCCCAGCTTGGTATGGTTTTAAGAATTGAAGCCTGTACGGGTATAGTCTTAATATTCATCTGACCTATCATCAAAGCACAAATAAATTCAGTCCAGCTAAATATAAAAGATAGAATAAAAGTTACGGCTAATCCATTAATCGTCGATGGAATAATAATTTTATGAATAATCTTAATTCTGCTTGCACCATCAATTAATGCATTTTCATCAATTTGTGTTGGTATCTCATCAAAAAAACTTTTAAGTAATAACACTGCCAAAGGTAAGTTGATAAAAGTATGAATTAAAATAATACCAGTGTAAGTATCAATTAAATTAAGTTTTCCATATACAAAATATATTGGGATAGCAATTGCCATCAGCGGCATCATCCTAGCAGTTAAAATTCCTAAAATAAAAAAATTCCTAAATTTAAAACTAATTCTTGATAGACAGTATCCAGAATAAATGGCTATCATTAAAGTAAGTGTTGAGGAGCCAACCCCTATTATTAAGCTATCATATATTCTTGAGACAAAAAAATTACTAGTAAATACCCCTGAATATACAAAAACTTTCTCATAAACTGAAAAATCAATATCAAAAATAAATAATTTTGGTGGCAGGGAAAAAATATCTATTTTTGACTTAAATGATGATGTGATTAAGTAATAAATTGGGAAGAAAAAAATTAAAGCAACAATAGATGCTAAAAATTTTCTTATCAATTTACGTTACTGTTTGACTGAACCTAAAGTTAATCCTCTTACCAAATGTCTTTGTACTAGGAGAATAAAAATAAAAGCAGGAATTATTGCTGCAGTCCCTAATGCAGCCATATTGTCCCAAGCAGTTCCTGTAGATGTAACAAAAGATGTTGATACAACAGGAATAGTTTTGAGTCCAGTTTGTGTTAGCATTAAGACAAATATAAACTCTGTCCAGCTAAATATAAAACACAACACCGCTGTGGCTGCAATTCCTCCTATTGCCAAAGGAACAATTAATCTCCAAAAAACAAAAAATCTTGATGCCCCGTCTAATAGAGCTGCTTCATCAATATCTTTGGGTATATCATCAAAAAAACTTTTCATAAGTAATACAGCTAAAGGAAGGTTCATCAATGCATGAATAATTATGATGCCTAGATGAGTATCCATTAAACCTATATTTTTGTATATAAAAAACATAGGTATTGCCACAGCTACAGGCGGCATCATTCTGGTAGAAAGTATCCATCCCATAAAATGCTGTTGTCCTTTAATAGGTATTCTTGATAGAGAATAAGCAGCCAGGATAGATATTAACATAGCAAGGCCAGTTGAACCCAAAGCTATAATTATACTGTCGACAAGAAAAGGCATCATATAGAAGTCACCTCCACCAGGTCGAACAGCACCCATATCCTCTACGTATAAAAATCGGGATAACCCAAAAACTTCCTCATAGGCAGAAAAAGAAACATCAAAATTAAATAATTTAGGAGGTAGTGCAAAAATATCTTTATCTTTTTTTATTGAGACAGTTATCCAAAAATAAATCGGGAAGAAAAATACGGCAGCTATAAACCAACCTATGACTTGTTTAAATATTTTATTCAATTAATTACCATTTAACCTTTGCAAAATGAATAAAAGCATTTCCAACAATTAATATAACAATTAAAGAGAATAAGCTGATTGTTGCACCATATCCCCATTGGACAAAAGTAAATCTTTGCCAGGAGTAAAGACTTAAAGTGTAAGTAGCTGTGCCAGGGCCGCCTGAAGTCAGCACAAAGACATAGTCTACCATTCTCCATAAATCAATACCTCTAATTAATACCGCAACAGCTATTACTTTATGGAGCATCGGTAATGTCAAACGTCTAAATACTTGTAAAGGTTTTGCTCCATCAATAACTGCTGACTCGAAAGGCTCGCTGGGCAAAGATCTAAGACCTGCAACAAGTATTAAGACCATGAAAGGTGTCCATTGCCAAATATCAACAATCATAACACCCCAAATTGCTAAGCTTGGGTCTGACAAGATCGTATCCTCTGCGCCTATAAGCCCAACAGCTTTCAAAGCCCAAGGTATCAGACCATAATTAGCATCTTCCATAATCAAAAAGATCATCCCTGCTATAGCTGGAGGTATCACAAGAGTTAATGTTAAAACTGACCTTATCACTCCAAAACCAGGATCATCAGAATCTATAAGTAATGCAATTCCCATTCCTAAAACCAATTGGATAGCCAAACACACAAAAGTATAAAACAGTGATACTTTTAAAGATCCCCAGAACACGCCATCAGTAAATAATCTAATCCAATTATCCCACCCTACAAAAAGCAAGGCCCTTTTAGCGGGCACAAATTCATGGAAGCTAAGGTAGATATTGTAAAAAAAAGGAACAATGGCAAAGACAATTAGCATTGTTATTAAAGGAAAAAGCCAAGGAAAAGCACTATCAGAACTCATAAAAGCAGGCAAAGAATATGATTTTTGTGAACTCATCAATTAGATTATACACTTAATTCATTCAATTGTGATTTTAAAATTTAATAAACATAAATGTTGTTAATTTTAACAAAAAGCAAGATGTTGATAAAAAAGTAAATGTCAACTGTAAATTTAATTTATTCCAAAAAAATCTTAAACAATTATTGAAAAAAAACCTAAACCAATGGTAAAATTTAAATACCTATAGGAGGGATATATATGCGCGATATGTATAGAAAAATGCACTTAGCAAACATCGTAGGCAAGTATGTAAAAGGCGACATGAAAAGAAGAGATTTCATGAAGAATGCTGGATTACTTGGACTAGGAGCTGGTTGCTTAGGCACAATGGGATCTATGAGTAGAAAGTTTATTCCACAAGCTCATGCAGGATCTCACATCGAGTGGAGCGGTGATATGATGGATTGGTTAAGAGATGTTTCATCTCCTTTCAAAGGCCAAACAGTTTCATTAGCAACTGAGTCAACTCCACCATCTAATGCTATTAACTCAACTTTAAAACCTTTCTTCGAAGAAGTAACAGGAATTAAAGTTAACATTGAAGTACTTCCATTGGAGCAAGTTTTACAAAAGCTCACATTGGATGTAGCTTCAGGCCTAGGTACTTACGATACTTACTACTTAGATCAAAGTTGGATGGCTGCCTTTAGAGGTGATGCTGAAGACCCAAGAGAGCTTTATGCAGCAAAGCCTGACCTAGCAATGCCAGGTTATAACTTTGATGACTTCTTAGGCCCTCTTGTTGATGGTATTTCAATGTATGATGGCACTATGGTTGGTGTTCCTTATGACATCCCTGTATTTATCATGATGTACAGAGATGACGTTTATAAAGAACTTGGCTTAAGTGTTCCAAAAACATTTGATCAATACATGAGCAATTCTCAAAAAATTCAGGCTGCAAAGCTTGGACACTTAAACCCAGATGGAAGACCAATTTATGGTACTAACGGGCAAATGAAATCAGGCCACTATAGTTTAGAGTGTGACTGGACAATGTTTGCATGGGCATTTGGTGGTTCTATCACTAATCCTGATGGAAGTTTTGCTGGTAATGATGCAAATGGCTTAGCCGGTATGGATTATTGGACAAAGCTAAAAGAGTATATGCCTTCAGGTGTTACTGGATGGACATGGGACGGTCAAGGTCAAGATATCCTTCAAGGTGGATCAGCTCAGACAATTTCATGGGGTGAATTCTTCCCATGGTGGGACTCTGATGAATCTGCTGTACAAGGAAAAATGATGGCTGCTGCCTGCCCTGCTCCTGCTAGCCCACTAAGAGCTACAGGCGATTGTGGTTATGGGGAAATCCCAGGTGTTGCTCACCAAGGTGGATCTTCACTAGCTGTATCAAAGTACTCAAAAAATAAAGATGCTGCTTGGTTATTTGCTCAATGGGCAACTAGCTATGAAACGCAGGTTTATATCACTGCACTTGGTGGTGGTACAGGACCTACAAGAGCGTCTGTTTATGATGACCCACGTATCAAAGCTAACAATAGAAGCGGTAATGGTACAACACGTCACTTAGACGTTGTTAGAGATGCAATCTTTAATGATATGGGATCAGAACCTGATCTTCCAGAATGGGCAGACATGTCTAGTAACATGATTCCTATTGAGCTTGGAAGATACTGGGCTGGTGAACATGGATCAGCAAAAGAGTGTATGGACACAATAGCTAAAAACTTTAACAAAACAGTTGGAGTTTAATTAATAAGAAAACTTTATTTCAAGGGCGATAAATTTTATCGCCCTTGATTTATTTAATAAAAATTTTTATTTATAATGTCAAAACCACTAACAGTTATAACAGGGGCTAGCTCTGGAATAGGAGAAGCTACAGCCAAAGCTTTTTCTAAAGCTGGTTACCCAACTCTATTGATTGCTAGACGATTAGAAATAATGGAGTCATTTAATTTAAAAAATTCAATTTGTAAAAGAGTCGATGTACGGGATAGAGATGCTTTAGTAGCAGCCGTTAGAGAAGCTGAAGAAACGTACGGCCCGACCGATATGATTTTTAATAATGCAGGTGTAGCAAGATTAGCTGATATTAGTACTCAAGATCCTCAAGAGTGGGATGAAATGATTGATGTAAATACCAAAGGAGTCATGAATGGTATGTATGCAGTTATGAGTAATATGAAGGCTCGCCAATCAGGTACGATTATAAATATGAGCTCAATTGCAGGCAGGAAAGTTTACGGAGATCATACTGTTTATTGTGGAACAAAATATTTTGTACACGCTGTATCTGAAAGCATAAGAGGATACCTTTCTCCTCATAACGTAAGAGTAATTGTTATGTCTCCGGGCAATATCGAAGCAGAAGTTCTTAATGGAATAACTGACCCCAATACATTAGAGGCATACAAAAAAAATATTGAAAGAATTGGTGGAAGAATATCACCTGATTATGTAGCTAAAATGATACTTTTTGCATACGAAATGCCTCAAAATGTAATTATGCAAGAAGTAGTTGTCACTCCTACAAAGCAAGACTATTAATTAATGGGAAGTATCGTAATTGGAGTTGATAGCTCTACACAATCAACAAAAGCTATTGCATGGGACAGACAAGGAAAAGTGCTTGCAGAGGGTAGATGCGATATTCCCTTAAGCAACCCAAGTTTAGAAAAATTTGAACAGAACGTTGAGGACTGGTGGAACGCCTTCTGCGTATCATGTAAAGAGTTAAGCAATCACATAGAAATGTCAGAAGTTGATGGTTTGGCGATCTCTAATCAGCGTGAAACTTTAGCTAAACTAGATAAAGACGGTAAAGCAATTTACCCTGCCACAGTATGGATGGATAAAAGATCAGTGCAAGAAGTAGAGGATTTAAACTCTATCATGGGTGAAGGAAAAATTCATGAATTAACAGGCCGCCCTAAAGATCCTTGCCCATGCTTATACAGAGTTTTATGGATGAAGAATCACGAAAGAGAAATATTTGATAAAGTTCAATGCTTTGCAGATGTTCAAGCATTTTTGGTAAAACGATTATCTGGAGAGTTTAATACTGGATGGATAAGTTCTGACCCACATGGCATGTTTGATGTTGTGAATAAATGTTGGTCCAAAGAAATACTCCAGCAATTAGAAATAGATGAATCCCGGCTTCCAAATTCTTTTAAGCCCGGAACTAATTTAGGAAAAGTTTCCAAAAAGGCAGCTGAAGAGACTGGATTAAAAGAAGGAATGCCAATATTTGCGGCAGGAGGTGACGGTCAACTTGCGGGCTTAGGCACGAATTGTACAAGGTCTGATAGAGCGTATATTAATTTAGGCACTGCCGTTGTTTCTGGAGTCTGGTCAGAAGAATATAAAATTTCAAAAAATTGGAGAACTGAAATTGCCGCTCATGGTGAAGGTTATATTTTAGAGAATGTATTATTATCAGGAGCTTTGATGGTTAACTGGTTTGTTGATCAATTTATACCAGGCGATAGAAAAGATAGTAATTTTTTTTTTAATTTAGAAAATGAGATAAAAAAAATTCCCATAGGGAGCGATGGTTTAATTCTTCAACCTTATACCGGGGGTGTAATGGATCCTTACTGGGATCCTTACGCAAGAGGGGTTGTTGCAGGTTTAAGTATAAGTCACACTCCCTATCATATTTACAGATCAATATTAGAAGGCCTGACTTTAGACTCAGTATTTAGAACTCAAAATATTGAAAAGGAAACTAATTTAAATATTAAAGAATACTTAGCTATTGGTGGTGGAGCTAATAGTCCTGCATGGGTGCAAATGTTGGCAGATGCATCTGGTAAAGATGTATTAATTGCTGATACGGTAGAAGCTTCCTCTCTTGGGGCCGCTATGATAGCTGCATACGGTGCAGGTTGGTATGGAAGTATTGGTGAAGCTGCAGGTAATATGAGTGGCAAAACAAGATTAATTACACCTAATTTAGAAAATAAGTCTCAATACGAAGATTTAATTGATATCTATCAACATGTTTATGACTCAAATAAAAAAATTAATAAATCTTTAGTGAAATTTGCTGAAAAATATAAATAAAAATATGATGAAAAACTATAACGGAGTAATTAACCAATTAACAGATGGCACTTGGGTCAGTACGCAAGATCACAAAGAATATGGCATTCCAATTAAAAGAATAGAAATTAGAGAAAGTTTAGAAGGCCATGAATCAAATTTAATTGAAGCTCTACATCCGAACCAAAAACTACTTATAGTTAGTGATCCATTTACTTATAAAGCAATGGGTTCAAGAATATTTAAAAATACCCAAGGAAAGATCAATGTGGATGAGTATATATGGGAGAAACCTTCCTCAAGTATTGACGGAGTAGAATATTTAAGAAAAAAGCTCCAAGGTTATGATGGAATGATAGCTGTTGGATCAGGTACTGTAAGTGACAGCATAAAATATGCAACATTTTTGGAAAAAAAAGAATATTCAGTATTTGCTACTACACCAATGAATGCTTACACGACAGGTACAGCCTCAATATCTTTTGAGGGAGTAAAAAGGTCCTTAGTAGCTCATTATGCAAAAGGAGTATTCTTTGATTTGGAAGTCCTAAGTAAGTGTCCTAAAAGATTAACCGCAGCGGCGTTTGCAGATGTTATATGTAGAACTACTGCCCAAGTGGACTGGTTAATGTCACATAAATTACTAGATACGAATTACCAAACTATCCCTTACGAATTACTCTCACTTTATGAAAATAAAATGATCGAAAGCGCATCTCAAATTGCCAATGGTGAAATAGATGCACTAGCTTTACTTACATTAATTAGCGCTATTATGGGTCTAGGAACCTCTTTTACTCAAACAACTCATGTTGGAAGCATGGGAGAACATGGTGTATCGCATTACATAGACATGTTTGCAGGCAAAAATCACCCTGGTACCTCTCATGGTGAACAAGTAGGAATTGCTACATTAAGTATGTCTAAATTTCAAAATACTATATTGAAAAAAAATCAACCTCCTATTATTCAACCTACTGTAATCCCAGATGAGGAAATAATTGATAAGCTTGGACTTTCAATGTTAGATACTATCAAAAAATCAATGCAACCAAAAATGTTTGATCAAAAAAAGGCTGACATTACTAATGAATATTTTTCAAAAAATTGGTTAGAGTTTGTCGAACCTATTCGAGAGAAAATGTTAGATTATGAAATTATTTGGAGTTCGATGGGTGAATGTGGAGCTCTAAGAACTCCAGAAGATGCTAAACTTGATAGTAATTTTTACAAAGATGCATTAAAATATGGAAGGTTTATTAGAGATCGCTATACCATTCTTGATTTAGCAGGAGATAGCAATCAACTTGATGAGTTAATATATGTCTGAAGTTCAATACAAAAATATTAAAAAAAATTTTGGCGCTGTCGAAGTATTAAAAAACATAAATTTAAATATTGATAACCAAAAGTTTGTAGTTTTATTAGGTCCCTCAGGTTGTGGAAAAACAACACTTTTAAGAATGACAGCAGGTTTGGAGTCAATATCAAGTGGAGAAATTTCAATAGGAGGTAAAACTATTAATAATGTTCATCCAAGGGATAGAGACATAGCAATGGTTTTTCAAAACTATGCTCTTTATCCACAAATGAATGTTTTTGATAATATTGCTTTTAGTTTACAAATTAGAAAATTAGAAGCACAAGATATTCAAAAAAAAGTTGAATGGGCAGCATCTGTTTTAAATTTAACAGACTATTTAAAAAGAACGCCTAAAGAATTATCTGGAGGACAACGTCAAAGAGTCGCCATGGGAAGAGCTTTGGTTAGAGACCCTAAAGTTTTTTTATTTGATGAGCCTCTTTCAAATTTAGATGCTAAATTGCGAGCACATATGAGGCTTGAAATTAGAAAATTACATAATCAACAAAATGCTACTACTATTTATGTTACTCATGATCAAATTGAAGCCATGACAATGGCAGATGAGATAGTGATTATGAATGAGGGAATAATTGAACAAATAGCTACCCCTCATGATATCTATGAAAAACCAAATAACCTTTTTGTAGCTGATTTTATTGGATCACCTGCCATTAATTTAATGAAAGGTACTGCAACTGATAATCAAAGTGTTAAAATTAAAAATCAATTTCTTCCTCATCTGAAAAATAATCTATCCTCAGGTCAAGATGTTGTTTATGGAATAAGACCAACCGATATTAAAATTGTTCAAGACTCAAATATTAAAGCTGAAGTAGTTTTAGTCGAGACTACTGGTTCAGAAACTCATATCATTGCAATGCTTGATGACTATGAGTTTAGAATAGTTCAACCGGGCGGTAGAACTGAAATTAAAAATGGAGATAAAATATCTTTAGATTTTGATAAATCTAAAGCTCACACGTTTGATCAATCAACCACTAAAAGAATCGATTAACTTTTAGATTTAGGAGAACAGTATGAAAAGTAAATACAGTGATAAAGAAGCAAAAATTTATATTTCAAAATTTGCAAAAAAGAATGTTAGCAAAGATCTTGCTTTAAGAATCTATACAACACAACTTTTGGGAAATGATCCTACTGTTGTTCTTCACGGTGGAGGAAATACATCAGTAAAATCATCAGTTAAAAATATATTAGGGGATAATGAAGAAATAATTTATGTCAAAGGTAGTGGTAAGGATATGGGAAACATTGAAGATGATGGCTTTCCCGCCTTAGAAATGAGAAATCTTCTCAAGATGAGAAATTTATCTAAATTAGATGACTTCCAGATGGTTAACTATCAAAGAAAATACATGCTTGATACGACTTTTCCAAATGCGTCAGTTGAAACTCTTCTTCATGCCTTTCTACCTCACAAATTTGTAGATCACTCCCACTCTAATGCAATTTTAGCTTTAATAGATCAGCCAGATCCTGAAAAATTTTGTAAAAAAGTTTTTGGTGATGAAATGGGAATTGTTCCATACATAATGCCTGGTTTTGAGCTTGCAAAAAAAGCAGCTGAGGTCTTCGAGCAAAATACAAAAGTAAAAGGACTGATACTATTAAACCACGGAATTTTTACATTTGCCGATGATGCTAAAGAGAGTTATTTAAGAATGATTAGATATATATCTAAAGCAGAGAAAGAACTTTCTAAAAAATCTAAAAACATTCGAACAAAAAATTATATAGAAACAAAAATTAATGCATCTGAAATATCAAACTTAATAAGACAGCAAATTTCTCATCAAAAAGAAGATGATTATGAAAGAAAAATTGTTCATTTTCACAAACCTAATTTTTTCAATGAATTTTTTTCCCACCCAGATTTAAAAAAATTTACCCAACAAGGCCCAGTGACACCTGACCATGTTATTCGAATTAAATCAAAACCACTAGTTATTGATTTAAGTAAAGAGAAGACAGAAAATTTAGAAAAAGTAATTATTAAATCTATTCAAAAATATAAAGATGACTACAAGAAATATTTTAATAGAAATAAAAAATATAATCCATCAGCTTCAATGCTTGATTCCTATCCAAGACTTATACTTATTAAAGGAGTAGGAATTTTTTCTACAGGCCCTTCCTTTAAAGATGCAAAAATAGCAATGGATGTAGGTTTAAATTCGCTGTCAGTAATTCTTCAAGCTTCAAAATTTGGTACTTTTAAATCCATTCCAGAAAAAGAAATTTTTAGAATGGAATATTGGCCATTAGAATTAGCAAAAATTAAACCGTCAACACAAAAATTAAAAGGACAAGTTGCTGTTATAACGGGAGGTTTAGGCGGTATAGGCTATGTATCTGCGAAGAAGTTTCAAAAAGAGGGAGCTGAAGTGGTAATCATAGATATTGTTGACCAAAAAAATATTAAACTAGATATGTCTGGTATGACTTATTTTAAGTGTGATATTACCAAAGAAGAAAACTTAAAAGGTATTTTTAAAAAAATATCTGAAAAATATGGAGGTGTAGACATATTAATATCAAATGCAGGATTTGCTACTGTTGAGTCTTTAGAAAATTTATCTAAGGATCAGTTTGATAAAAGCCTTGATTTGAACCTTTTTGCGCACCACTACTTTGTTAAACATGGTGTGGCCATTATGAAAAGACAAAAAACTCGTGGAGTTGTATTATTTAATATTTCTAAACAAGCTGTTAATCCTGGAAAAAATTATGTAGCTTATGGTCTTCCAAAAGCAGCACTATTATTTTTAATGAAACAATATGTAGTTGAATATAGCAACCATGGAATTAGGTTTAACGGTGTTAATGCTGATAGAATTAGAAGTGGTTTAATGACTGATGACATGATTTCTAAAAGATCAAAGGCCAGAGGACTTTCTATCCAACAATATATGTCAGGCAATCTCCTTAAAAGAGAGGTCAAAGCAATCGATGTAGCTGATGCCTTTTATCATTTAGCTTTATCATATAAATCAACCGCAAGTATTATTACTGTAGATGGAGGAAACATTGAGTCCTCTTTTAGATAGATAAATTTTATCTGTAAACCCTTTTTAGTTTTAGACCTAATTTTGCAAATTTTTTCGTAAAACTGTAAAACTCTTTATTATGTTTTGCTGTGTTTTGTTTTAAAATTAGTTTTTGATAATAATGAACCATTTCATGTCCTAAAATTTCAGCAAATTCTCTAAAGTTCCTGAACTTATTATGGAGAGTAATTTTATGGCAATGCTTAGTAGCATAAGGACTAAATTCAAAGTAGCCCAATGCTCCATGAATTCTTTTAACTATAATTTTGGGATTCTTTAATTTATTATTAAATATCTGTTTATTAAGAATTTTGTAAATAGTTGGTATTTTATTAATTCTAGGCGTAAAAGAACGATCTTCACCATAATAGTTAATCAATGTTGCTAAAGATTTTGTTCTTGGCATAATTTCAACATAGAATAAATATTAATTTTCTTAAATTTCAAGTGAATAGATTAATCAGGATTGTTTAATAAAAATTTAATATACTCTTCAACTTCTTCTAACTTGTCATCAGGAATATCTTTATAGCTTTCACCAAAATTTTCTTTAATACAAATTGCAATATGTGCATAAGCATTACGTCCTTTGGGATGATATTGAGATGGTTTGAGTAATGGTTGAAGAAGGTCCCCAGTTTTTTGAATTTTTGACCAAATATATTTCCGGTTATTTTCGTTCAAATTTAAAAACCATTTGGAAAGAAAGATTCCAATATAAGTCTCATTACTGCAAAACTTATGCCACAAAAAATAATTATAGTTATTAACTGCTTATTTATCATGATATATAAAAATAATTGATATGAAATTTATTACTATCTTTATTTTACTTATTCCCAAACTATTAATGGGAGATATTTTAAATTATTTTTCTCTTGCTTGTATTTGTGACAAAAATATTAACGCTTTAAAGTATTTTGACTGTAAACAGAAAGTTTCTGGAACTCAGCTAGATTATGACGGGGATAACAATATTTATAGTACATTTGATAAAAAAAATTATGAAATCATTATATCAGAAAAAAAAATTTTGGAGTTGAAATATGAGACGGAGGATTATGTTTCGAGTATGAGGATTGATGATGAGTTAGATTTACTTTTTTCTATTTTGTATAAAGAATATCAAAAAGAATGGTCATATGATTTACAGTGTGTTTCGCTAAAAAAAGAGTAAGTTTACCAATTCAAAATGCTTAGTAAATCTTACGTATATCCCTTTTTCATTTCATTAAGTGGTTATGTTTTTATGGTATCTATGGACACCGTAATAAAAGTATTAGGCTCTAATTATCCTATTTTACAACTTCTCTTTTTAAATGCCTTATTTTCATTGATTCCTTTAACTTTTTTTATTGTAAAAAATCATGGTTTAAATTTTTATAAAGACCAAAATTATAAATTTCAAACTGTAAGAGGATTACTACACACCTTGGGTTTTTTATTTGTATTAATGGGCGTGTTGAAACTTCCATTATCCATAGTTTATCCAGTCTTATTTACATCACCATTAATGCTTTTAATAATGTCCCACTTTTTTCTTAGTGAAAATATTAATCTAACTAGAGTTATTGCTATTTTTCTTGGCTTTTTAGGGGTTATAATTTCAGCTGAGCCATTTGGAAACAGTCAAGTGTCTTTTCTTGGAATATTTTATGTATTTATTGGTGCTTTTTGTATTGCCTCAACTAATCTTTTAACAAGAAAATATTTCAACTTATCTTCATCTTTTGCAGCATCTTTTTTTAGTATGGTGATAAGTGTAATAGCTTTTTTAATAGCTATGAAATTTCAGTTTTATCCAATGACATTACATGATTTATTTTTCTCATTATTAGGTGGTGTATTTGCAGGCTTAGGTATCAGTGCAATTGTTTACGGATCTAGGATGTTACCCGCATCTATTTATGGTATGACAAGTTATTTTCAATTAATTTATGGCATCATTTTAGGGTGGCTAGTCTTTCAACAACTTCCAACGTTTTTCAATTATTTGGGAATTTTATTTGTCTTTTCTGCAGGCATTATATTATTTTATTTTGATAAAAGTAAAAGTAAAAATGAAACTTAGTGTTGTAACACCTTTAATTATTTTATTTATTTTTGTTTATTTAGTTTTTATTTTTCCTTTTGAAATTTTAGCTTCTTGGTTGGGTACCCCGGGCTCACCTTTGGAAATTATATCCTCTACATTTCTTATCTATTTTATATGTCTTTATTATTTTAGATCTAAAAGTAAAAACAAAATATTAAAATTTTTTATTTATGAAGGGGTGGGATTAGGAAGTGTTTCCTTGTTTTTAATAACAGCAATCTTGTTTATTGAATTTTTTTTTTATATCCCAAATCAAATTAAATTATCTACTTTTTTCTCTCTTCAAATATCACTTTTAGTATATGGCTTTTGGAATGCAAGAATTTTAAAAGTAAAAAATATAGAAATTAACAGCTCTTTGATAAGTAACTGTTTAACTTTTGTTTTTATAAGTGATGTTCATATTGGATCTAATCACCCTAAATCACTTATAAAAATAGTTGCAAAAATAAATGAAATAAAACCCAAATTTCTCTTAATTGGCGGTGATTTAATTGACAGTAGTTCATTTGATATTGACCATTTATCATGTTTTAAAGAAATTAAATGTCCTATTTTTTTTGTAACAGGAAACCATGAGTATTATATTCAAAATTATCAAAAACACCTCGATGACTTAAAAAAAGTTGGAATTAAAATATTAAATAATCAATCAATTAAAATAGGAGATATTAACTTAATAGGAATTAAAGATAATATTTCGATAATTGAAAAAAAAAATCAATATAAGAAACTACAAAATAGAAATTTATTTAATCTTTTAGCAATACACCAACCTTCATTGTGGAAAGAAATTAAACATGATGTCAATTTAATGCTTTCAGGGCATACGCATAATGGTCAAATATTTCCTTTCAACTTTATTGTAAAATTAAAATTTCCAGAGATATATGGCTTATATAAATCAAAAGAAAACTTACTTTATGTAAGTTCTGGTGTAGCCACTTGGGGGCCTAAAATTAGAATTGGATCAAATAACGAGTTAATAAAATTTGAATTATCAAGTAAATTAAATTCATAGTTGGATAAATTTTATCTTTATGTATTCTTTGTTTGTGCGTTTATTAATAATCTTCTTATTTTTTGTTTTTCCGCTTAAGGCTGATAACCATGTTATTGATCAAGAAAATTTTGAAGCCTGGCAATTTGCATGTGTAGAAGAACAATCTCAAAAAATTTGTGACTTAAGAGAGTTAGTGTTTGACCCTAACACTGAAGAAGTAGTAAGTTATCTATCTTTTACCATCAACCCTGAGAGCTTAACTCAAATGCAAATAGCATTTCCTCATGCCGTTAATTTAAAAAATTCTGTAAAACTCCAAATTGATGATAAGGATCCCTTAGATTTAAATTATGCATATTGTAATCAAAGCGCTTGTTTTGTAGCAGAAATAATAGCTGATAATTTTATTAATATGTTCAAAGCAGGGAATCAAATATCTTTAAAAGTTTTACTCTTAGATAATCGTGAAGCAACAATTACATACTCATTAGCAGGATTTACAGCAGGGTATGAAAGACTTAGTGAAAGCGCTTCTTAAGTTTTAATTTTCAATTTATTTTTAATTGCAAGTAAACATATTAAAGAAGGCACAACCATAGCGGCAGTAATAATAAAAAATAAACCCCAATCTCCACCAAGCCCGTCGACCATAGCTCCAGATGAAGAGGCTAGTAGAGTTCTACCAGCTGTTCCTACAGAAGCTAGAAGGGCATACTGAGTTGCAGTAAAACTCCTATCAACAAGTAAAGAGATGAATGCCACAAAAGCTACTGTTGCAAAAGCTGCTGCTAAGTCATCAAGAATAACAGCTAATGCAAAAAGTCCCTTTGATGGTGCCCAAGCAAGAAATGAAAATAGTATATTTGTTGCTGCCATAGCTATTCCGGCAATAATTAAAGTTTTGACAATACCTGACCTCATTGCTATTGCCCCACCGATAAGTGTAAAAATGACTGTAGTAATCCAACCTAAGGCTTTTGAAAATATTGCTATATCTCCTTTAGAAAATCCGATTTCTTTATAAAAAACAAGACTCATTCTTCCTAAAAAGGCCTCACCAATTTTAAAAAGAAAAACAAATGCTAAAATAGCAATTCCAATTTTAATACCATTATTCTTAAAAAAACTACTCAAAGGATTAGCAACTACACTATTCAAATAAAAAAATATGCCTGAGATAGGATTATTTTCTCCAAACTTTTTTACATAAATCGAAAAGATATAGAACAAAATACCAATTAAAACGAAAGTAATTCCACCATTTATAAACCAAATTTTATTAAAAAAGTGTCCCGTTAAAAAACACAAAGCACCAACTGAAGCAAAAAGATAGCTAGCATTAACTATGCTTCCTATGTTGCTACTAGAGGCATCCATATTTCTCATATCTTGAAATCTTTCTTTGTTAGACTCAGGAATAAAACTAAGTCCAACATTACAAAGAACTACAATAGCTATTAAAAATATAAATGTTATTTGCCAATATTGCTCGACTCCAGAATTTTCTAATTTCTCTGCTATCTCTAAACAAATAAAACCACCAAGCTTAAAACCTGTCCACCATCCAACAACTGCCATAGCTGCTCCTGCGGCCATGCTCGAGGTTTCCTCTTTGCTTATTTGTTCAATTCTTAAAGCATCAATAGTTATATCCTGAGTAGCGGAGGAGATTGCAATTGCTAGTCCAACTCCAATAATTAAAACTAGATTTTGTGTAGGCTCTAGGACACTCCAGATTATCAAACTAATTAAAATAATAGTTTGCATAAAAATTATTATGGATTTCCGATGACCAATTTTATTAGTTAGGTATGGAAGACGAAGTCGATCTATAATAGGTGCCCACAAAAAATTAATTGCATATACACCAAAAATTAAGCCTGCCCATCCAATTGTGCTTCTACTTAATCCCTCTTCTTTTAACCAAAGTGATAAAGCACTACCAATTAACACCCATGGGAAACCGCTTATTATTCCCAAAAGTAAAATTCTTATCATTCGTCGGTCATAATAAGCACCAAAGAGCGATTTTAATTTATTTGAATCTAATGAAACTGAATTCATATAATGATGTTAAAGAAATAATTTATAAATTAAACTTTTAATCGGATAAGCTGTTAAGCCATTTAATTAAATCAGCTCTGTCTTGATCTTTTTTGAGACCATTAAAGTTCATTTTTGTTCCTGTAACATATTTTTTTGGTTTAAGGAGGAATCTATTTAGTTCTTCTACGCTCCAATCACCGCCAAAATTCGCTAATGCACCAGAATATGCAAAACCATCAACTGAAGCTTTGGATCTGTTAACTATTCCCCACATAGCTGGGCCAGCTTTGTTTTCACCACCTTTTTGATAAGTATGACAGGACGCACATTTTTTAAATAGTTTTTCACCGTTTGCCATATCAGCTGAGGCCAATAAGGGAGTTATTTCAGGTAACACCTCAAAAATATTTACCTCTTCTTGTGCGCTTGAACTTCCGTCTTCAGGTATTTCAATTTTGTAGGCCAATTCTTTAGGAAATTCAGGATGTACCGTCAAATCAGCTATTTTTGAAAAAGCAGCTGCTAAGAGTAAAGCAAGTATTATTGCACCTAGAATTTTATTGGTTTCCATATTAAAAAGAGAAGTCTATGTTTAAAAATATGCCACTTAAAACGGATATTTGTCGCATTCATGAATGACTCTGTAATATTAATTCCTGTCAGGTTAAAAGCCACAAGGTTTCCTAACAAGCCTTTTGCAAAAATTGCAGGTATTCCTATGCTCCATTTCGTATATAAGGCCGCCACAAAGTCTTTTTCCAATGTTTACCTAGCAATATGCGATAATGAGGTAGAGGATTATTGTACAAATAACGACCTTCAATATATTTATACAAATCCTAGTCATATATCTGGAACTGATCGAATTGGAGAGGCTGTAGAAGTTTTGGAAAAAAAATTAAATTTTAATTATATTATTAATGTACAAGGAGATATGCCTTTTATTCAAAAGGAATTTATTGAAATACTTAGAAAAAACCTGTCTTCGTATCAAATGTCAACCTTAGCATGCCCTTTTAAAGATAAACCTGAGGCAGAAAACCCTTCTAAGGTAAAGGTTGAAATGAATGATAAATTAAATTCTGTGGCCAAAGACTTTTCAAGAGAATTAAAAGATCATCACAGTATTAATGAAAATATTTTTCATCATATTGGTATTTATGGATATCAAAAAAAATTTTTAAAAGATTTTATTTCTCAAAAACCATCAAAAAGAGAAATTGAAGAAAAACTTGAACAGTTACGAGTATTAGATAATACACAAATAAGTGTTACTTTGATTGAGCAAGAAATATTGGGAGTTGATACTAGGGAAGATTTAGATAAGGTGAATCAGTTAATACTAAAGAATGAGTAAAAAAATTTCATTTCAAGGAGTCGAAGGAGCATATAGCCATCTAGCTGTTCAAGAGTTTTTCTCTGATGCTGAAGCGGTACCTTGTAAAACTTTTGAAATAGCAATATCAATGGCAGAGTCAGGAGATGTAGATTATGCCATGATCCCTATTGAAAACTCTGCTGCTGGGAGAGTAGCAGATATTCACCGATTACTACCAAAATCTGACTTACATATCAATTTTGAACACTTTCAAAGGGTTGAGCATAAATTATTAATTCACCCTGACACAAAATTGGAAAAAATAAAAAGTATAATTAGTCATGAGCAAGCATTAGCTCAGTGTAGTGAAAAAATTCAAAAGTTAGACTTTGATATTCTTATTGGGGCTGATACAGCCGGATCAGCAAAAAATATTATGGAAAATAAAGTTTTAGATACAGCGGCCATAGCATCAAGTCTTGCTGCTGATATTTATAATTTAAAAACAATAGATGAGAGTTTTGCAAACTCAAAAAATAATATCACAAGATTTTATATTATGTCTAAAGAACAAAATTTAGAATTTGATCCCAAAAAAGAATATATTTCATCTTTTTTATTTGCTGTGAATAATACTCCAGGCTCTCTTTTTAAGGTTATGGGTGGTTTTGCAACAAATAATGTAAATATGATCAAATTAGAAAGCTATAATTATGGTGCAGATTTTGTTATCACACAGTTTTATTGTGAAATAGAAGGCCACCCAGATCAGGATAATACCAAACTTGCTCTCAAAGACATGAATCACTATTGCTCAAAAGTTAGAAAATTAGGTGTTTTTGAAAAATCTAGTTATCGAACAAGACAATAACTTCATATTTTGATTGATAACTGTTATAAATTAATTCGAGAATTACATGGGCAATTATTTATGCTAATCCGGTCAGGTTCGAAAGAAAGCAGCCGTAACATGAAATGTTGGGTCGTGTAATTCTCCTTTAAAACATGAAACATAAATCAGATATACTTGCACTAAAATATAGACCTAAGAGTTTTAACGATTTAATAGGTCAAGAATATCTTGTAGAGACTATTAAAAAATCAATTCAGCTAAATAAGATACCTAATGCCTATATTTTTACTGGAATAAGAGGTGTTGGCAAAACTACAACCGCTCGAATTGTAGCAAAAATGTTAAACTGTACAGTCTTTGATGACTCTAAAAATCCAGATTTATTAAACTGTGAGCAGGCTAAAGCTATCTCCGAAGATCGTCATCCTGATGTTATTGAAATTGATGCTGCATCAAATACTAGCGTTGAAAATGCAAGAGAAATTATTGAAAATGTTAAATATAATCCAGTTTTAGGCAAGTATAAGGTCTACATTATTGATGAAGTACATATGCTCTCCAAAAGTGCCTTCAATGCATTATTGAAAACTTTAGAGGAACCCCCTCCTCATTCAAAGTTTATTTTTGCAACTACAGAAATTTCTAAGGTTCCTGTTACAATCTTGTCTAGATGCCAAAGATTTGATCTGAGGAGAATAGATAAGAAAGTCCTATTAGAATTTCTTGATGTAATCGCAAAAAAAGAAAATATTTTAATTGAAAAAGATGCTTTAAATATAATTGTAAAAGCAAGTGACGGCTCAGTCAGAGATTCATTAAGTATACTAGACCAAGCTAATGTTTTTAAATCTGAAGATAAAATTAAATCTCAAGAAATTATTAACATGCTTGGCTTCTCTAAACAAAGTGATCTATATAATCTATCAAAGAATATTCTCGAAAATGATCTGAATAACATGGTTATAGCTCTAGAAGATATGTACCAAAGAGGTTCAGAAACTTCTAAGATTTTAGAGGATATGATGAATATTATAAATTGGTCTTGTAAGCTTAAAATTAATAATAGTTTAATCGATGATGAGTTTTTAACAGAAGATGATAAAAATTTTGCATCTTATGTATCTCAGTATGATCATGGAAAATTAAATATTTTTTGGCAAAGCTTAATGAAAGGTTATGATGAAATTAAAATTTCACCTAACCCCCATACTACTCTTGAGATGGTTTTGCTTAGGTGCGCATTTCTTCTAAATGATCAAGCCTCGGCAAGTCCAGAAGAAAAAAAAAAGTCTGAAATAAATCAAAAAGAAATCAAATCTTCTCCTAACCTAGATCAAGCTATCCAAAATAAAGTTGAGAGTGAAAAATTTTCTTTAGAAGATAAAATAACTACACATCAAGCTTTTTTCCAATATTATGGAAAAAATTTTTCTCCACTTATGGCAGGAATAATTATGGAACAATGTGAAGTGATTTACTTTTCAGAAAAGGAAAAAAAAATAAAAATTCATGTATTGAATGATAATTTTCAAGGATGTGAAGAATTTAATCAAAATCTTAAATCAGAATTCAAAATTGATATTGTTGTAAAAAAAAGAATAGATACTTTAGAGTCAATTAAAATGCTTCATAAGAAAGAATTAATCGAGCAGGAAATGCAAACTGATGATTTTAAAAAAGTTCTTGCTAAATTTCCTAATGCAAAGATTATAGACATAGAAGATATAGAAAGAGGTGACGACAATGATGGGTAATATGGGCGGAATGATGAAAAAAGTCCAAGAAATGCAGGTTAAAATGCAAGAAATGCAAAAAGAATTAGAAAATAAAACTGTCGAAGCAGAGTCTGGCGGGGGAATGGTTAAAGTTACCATGAATGGAAAACAGATTATTCAATCTATTAATATCGATCCATCTCTTTTATCATCAGATGAAAAAGAAGTTTTAGAAGATTTAATTAAAGCAGCCCTTAATCAAGCCAAAGAAAAGGTTGAAGAAATGTCAGCTGAAGAAATGAAAAAAATTACCGGTGGGCTTCCTTTACCCCCAGGTATGAAGATGCCTTTTTAAATTGCCTCAAGACGAACTTCAAAAATTAATAAATCTTATATCTAGGTTGCCTGGAATAGGTCAAAGGTCTGCTCAGAGAATAGCTTTATATTTAATTAAAAATAAACAAGAACTAATGTTGCCACTAGGAGAGAGTATAAGAGAAACAGCTGCTGCTGTTAAGAAATGCAATATTTGTGGAATACTTGATGTAATTACTCCCTGTAAAATATGCTCTTCAGATAACAGGTCTAAAAATACAATTTGTATTGTTGAAGATATGGCAGATGTTTGGGCATTTGAAAGATCTGGTTATCATAAAGGTCTTTACCATGTTATTGGTGGACTTCTTTCAGCTTCTAAAAATTTTACAGAACAAGATTTAAAATTAAATAAACTTAAAGAGAGAATAGAAAATCACAAGGTTCAAGAAGTAATACTTGCTTTAAGCGCTACTATAGAAGGACAAACTACAGCTCTAGTTATTAAAGATGCTTTAGAAAAGTTAAATATAAAAATTACTCAATTGGCTTATGGAGTTCCAGTAGGAAGTGAAATTCACTATTTAGACGATAATACTCTTGGTGCAGCCTTAGAGTCGAGAAAAAATTTAGGCTAGTTTATTTATAATTTTACCATCAAATGCAACTGACTTTTTTGTTTTAAGATCAACATTTAAATTTACAATTTCATAATCTGCAAAGATATCATTTTGATTGTTTGTCATAATTAATTTTAAAATTAGTTTCTTACCTTTTATGATTATACTTTCTAAAGAAATTATAAATTTCTCTCTTAATTTTATTTCCTTTTTATAGTTAATATCACACTTTACCACAAACACTCCCATATCTTGATTAATTGCATAATCATAGCCTAAACCAAGGTGTTCTAATAAAAAATCAGAACTTTCTTCAAAACATTGAACATAAAAAGCCATATTCATATGATCATTGTAATCAATCCAATCATCTAAAACCTCACCTTTCGCAATAGGTGTAGAGTTTTGGAGTTTATATTGATCTGGAATTAAGTTTATTAAATTATTAAAAATTTTTACTTTTTTATTTCCCATAACTAAATTAATTATCCTATATTAAAACTTATGTTGAAAATTGTCTATGCCCCTGACCCAATTTTAAAGAAAGAATGTATTTCCTTGCCTCAAGTAGATGATCATCATAGAGATCTTATAAAACAAATGTATGCTGCTATGTATGAGGCCAATGGAGTGGGGTTAGCTGCTCCTCAAGTGGGAATAAATAAAAGAATTTTTATTTTAGACTCAAATGCTAGAGGAGAAGAAAAAAGCCCTATCGCAATGATAAACCCAACCTTAATTTCAATAGATGAAAAAATTGTACCTTATGAAGAGGGCTGTTTGTCTTTTCCTGAGCACTTTGCAGAAATTGATCGACCTGATCAGTTAACTATTGAATACATAGATGAAAATAATGAAAAACAAACTCTTACTACTGATGGTTTTGAGTCAAGAATTATTCAGCATGAATTAGATCATTTAAATGGAATTCTTTTTGTAGATCACTTAAGTAGATTAAAAAGAGATATCATTATTAGGAAAATGAAAAAATATAAAAAAGAAAATAAGCGTTCTGATGAAAAAAAAATATAAGTTAGCTTTTTTTGGTTCACCTGAATTTTCATTACCGCCTCTTAAAACTTTATATTTAGGTGGATATGAAATTGTTGGAATATATTCGCAAGAACCAAAAAAAAAATCTCGTGGCATGAAAAAAATAGCCACACCCGTTCATCAATGGGCCGAGAGTCAACTTTTACCTGTATTTACCCCAGATAAGCTAGATCAAGCATCTTTAAAAAATTTTCAATCTCTTAAACCAGATATAGCTGTTCTATTTGCATACGGAAAAATTATTCCTGCTGAATGGCTTGATGTGCCCCTCTTTGGATTTATAAATATCCATGCTTCACTATTACCTAAGTGGCGTGGTGCTGCTCCAGTCCAAAGAGCTATAGAAAATGGAGACAAAACAGCGGGAATAACAATTATGAAAATGAATGAGGGGTTAGATGAAGGGCCAATTATTGCTACAAAAGATATTCCAATTACTAATGAAACCACAGGAAAATCACTCATAGACCAAATGAGTAATGAATCTTGTTCTCTATTATTTAATAATCTTAAAAAATATTTATCAGGCATGATTAAACCTATTGATCAAGATAGTAGTTTAAGTTCCTATGCCCATAAAATAAAAAAATCCGAGACAAAAATAAATTGGTCAACACCCGCAATATTACTCCATCAAAAGATCAGAGCCTTCTACCCTTATCCATCTATGTGGTTTTCTCATCAAGGTTTAAGATACAAAATATTAAAATCTAAGATTAATGAAGACTCTGGAGATCCTGGAGAGATAATTAAAAGCCCTCTTACAATTGCCTGTAAAAATGGAAGTATAGACATTATTGAAATTCAACCTGAAGGGAAAATGCCCATGCTAATTGATCAATTTATTCTAGGTAATCGCAGTTTTGATATCGGAAATAATCTATCTAATGGCTAATATTAAATTAACAATAGAATATGCAGGTACGCCGTACTGTGGTTGGCAATATCAAAAGGAAGAAAAAACTGTTCAAGGAGAAATAGAAAAAGCAATTTTTAAATTTTCAGGTGAAAAAAAAACTATTCAAGGCGCAGGAAGGACTGATGCGGGTGTTCATGCATTAGCCCAGTGCGCAAATTTTAATTTAGAGAAAGAATTTTCAGAGTACCAAATTTTAAATGGTATAAATTTTCATTTAGGTAATGAAAAAATTAAAATTTCAAAGGTTGAAAATGTACCAGAAAATTTTAACGCTAGATTTACTGCAAAAAAGAAAACTTATCACTACCAGGTATATAACTCTCCATCACCTTCAGTTCTTGAGGGAGATTACAGTATCCACGTCAAACAAAAATTAGATATAGATGCAATGATGAAATCAATAAATTTTTTTATTGGCAAACACGACTTTAGCTCTTTTCGGGCGAGTGGCTGTCAAGCTCTATCCCCAGTTCGTACAATTGATCACACTGATATAGAAATCAGCAATAATAAGGTTATTTTTATTTTTCAGGCTCAGTCTTTTCTTTATCAACAAATAAGGATAATGGTAGGCTCACTACTAGAGATTGGATTAAATAATAAAAAGTCTGATTGGATTAATGAGTTACTATTAACAAATAATAGAGCTTTAGCTGGACCTACATTGCCGCCAAAGGGACTAATTTTAAAGGAAATACTTTATTGAATATTTTAATTTACACCCAATGTTTTGCTCCTAGTTTGGGGGGGATTGAGTCTGTTATGACTAATATAGCAACACATGCTACTCATCAAGGCCACAAAGTAAAAGTCCTAGCTGATGGTTCCAAATATTATAGTTCTAAATTTGACTCTACCCAAAAGTTTGAAATACATAGGTTTGATCAATTTAAATTTTTAAGGAAAAAAATTAAATTTAATTTTGCAAAAAATTTAATTAAGGAAAATAACTTTGATGTAGCTATTTTTGATAGTTGGAAGTCTTTAGAGTCTTTTGAAAAAGATAAAAAATTGAAAAAAATCTGCTTAGTTCATGGTAATGAAATATTAAAGCTTAATCATTATAGAAGAATTCTTTCTTCTTTAAAAAATGCAAATCATATAGTTTTTAATTCTATTTTTACTCAAAAACTCTTCTTTAAAAACTTTAAAAAATTTCCTAATCATAAATTCAATATAATTTATCCTGCGTTTATAGATATTTATGAACAGAAAAATTTGAAAAAGAAATATGATCTTTGTACAGTTGCTCGACTTGAATATCGAAAAGGTCACCATTTGGTTTTGGAAAGTCTTTTTCAACTAAAAAATATTCATAATTTAAAATTAAATTATGCCATATTAGGCAATGGTCCTGAATTATCAAGGTTGAGAGATCTAGTCATGAAGTTGAATTTAAATAAACAAGTAACCTTTTTTGAAGAAGATACAAAATCTTCAAAAATTTATAATTTAAGTAAAATTCATATAATGCCCACTATCTCCACACCTAGCAGTATTGAGGGTTTTGGAATTTCAAATGTTGAGGCAGCATCTTTTGGACTTCCTTGCATAGTCAGTGAAAGTGGAGGAACACCAGAATCAATCAAAAATAATGGCAAAGTAGTGAAGGAAAACAATTTAAAAAATTTAAATAATTCTATTTTGAGTGTGATTGAAAATTTGGAGAAGTATAGTAAAAACAGCCTCTTATTTGCTAAATCCTTTGAAGGTAAAAGAAAAATTAAAGAATACTTAAATATTCTTAAAGACTGAGTCAAAGCTAGTCTTATCCAATTCTCCGGGATTATCGCATATGATTTTTTCTATTTTTAAATTATCTAATAAAAGTACTGATCTAATAAGTCTTTTCCCCATAAAACTTTTTTCATGGTTTCTTATGAGATTAGTAGAATTTAAAAATTCCATGTTCCCATCAGATAGAAATACTATTTTTGAAGTGCCTAGGCTTTTTCTCCATAAATCTAATACATAGGGATCGTTTGTAGTTGTACAACAAAGAAAATCAATTCCCTTTTCTATCATCAATTTCTCTGAATTTTTAATATAAGGAGGTAAGTGTTGCAAATGACATGTTGAGGTAAAGGCTCCAGGTACACAAATCATTAGAGATTTTTTATCTTTAAAATTATCATGCAAATTAAAATTTTGAGTACCATCTTCAGCTACTGATCGTAGAGTTACATTTGGAATATTATCCCCTACTTTAATCATTGAAAGAAATTTTCAAGAGTTTTGTAGTATATTTTTTCTGTTGTTTTCAGGTCTTCAATGGAAACACATTCATTTACTTTATGTAAAGTTTTATTAATAGTCCCAAATTCAAATACAGGACATATTCTTTGCATAAATCTTGCATCTGAAGTTCCTCCGCCCGTATCTTGTTTTGCATTTATACCTGTTACATCTTTAATGGCATTAAGACAATTTTTGGTAAATGGATTATCAAACGCTTGAAAGGGAAGACCTCGATAAGTTAACTTTAAATTATAAGTGCAATTATTTTCTTTGCATATTTTGGATAAATGTTCATCAAAATATTTTTGAATTTTTTCTTTATCCCAATTGTCATTAAATCGCATATCAGCAACTGTAATCAGCTTTTCTGGTATTACATTTTTGGCTTTGTTATTAAGGTTAATTTGTGTGAATTGAAGAGATGAGGGTTCAAAGTATTCTGCCCCATTATCTAAAACTTGGTCATCGAAAAACGATATAATTTTTGACATGCAATGAACTGGATTTTGAGCTAATTGAGGATAAGCAGCGTGACCTTGTTTACCAATTATTTCTATCTGTATATCTACAGCCCCTTTTCTTCCAACTTTAATTTGATCACCTATAACTTTCTCTGATGAGGACTCTGTAGCTATTGACCCATCTATTCTGATATTATTTTCTTTGATCCAGTTTACTACTTTATCGACACCGTTAACTGAGTCAGCCTCTTCATCGCCAGTAATAATAAAGCTTATAGTCCCATTAAAATCCTTATTATCCTCTATAAATTTAAAGACACTTATCATACTTGCAGCAGTACACCCTTTCATATCTTCAGATCCACGACCATATAAATAGCCATCTTTAATAATAGGTTCAAAAGGAGGTGTGTCCCAATCTTCAACATTTCCAGGAGGCACGACATCTACGTGACATAAGAAGTTAAAATGTTTCGCGTTAGTATTAGGTGATCCGTAAGTAGCGATTAAATTTATAACCTCATAGCTTCCATCACCATCAAAGTTTAATTGTTTTGTTGAAAAACCATGTTCCTCAAAAGTTTTGATTAAAAAATCAAAAATATCTTGTTTTGCAGGAGTTACAGAATCAAATGATATGAGTTTTTTTGATAATTCAATAGTATCTAACATTTAGTCGCGAAGTAATTCATTAACAGATGTTTTTGATCTTGTTTTCTCATCAACTGTCTTGACAATAACAGCACAATATAAAGATGCTTCTCCTTTTGAGCTAGGCATGCTTCCAGGGACAACCACAGAGTAAGGAGGGACTTTCCCGATGTGCGTCTTTCCAGTTTCACGATCATAAATTTTTGTTGAAGCGCCAATAAATACTCCCATGGATAAAACAGAGCCTTCTCCAACAATGACACCTTCTGCCACTTCAGATCTGGCACCAATAAAACAATTATCTTCAACTACAACTGGGTTAGCTTGTAATGGTTCTAAAACACCTCCAATACCTGCGCCACCTGAAATATGACAGTTTTTTCCAATTTGAGCACATGATCCCACCGTTGCCCAAGTATCAACCATCGTACCCTCATCAACATATGCTCCTAAGTTAACAAAACAGGGCATTAATACAGCGCTTTTTGCAATAAAGGCTGATCTTCTGACTACACAATTTGGTACAGCTCTAAATCCTGAATTTTGAAAATCAATTTGTTCCCAGTTTTGAAATTTAGAGGGGACTTTATCCCACCAGCTTGTAGACCCACCATTTACACTAGGCCCTCCTGATATAATTTCCATGTCTTGAATACGAAAGCTAAGTAAAATCGTCTTTTTAAGCCATTGATTAACATGCCAACTACCATCAATTTTTTCACAAACTCTTAATTTGCCTTTATCTAAGTTATCTAAAACATCAAGTATGGAATTTTTAGCTTCATTATTTTCAATAAAATTTATTTTATCTTTTTCATCCCAAAGTCTTTCAATTGTATCTTGATTACTCATAATGCTCCTATTTTATGCTATTTAAAAAATTTTCCAAATTATCAGTTACATCCGATATATAACCTTTTTCCTTGATTATCTTTTGAATATCTTCTTGTTGATTCACATCTTTATTTAGATTGTATTCAAGGTTATTTGTTACCCAAACAGTTTTCCAGCCCATCGCGAAAGGCTGTTTGAGATTGACATGTAAATCCTCAAACATAGCAGTTGAAGAATTATCTAAATTGAATTTTTCTTGAAATGAGTCATATATTTCTTTGTGAGGCTTAGGCAAATAACCGCTTTCTGAGATATCAAAACAACCATCAAAGATATCTTCCATCTTGAGCTTTTCTAACACTTTTTCTACATGTTCATAATTTGCATTTGTAAAAATAAATTTCTTACCATCTAGTTCTTTTATTGTATCCCTGAGTTTTTCATCAGGTGTGACAACATCATAGTTAATTTGGTGAACATAATTTAAATATTCATCAGGATTAATTTGATGTTCAATCATAAGACCACGAAGCGTAGTACCGTATTGATGATAATATTTAGACCTCAGTGCTTGAGCTTCACCTGATGACAAATTTAATTTTTCTTCAATAAAACGCCCCATAAGTATATGCACTTTATCAAATAAACCGCATTCAGCTTTATATAAGGTGTTATCTAGGTCAAAAACCCAATTAGTTACATTTTTCATAAGCGTGTTAAATTAATGCTTTCTCAAATAATTTCAAAGATTATTTATAGAATTTCTGTGATTATTTTTTGTAATTCAAAGATATTTTTATTTAGTTTTGAACTAACAACCAAATTTTCAAAATTTTCTAAATTTTTTAAAAAAGGTGATTTTTCTTTAATCTTCTTATCGCTTTTGGTGTAGCAAATAAAAACTTTACTCTCAATGCTTTTCATCGAGTCTATCATCTCCAAATCTATTTTTTTGGGCCCTAATGAGTGGTCAATTAAGATAAAAATTTTTTTTAGATTTTCGCGTGTGGTCAAATACTGTGAAACTAAATCAGAAATTTTGTAGGCCTCTTTTTGAGATATTTTAGCAAATCCATAGCCAGGGAGGTCAACAACCATTAATGAATCTCCGTGATTGAAAAAATTAATTTGTCTTGTTTTACCTGGTGTCTTTGAAATGTGAGCTAATTTATCCATAAATATAGCATTTATAAGACTAGATTTACCAACATTTGATCTACCAATAAAAGCCACTTCAGGAAAAACCACATTTGGATATTGGCGAGGTTGAGTTGCGCTTAATAAAAATTGAGTTTGTTTTTTAAAATAGCCACTAACATTATTCATCAACTATTAATAATTTTTCTTTGAATTACATATTGTTGTGCCATAGACAAGACGTTGTTTGTTGTCCAATAAATAACTAATCCTGCTGCAAATCCACCTAAAACAAAGGTAAACACAATAGGAAGAAACATAAATATTTTAGCTTGCATTTTATCAACTGGGGCAGGATTCAGTTTTTGTTGAAGAAACATTGAAAGGCCCATTAAGATTGGCCATATACCAATATTAAATAGTTGTAAAATACCTGGGACTGTCCAATCAACGAAGCCGAATAATGTAAGAAGACCCAGCGGATCTGGCGCTGAGAGGTCATGTATCCAACCAATAAAAGGAGCATGCCTCATTTCAATTGTAACAAAAAGGACTTTATATAAAGCGAAGAAAACTGGTATTTGTAAAAGGATAGGTAGGCACCCTGCAATAGGATTAGCTTTTTCTCTTTTGTACAAAGCCATCATTTCTTTTTGCATTCCAGCTTTATCATCACCATATTGTTCTTTTAATCTTTTCATCTCTGGTCCAAGTTTTTTCATTTTAGCCATTGATTTAAATGACTGTTGTGCCAATGGGAAAAAACAAATTCTCATTAAAAAAGTAAATAATATAATTGACCAACCAAAGTTCCCTACATAGCTAAAAATAAATTGAAGGACATTGAAGATTGGTTTTGTTAAAAAGTAAAACCATCCAAAATCAACAGATCTATCGAATCCTTCTATGCCATGTTCTTCCATGTAACCATCAATTACACTAACAATCTTTGGGCCAGCAAATATTTTTAAATTATGGGAGATACTTGTGCCATTTGAAATTGGTATTTTAGCACCGACGAGATCTGTCTGAAAATTATCAGTATTTTCCAAATAACTATAGCTATATGTTTGCTGAATAGGTTCATTTGGGTTTGCGATAATTGCTGTTTGCCAATATTTATCAGTCATCCCAATCCAACCACCTGCTGATGATAGTTTAATTTTTTTATCCTCTTTGAGGTCGTCGTAATCATATTCTTCTAAAACACCATTAGTTATAGATAAAGGACCTTCATGAAGAATAAAAAAGTTCTGCATCTCTGGAACACCTTGTCTTTTTGATAATCCATAAGGGAAAAGATCAAAAGATTTATCGGAATTATTTACTACCCTTTGATCGATATTAAAAAGATAGTCTTCATCGAGAGTAATAATTTTCTCAAAGAGTATATTCTGAGAATTAGTCCATGTTAATTTAACAGGATCATTAATGCCTATAGATATTTTATTAGCTGTCCAAATACTTTTTAAGCTTGGTAATTCTATAGAGCTATCTGTACCTACCCAACCAGTGTCGAGATAATAAGCGTCTTTTGAGCCAAGAGGATTTAGAAATTTAATTAGAGGGGATGTTGGATCAAGAGACTCAGTAAATTCTTCTAGAACTAAGTCATCAATCAAGCCGCCTTCTAAATTAATAGATCCTTTAATTTTGAAATTATCAAAAGAGACTCTACCAGATTTGTTGATAACTTCTGAGCGTTCAACAAGATTAGAAGAGGAAGATCCTTGTATGCTTAGATCAACTAAATTTTGATCAGTTACTTGATCTTCTGATAAAGGAGTTGGTTCTGGTTGTGGAATCAATATTTGAAAACCAAATATAATTGCCATAGAGATAATAATGGCAAGAAATAGATTTTTTTGATTTTCCATTTTATTTCTTTATAGGATCGAAGCCTGATGTACCTAGAGGATTACATCTTAATATTCTAACTGTCCCTTTAAAGATACCTCTTAATACACCAAACTCTTCTATTGCTTCAATTGTGTAGTCTGAACAAGTGGGTAGATGACGACATGTGTTAGGCAAAATAGGAGAAATAAATAATTGATAAAGTTTAATAGGATAAATGAACATTGAATTCCAAATATTTTTAATATTAATTTTCATGACTTAAGAATTTTTCAATCTCTTGTTTTAAATCAATAAATGGTACTTTCAAGACTGTTTTTTTTAATATTAACACAAATTTTACTTTATGAAGTGAGTTAATAAGACTGCAAGTACGAATTGCTTCGCGTACCCTTCTCCTAGCACGATTTCTTTCTACAGCATTACCTAGTTTTTTACTTGCTATCAGCCCTAAAACAAAGCTTTCTTCATCTTGGTCTTGAAGAATGTAACCATTGAAATACAAGCTTTTAAAATATTTTCCTTTGTTCCTGACTTTAGAGAACTCAGATGATTTTTTAAGTGTGGGTAATCTCAATAATTAAGCAGATAGTCTAGATCGACCTTTTGCTCTTCTTGCATTAATAACTTTACGACCACCAACAGTAGACATTCTGGAGCGAAATCCATGCCTTCTTTTTCTAACTAATTGACTGGGTTGATATGTTCTTTTCATTGATATTATGCCTTTAAAAAAGTGTTCCTACATTTAACAATTATTGATATGAAGTCAATAAATAAAATCTAATTATGCTGATAATCAAAGATATTTCAAATTTAAAGCTTTATTTAAAAGCTTTTGAAAGTAAAGAGTATTCCATAGGATACATACCAACTATGGGGGCACTTCATCCAGGCCATGGCGAGTTGATTAAAAAATCACAAAAAGATAATCAAAAAACTATTATTAGTATTTTCGTGAATGAAAAACAGTTCAACAACTCAGAAGATTTTAAAAACTATCCTAGGAATAAGGGAAAAGATTACGATTTCTGTGATGAGCATAACGTTGATATAATTTTTGAACCAACTTCAGAAGAAATTTATAAAGATCATCAAAATAAATTAGAAAATAAATATTTTAAAAACATATTATGTGATGCATATAGACCAAATCACTTTGATGGGGTCATCACAGTACTCGATAGGCTTTTTTCAATAGTCAATAGCAACAAAGTATATTTTGGAGAAAAAGACTATCAACAATTAAAGATAGTAGAAAAATATATTAAAGAAAATTATCCTAATTTAAAATTAATATCTGTACCTACATTTAGGACAGAAAAAAATATAGCTTTTTCCTCTAGAAATAAGAATCTAAGTAAAAACCAGCTTCATGAATTTGAAACCTTTCACAATGCTACTTTGGAATTTGTCTTTAAGTTAGATAAAAATATTAACATTGAAGACGCAAATGTGTTAGCTAAAGAATTTATAAACAAACAAAATATAGAAAAATTTGATTATTTTGAATTTAGAAATATATCTTCACTAGAGTTAGAGGGAAAAATTTCTGATGCTAGGTTATTTTATGCAATCTTTAGAGGTCAAAATAGATTAATAGATAATATTGATTTTTAATGGCGGTTCTGCAAGGATTCGAACCCTGAATTCTTGATCCGTAGTCAAGTGTGATATCCGTTTCACCACAGAACCTTTAACTTGATTTATATACTCTTTTTTAAATAATAAAAAAATTAAATTTAATTATTAAAATGATGAGGTAATAATGAAAATAATTACAAACGCAGAAATAACTAAAGGTTACCAGTACTGGAAAGAAATGTTTAATTCTAATGAATCATTAAGAAGAGATTACGGAGTAAATGTTATTGCTTATGGACACCCGCAAGGTAATGATAATGAGATATATACAGTGATTGAGGTAGAGTCTATGGATAAAATGCAAGAGATGTTACAGACTCCACAAATGGTAAAATTAAGAACTGAAGCAGGTGTAAATTTAGACACGCAAAAGTTTATAATTTTAGAGAATGGAAATTAAAGTTCAGTTTAAAGGAAAAAATTGAGGAAAATTTTACTTTTAATATTTTGTCTATTCTTTCTTAGAGGTCTTTATCTAATTTTAGAGGGGGCGTCATGGTCTATAAGTTGGATAACAATAATTTTCAGTATCATGGGACTATTTGCAATTTATAAAAAACAAGAGGACAAAATTATCGGTTTTTTCTTAATACCACTTTTATTAGCTTTTATGTTATCTCACTAATTAAATCTTGATTGTTTCTCCATGTTGAAGAGCTGTAAACTTTTTAGATAAATTATTTTTTTTTGTAAATTTGTTTAAAAGTTGAATTGGTTCATCCATAGGTTCATCGGTTAATTGAAATGTTCCCCAATGCATGGCAATTGATTTCTTGGATTTAATATCTTGGTGTATTTGTATTGCCTCCTCTACATTGCAATGTGAGTCCTTCATAAACCATCTTGGCGCATAAGCACCTATTGGTATTGAGGCTAAATCCATGGGTCCAAATTTCTTATAAATGTTAATAAAATCTTTTGAGTATCCCGTATCACCTACAAAAAAATACTGGAAGTTTTTGGATTTTATCACCCACCCGCACCATAGTGTTTTGTTAGTATCACTTATTGATCTTTTACTCCAATGTTGAACAGGGACAGAATATATTTCTAATTTTTTATATTTTGAGACTTGCCACCATTCATGCTCAATGACGTTTATCGCCCCAAAATTTTGAAGTATTTTTTTTAGTTTCAAAGGAACAAAAAAAATAGGTTGATTATTTTTTTGCCTCTTTATGAGAGATCTCACTGACTGACTATCAAGATGATCGTAATGATTATGGGAAATTACAACTAAATCAATGACAGGTAATTCGTTAATTTCAAGTCCCGGCAGTGTGGTCCTCTCAGGACCCATAAAGGATAAAGGGGAGGCCCTTTTACTAAAATGAGGATCAGTTAAAACGTTATATCCATTAATTTGCAATAAAAATGTTGCATGCCCTATCCACGTTAAAGTCTTTTCAGATTTATTTTGTTGCAAATACCGAGGGTCATTTTGAGCAAGCGGGAAACTGATAGGATTTGGTTTTTTTGACTCTTTTCTCCATTTCCAAAAATCCTTAAAATTTTTTCGCTGATCTATAAAATTATTTACAAAAACCCCATTTTTTAAATTAAAAGGCTTAAATATTTCACTAGCAAACAACTTCATTTTTAAAGTTACTAAACTGCAGCTTATCAAAAAAATTTTCTTTAGAAACTTTCTTCGATGCATTTTATATCTAGATATCTGTAATTAGATTATTTTTATAAAGTTTTTATATAATTGATTACATTGTTGCATCATGGTGTCAATTTCTTGATTCACTAAATTTTTCATCTCAGGTAATGCTTCTTTTCCAAGAGATTGCTCTAATGCATTTTTATATTCAGGTACGGCCGCCCAATCATCAACAGTTGATTTTCTAATTTCTAAATGAAATTGAATACCATAAGCATGATTGTTATATCCAAAGATTTGATATTTTGTAGAAGGTGATGACCCAATAACAGATACACCTTGGACATCCTCTAAGCCTTTTACTTCATAAGAATGCCACTGCAAGGCTTTTATCTTATTTGGAAGAAAATTAAAAACAGGATCATTTTTTGCAGTATTAGTAATATCAATGTCTAGAACACCTATTTCAGGAGGTGTTGATTTAACAACATTTCCACCCAAGACTTCTCCAAGTAGTTGGCATCCTAAGCAAAAACCTAAGAAAGGTTTTTTTAGTTCAATGACATATTCTTCAATTGCTTTCTTTTCACTGACTAACCAAGGATAATCCCCTTCCATAAAAGTATCCATTGGGCCTCCCATACAAAGCATTGCGTCAAACTCATCGAGATTAGAAGGTATTTGATCACCTTCATCTAATTGAACTGTTGTAAGTTCGTGTCCGTCAGCTAAAAGAAAATCTTTAAAAGTGCCGGGGTCTTCTATGGCAATATGTTGAAGGGAAATAATCTTCATTTAAGAATTAAAAAAAATAGTTAAAGCCTATAATTGCTAAAACACAGGACATAAGAACTAAATTTATCCCAATTATTATTTTACCACCAGGCCCCATTTTTTGAAGTTTGGGTATCTTCATTTGAATTTATTTACTCGTCGTCCCCACCAGTAACAGCATCTTTGACTGAGTTATAGCCTTTTGAAACACCGCCAGCAACATAGTCGTAAGCATTATTTGCTTTTTCACTGACTGTGGCACAACTAGTAAAAAGAAAAAATGAAGAAATAAATATTAATATAAGTTTTTTTGACATGTGCGTGATTATCAAAAATCTTTATCAAAAAGTCAATTTATTTAGTCCAAAAATTCAATTATATTTTACTTATGACCAAAAGAGATTTTATTTTTTTAAACCAAATGTTACGCAAACTAGCATCTCCATATTTTGTCGAAAATGATATTTATGAATACGATCGATTACAGTGGGCTACTGGAGTAACAAGGCAAGATCTATTCAAGGCAGTTAAGTTAATCGAAGATAATATTAAAAAAGCCAAAGGTTAATTTAACATATTGATTAAAGATATTGAGTTTTCAGGCGATCTTAAAAAAAAATTTGATGACCAAGGTTATTTGATTTCTAAAGAGTTCCTTGACAAAAAAGTCATAACTAATTTGGCTTATAAATTTAAAAATTTATTCTGTGGAAAATTTGAAACTGGTATAGAGCCTGATGAATGGAACTGGAGACAAGGAAGAGACTCAGAGGATATTACTAGACAAATTTGCAATGCTTGGAAGTCCGATAATGATATCAAAAGATTAGTTTGCCACGAACTTCTTGGCAAAGCATGCGCTAAGCTGATGAATTGGTCTGGCGCTAGACTTCTTCAAGATAATATTCTTTGGAAGCCACCAGGTGGTAAGACATTAGCATATCACCAAGATGCAGCTTATGATGATTGGATAGTTCCTCAAACAATGGTTACTTGCTGGATGCCTTTGGACGATGTCTCTAAAGAAAAAGGTACTTTAGAATTTGTGAAAGGCTCTCACAGGTGGGGATTAAAACCACCGACTGGCCAATTCCACTCACCTGATGATTACAAAAAAGAACTCAAAGACCTATCAAAAAAAGAAAAAAAGAAAATAGAAATTCAATATGTTGAAGTCCCAGCAGGGGGAGTTTCTTTTCATCATGGGCTTACATGGCATGGTTCAGGAATTAATACCTCTTTGAATCACAGAAGAGCAGTTGTTGCGCACTGCATCCCTTCTAATTCTAAATTTCATCCTAGTAACGTTGGAGGTACTGCTAGAATATATAAAAGGTATAAGAAATTGAATTCAAATGAATTAGATGAAAGCTTTTTTCCTATATTGTGGACAAAGGAAGGAATAAGAACAAATGTTTGAAGATGAAGAACCCAAGAAACAAAAACCTATAGATTTTGATGATTTAAGTATTGAGGAAATAGAGGATTTAATTACAAATCACTATGAAGAAATTGAAGTTCTAAAACAACTATTAGAGAAAAAGAAAAGTAAAATAACCCTAGCTCAAGATTTTTTTAAGAAATCTTAGTGACCCTCTATTAATATAAAGTCACTTTTTGCGCATTGTTGTCTAATCTCTTTTGCATTTGTATATTCAAGAGATTCATAACATTTTTTAGCCATCTCATAGCTATCAAATTCTACTACTGTTGTTCTATCAACAGGCCACTCTCCTTCTAAAACATCAAATTTTCCTCCTCGTATAAGATATTTTCCATTGTATTTTTTCATAGCTGCTGTGGACAAAGGTGGATATTTTTGAAAAAAATCACTATCAGTTATAGATAGCCTCACAATTAGATAGCCTTTTTTCATATTTTATAAATTACATTGAGTTTTTAACAGAGTTATCCACAGTATTACATATAATTTTTAAATAAGATAATATTTTCAAGTAGTTCAAATTTTAAATTCTTTAAAAAATATATATTTATCAACATATTTTGACATTGAGTTATGATGTACATAATTCCCAAAAAGACAAAGTGCATTTGATACAAAAAAATACTAATCTTGACCAAGTTATGCACAGTTTTGCCTCAGTATTTTTAAAAATTACTACAATTATTGTTTTTCAAGTATTTTTTATAATAGATAGTTCATTTTCTGACCATATTAATGCCAAAGTAACGGGGTTTGTTGATGCTACTAGCCCTATATATATTTGGGGATATGATCGAAAATTCTATTATGAAGATAGATCGGCACCTTTATTTATTGTAGGAGAGAGAGATATTAATAATTTTAATAAAATTAACCTCATGGCTTTTCCCCATACTAATATTGGTCTCTTTGCATTTCAGGATTTGGACAAAGATGGTGAATTTTCACAAGATTTCAAAGGGGAGCCCCTTGAGCCTTTCGGATTTTCCTTAAATCCTATCGGAAAATATCAAGACATTGTGTTTGAGGATTTTGTATTTGACATGGAAAAATTTAGCAAAGTAGAAATCAATCTCAGGAAATAATCTTAAGTAGTTTTTTTACACTCTCACTGATTGAGCTTTTAGAGGTGTCTAATTCCAATTCTGGATTAAGAGGTTTTTCATAAGGGCTATTGATTCCTGTAAAATTTGGTATTTGTCCCTTTCGAGCTTTTTTATACAAACCCTTTGGATCTCTTTTTTCTACTATCTTAAGCGGAGTTGAAATATAGATTTCTTGAAATTCTTTTTTTTGAAATAAAGACCTAGCCATTTCTCTTTCAGACCTAAAAGGAGAAATAAATGCAGTAATAACGATTAATCCTGCATCACACATTAGTTTAGCTACCTCTGCCACCCTTCTTATATTTTCTACTCTATCCTTATCAGTGAAACCAAGATCTCTATTGAGGCCGTGACGAATATTATCGCCATCTAAAATATATGTTTTTTTTCCTTCTGCGTATAGTTGCTTCTCTAAAGCATTTGCAATTGTAGATTTTCCTGAACCTGATAAGCCTGTTAACCATAATACTTGACCTTTATGACCATTAATTTTTTCTCTAAGTTCTTTGTTAATACTAAGTGATTGAAGATGGAGATTTTGTGCGCGCCTTAAGGCAAAATTAATCATTCCTGCACCCATTGTTCTATTGGTCAAAGGGTCAACTAAGATCATTGATCCTAAAAACTTATTATCTTGATAGTCTTTATATGGAATATTTTTATTTAATGATATAGTTACCTCTGCTACATCATTTAACTGTAATTCTTTACTAGGCTGATGTTTCAGCGTATTTACATTATATAGTTTTTTAATTTCTAGAATCTTGATACTCGTTGAAATGTTATGAGTCTTTGCAATATAAGATCTACCAGCGAAGCATTTTTCCTCAGCCATCCAAATCATATTGATATTAAACTGGTCAGCTGTTTCTATTAAAGAGTCTTTTTTACAAAGGACATCGCCTCTCGAAATATCAATCTCTTTATTTAATGTAAGGGTAATACTATCTTTAAAAGATGCTGATTTAATTGATTTCTCTCCTATATATATCTCTTTGATTTTTGCTTTTTGTTGAGAGGGGATAGTTATAATTTCCTCTCCCAACTTTACATTTCCAGAGGCTACTGTGCCAGAGTATCCTCTAAAATTTAAATGGGGACGGTTCACTTGTTGGACGGGGAAAATAAAATTAAGTGAATTTTGAGATTTAATTTTTACAGTTTCTAAAAAATGAAAAAGTGTTTTTTCTTTAAACCATTTCATTAATTTAGATTGTTGATAAACATTGTCTCCTTTTAGAGCAGAAATGGGAATGCTTTGAACATTTTGAAATTTTAAATTTTGTGAAAAGCTTTTATATTCATTTTCAATTTTTCTAAATATCTTCTCATCATAGTTCACTAAGTCCATCTTGTTAATTGCTAGTACAATATTTTTAATCCCTAAGAGAGAAACAATAAAAGAGTGTCTTTTGGTTTGTGTTACTATTCCATGGCGTGCATCAATTAAAAGAATAGCTAAATCAGCTGTTGAAGCTCCTGTTGCCATATTTCTTGTATACTGTTCGTGACCGGGCGTATCTGCTACAATAAATTTTCTTTTACTACTAGAAAAAAAACGATAAGCGACATCAATAGTAATTCCTTGCTCTCTTTCAGCAGATAGTCCATCTACTAATAAAGCAAAATCTATATCTTCACCTTGAGTTCCATGTTTTTGAGAGTCATTTTTTAAGGAAGCAACTTGATCGTCGAATATCATTTGTGACTCATATAACATTCTTCCAATTAAAGTACTTTTTCCATCATCTACAGATCCGCAGGTAATGAATCTTAAAAGATCAAGTGAAGCTTGTTCTTTTAAATACTGATTAATGGCATTAGAAGGTTTCATTAGAAATAGCCCTCTAATTTTTTCTTTTCCATAGAATTGTTGGAGTCCGTATCTATTGCCCTTCCTTGTCTCTCAGAAGTTTTTGACTGTAGTAATTCTAAAACAATACTCTCTAGCGTATCTGCCTCGGATTCAATAGCCCCAGTTAAAGGATAGCAACCCAATGTACGAAAACGTATTTTTTTTAACTCAATTTTTTCATGAGGTTGAAGATTGAGTCTTTCATCATCAACCATTAACAACATCCCCTCTCTTTTAATAACAGGTCTTGTTTTAGCAAAATACAAAGGAACAATGGGTATTTGTTCTTGATAAATATATTGCCAAATATCTAATTCAGTCCAATTTGAGATAGGAAATACTCGAATACTCTCGGATTTATTAACCTTTGCATTATAAAGATTCCAAAGTTCAGGGCGTTGATTTTTGGGATCCCATTGATGCGAAGCAGTCCTAAAAGAAAAAATCCTCTCCTTGGCCCTAGATTTCTCCTCGTCTCTTCGTGCTCCACCAAAAGCGGCATCAAATCCATATTGATCTAGTGCTTGTTTTAAGCCTTGTGTTTTCATAATGTCAGTGTGAGCAGAGGAACCGTGATCAAAGGGATTAACGTTAGACTTCACCCCTTCAGGATTAATATGAGTAATTAATTTCATATCAGATTTTTTTGCCATCCAGTTACGAAACAAATACATTTCTTGAAATTTCCAACGTGTATCAACATGCATCAAAGGAAAAGGGGGAGGGCTTGGATAAAATGCCTTTTGTGCTAGATGCAACATCACAGAACTATCTTTTCCTACTGAGTAAAGCATAACAGGATTTTTGGTCTCACTTGCTACTTCTCTAATTATATGAATACTTTCTGCTTCTAAATCAGAGAGATAACTACTTTTTCTAAGATTAAATTTTTTTGAAAAAATTGTTTCTTTTATATCAATCTCTTTCTTTTGAAAAATAAACTGAGGAATAAAAATAGAAAGTTTTGATTTAAGATTTAACTCTTCAGATCCTTTAAATTCATTAAGTAATTCATGGCTAGGTAATACAATAATATTTTTTTTTCGAATTTTAGAAAAAGATTTCAAACCTTCAACGAGATGATTATATTTTTTAGATTTTACTTTTACCCATAATCTTCCATTGCGTCTATCATTGGCAAATAAAAACTTACTACCTTTCAATTCAAAATATTGAACATATAAAATAAGCCTTCTTTGTTTTTCATAAAGTTTCAAAAAATAATTTTGAAGTAAATTATTTATTTGATTAGAGAAAAGCCGAATATAGCCTTCAGAGTCAAGATTAACTGGAAAAATATTTTCTTTTTCCACCCAGCGTTCATAGGATCGTTTTGTATTAAATATATTATGTTTTGCTAGATATTTAAAATGACTGTCACTATCCCAAGCAGCCTTTTTTATTGTTGGGTTATCTTTGGAAAATAAAGTAAGATTCAACATGGTAGCACTAATGACGCAATTAATGAAACATATTAAATATATTTATAAAAGTATAGATAAATATTCCCAAATATCATATTATGGATAAAAATAACAAATTACGACATTACGACTATTATGATGACATTAAGAGTTGTCTAGAAGAGTGTGGATCTAAAATTATTGATATTTATGATGATTTTAATCAATCAATCTCATATAAAAGTGATAATAGCCCTCTTACCAAAGCAGATATCGTTTCTCATCGCTTAATTGAATCATGTTTAAAGTCTATATCTTCTCTACCCGTAATATCTGAAGAATCTAAAAAATTACATACCACTAACAGCAAATATTGGTTAGTGGACCCACTTGATGGAACCAAAGAATTTATAAAAAAAAATGGTGAATTTACTATTAATATTGCATTAATAGAAGATCGCTATCCGACTTTAGGTTATGTTTATTCTCCTATCAAGAAAACACTATATGTGGGAGGATTTAATAAAAGTTCTTTCAAAATCTCTGCATCCAATATTAATGAATTATCAGTTTCTCTACAAAATAATCCCGTACGCATAGTTGCTAGCAGAAGCCATTTGAATGAAGAAACTCAGAAATTTATTTCTCAATTCAAAAACTATGAATTACTGCAAGCAGGTAGCTCTATTAAACTTTGTATGATAGCAGATGGTTCTGCAGATATATATCCTAGGCTAGCACCAACATCAGAGTGGGACACTGCTGCAGCACAGGCAGTAGTTGAAGGAGCGGGTGGAAGTGTAAAGGATTTAAATGGAAATAGACTCATTTATCAAAAAGAAAATATTATAAATCCCTTTTTCATAGCTAAGGGAAAAGAATAATTATTTACTAGGATTTTTCTCACGATAAGTTTTTTCTAAACTTACATCATCTACCTCTGTATAAATTTGTGTAGTTGACAAAGAGCTATGGCCCAATAGCTCCTGAATAACTCTTAAATCTCCACCGTTTTTTAAAAGATGAGTTGCAAAGCTGTGTCTTAAAGCATGAGGTGTAGTCGTATGAGGAAGTCCTAAATTAATTCGAGCTTGTTTTAAATCTCTTTGAAAGGCTGATGCTTTTAATGGAGCCCCTCTATCTCCAACAAATATAAAATCATCTTCGGAGATTTGATATGGTAGTTCTTTTAAATAGTTATTTATAGAATGGCTAACAATTTCTAATACTGGAATGAGCCTTTCTTTCTTTCCCTTTCCCATCACAGTTAAAGATGTTTCATTAGCCAAATGTTTTTTAGTAATTGAGAGGGCCTCACTAATGCGAAGACCACACCCGTATAAAAGATATAAAAGTGCTAAATTTCTTTTTTGAACCCAGCTTTTCTTTGACACTTTAATTAGCTGTCCAATTAATTGATCGATTTGGTCTTCTGATATTGGTTTGGGCAGAGATTTTGGTATCTTTGGGTTTTTTAAAAGCTGTATTTCTGTATATCCCAATTTATATTGATTATTTTTAAGGGAGGAAAATTTAAGATAGTTTTTTAGAGAGCTAATTGCCCTTCTGCGAGATCTAGCCGCCAGAGGTTTTTTATAGATATTAAAATAATTTCTTTCAGATCCTATATCCGCCACCCAAGCACGAA
>CABWYP010000003.1 GCA_902509695.1 uncultured Alphaproteobacteria bacterium | reverse complement strand
CTTGGAAATCCAATCGATGGAAAAGGACCTATTCAAAGTAGTGAGTCAAGAAGGATTGAAGTAAAAGCCCCTGGTATTATTCCAAGAAAAAGTGTGAGTGAACCTATGCAAACAGGTTTAAAAGCTTTAGACGCACTTGTTCCTGTTGGAAGAGGCCAAAGAGAATTAATTATTGGTGACCGACAAACAGGAAAAACAGCTGTTGCGATTGATGCCATTATCAACCAAAAAGAAGTTAATCAGTCAGATGATGAATCTAAAAAACTTTATTGTATTTATGTTGCGATTGGTCAAAAAAGATCAACTGTTGCACAAGTGGTCAAAACTCTTGAGGAAAATGGAGCATTAGAATATACAATCGTAGTTGCTGCGACAGCATCTGATCCTGCTCCTCTTCAGTTTCTTGCTCCTTATACAGGATGTTCCATGGGAGAATTCTTCAGAGACAATGGAATGCATGGTCTAATCGTTTATGACGATCTATCAAAGCAAGCCGTTGCCTATCGACAAATGTCACTCTTACTCAGAAGACCCCCTGGAAGAGAGGCCTTTCCCGGTGATGTATTCTATTTACACTCACGTTTACTTGAAAGAGCATGCAAACTTAATGATGATAGTGGTGGGGGTAGCTTAACAGCGCTTCCAGTTATTGAAACTCAGGGTGGTGATGTTTCTGCATTTATTCCTACAAACGTGATCTCAATTACTGATGGCCAGATCTTTTTAGAGACAGAACTATTTTTCTCAGGTATTAGACCTGCGATTAATGTAGGTTTGTCTGTAAGTCGTGTTGGATCAGCCGCTCAAACCAAAGCAATGAAAAAAGTTGCGGGTAAGATCAAGCTTGAATTAGCTCAGTATCGTGAAATGGCAGCTTTTTCTCAGTTCGCTTCTGATCTTGATGCATCTACAAAACAACTTTTATCGAGAGGTGAGAGACTAACTGAATTGTTAAAACAAGATCAGTATGTTCCTATGACTGTAGCGGATCAAGTTCTAAGTTTATACTCAGGTGTTAGAGGCTTTCTTGATAAAATTGATACATCTAAAATAACTGACTTTCAGGATAAATTTTTAGAAAGTTTTAAATCTAAGCATTCTGATATATTTAATGAAATTAACAGCACTGGTAATTTTAGCGATGAGTCAGATAAGAAAATAGAGGAGTTTTTAGCAGACTTTTGTCAAAACTATAGCTAATGCCTAATCTAAAAGATCTAAAAACAAGAATAGCAAGCGTTAAGTCTACTAAAAAAATTACTTCCGCTATGAAAATGGTCGCTGCAAGTAAATTGCGAAGAGCCCAAGAATTAGCGGAGTCCTCAAGAGTGTATTCAGAGAGTTTAAGTTTTATCCTGTCCTCTCTTTCAGGCGGGTCAAAAGATAACTCTGATCTACCAGAGGTTTTAGTGGGCCGTTCAAATCCTAAAGTTTCATTACTTATTATTAATTCATCTGATAGAGGTTTATGTGGTGGATTCAATTCTTCTTTGTTTAGAAGTGCTATTGCATGGATTGAAGAAAAAAAATCCAAAGGAATTGAAGTAAAAATTATGCCGATTGGAAAAAAAGCAAGTGCCTTTTACAAGAGAAGCGAGCAAGAGATTATAGAAAGTTTTGAGGATATTAACTCTAACGATAGACAATTAGAGGTTTCTGAAAATGTTAAAAATAAAATATCTGAACTATTTGAGTCTCAGGCAGTTGATGAAGTGAGTATTTTATATAACAAGTTTGTCTCAGCCATTGCTCAAGAGCCAACCTTCAAATCTCTTATTCCTTTGGAAGAACCAAATTCTGTTGAAAATTCTGAAGAGAGCAGTAATGCAACCTTCGAATTTGAACCAGATAAAAATGAACTATTAGAATATTTAATACCAAGAAATTTTATGACACAAGTCTATGGAAGTATCTTAGAAAGTTCAGCTGCAGAACATGCAGCAAGAATGACCTCTATGGACAACGCAACAAGAAACGCCGGCGATATGATTGAGTCATTAACAATGACTTATAATAGAACTCGTCAGGCAGTAATAACAAAAGAACTTATCGAAATTATTTCAGGCGCAGAGGCTGTATAGGAAAGGAGTATATAATGGCAAGTAATAAATCAGGTAAAATAACACAAGTATTAGGGGCTGTAGTTGACGTAACATTTGAAGGGGAACTTCCTCCTATTATGAATGCATTAGTTACAAATATTGGAGACCAAGAAGTGGTGCTAGAGGTAGCTCAGCATCTTGGAGAAAATACAGTTCGTACAATTGCCATGGATGCGACAGAGGGAATGCAAAGAGGTCAAGAAGTAACTGACCAAGGTAATCCTATTTCTGTCCCAGTCGGCCCTGAGACATTAGGTCGAATTATGAATGTTATTGGTGAACCAATTGATGAAAGAGGTCCCATTGCTTCTCAAAAACAGCTACCAATTCACAGGGGTGCTCCAGATTTTGTTGATCAATCAACTGAAACAGAGGTGCTTGTGACGGGTATCAAAGTCGTAGACCTTTTAGCTCCATATGCCAAAGGTGGAAAAATTGGTCTGTTTGGTGGAGCTGGTGTTGGAAAAACAGTTTTAATCATGGAACTTATTAATAACGTTGCAAAAGCACACGGTGGATATTCAGTATTTGCTGGTGTTGGTGAGCGTACAAGAGAAGGTAATGACCTTTACCATGAGATGATCGAATCGGGAGTTATCGATATTGACGGAGACAAGTCAAAAGTGGCGCTAGTCTACGGTCAAATGAATGAGCCTCCTGGAGCGCGTGCGAGAGTTGCACTTTCAGGACTAACTCAAGCTGAGTACTTTAGAGATGAAGAAAACCAAGACGTTTTATTTTTTGTTGACAATATTTTTAGATTTACCCAAGCTGGTTCAGAAATTTCTGCACTTCTAGGACGTATCCCTTCAGCTGTGGGTTACCAGCCAACACTTGCAACTGATATGGGTGCTCTTCAAGAAAGAATTACAACAACCAATAAAGGTTCTATTACTTCTGTTCAGGCGATTTATGTCCCTGCCGATGACTTAACTGATCCGGCACCAGCAACATCATTTTCTCACTTAGATGCAACGACAGTGTTAAATAGATCCATTGCTGAGCTTGGTATTTATCCTGCAGTTGACCCTCTAGACTCTACTTCAAGAATTTTAGAGCCCAGAACTCTTGGTGATAAGCACTATCAAGTAGCAAGAGATGTTCAAAAAACCCTTCAAACATACAAAAGCTTGCAAGATATTATTGCTATCCTAGGTATGGATGAGCTATCTGAAGAAGATAAATTAGTTGTATCTCGAGCTAGAAAAATTCAGCGTTTCTTAAGTCAGCCTTTCCACGTGGCAGAGGTTTTTACTGGATCACCAGGTAAGTTTGTATCTTTAGAGGATACAATAAAAGGTTTTGATGGTTTAGTAAAAGGTGATTACGACCACATTCCAGAGGCAGCTTTCTACATGGTAGGAACTATTGAAGAGGTTTTAGAAAAAGCTAAAAAAATGGCAGAGGAAGTTACTAAGTAACAATGATTAATTTAAAGGTCGTATCTCCTCAAAAAGTTATTTTTGAAAAAGAAGTTGAAATGGCAGTATTGCCAGGAGCGGAGGGTGATTTTGCTGCAATGGTCAATCATTCTCCCTTCATCAGCTCCTTGAGACCTGGTCAAATGGCTATCATGTCTAATAATAAGGTTGAAGAAAGTTTCTTTGTTTCAGGCGGCCTAGTTATGCTAAAAGAAAAAGTATGTGAAGTATTAGTTGATCAAATTGAACCTCTTTCAGAGATCAATAATTCTAATTTTCAGCAGTCCAAAACTTATCAAGAGCTTGAAGGTAACGAGCTTGCACTTAACACTTTTGAACAAGTAGTTAACACCCCTTCTTATAAGTAGTTTTTAAACTCCTCTAATAATTTACTATAAATTTCTTTTTTAAAAGGAACAATATTGGGTACAAGGAAATCTTTAGTAACCCATTTAAAATCAGAAAACTCAGGATGCTCTGTGTGAATATTTATATCGCTTTCTGTTCCTTCAAATTTATATAAAAACCATTTTTGTCGTTGACCTTTGTACCGTCCTTTCCATAACGTTTGAGCAAGATCCTTGGGTATAGTGTAATAATACCAGTCTGAGATTTGATTTAGTAATTGAACTTTATTTTTTTTAATTCCAACCTCTTCTTCCATTTCTCTCAAGGCAGCAACCACAGGTTTCTCTTGAGGATCAATTCCACCTTGAGGCATTTGCCAAAAATTTGAAGGATGATCAATTCTCTTACCAACAAATATTTTTTTTTGATTATTTATAATCATCATTCCCACATTAGGGCGATAATCATTGGGATCTAATTTCATTAATTTAAAACAGCTATAGTTTTGACGGCATCAACGGCACGAGATAACTGATAGTCGCTCTCAAGGAGATCACTAAAATCCTCTTGTTCTTCATTACCTTCAGTGGTTTCATTGTCTAGAGCATCACGATAATCCGACTCTCTAAAAGTAAAATAACTATCAATTACATTAAGCTCAGCACGGGGCACCTCAACATCAGGTATAATACCTACAGCCTGTATTGAGTCGCCGCTTGGTGTATAATATTTAGCGATAGTAAGTCGAATTGCTCCACTATCTATAGGTAAGATAGTTTGAACAGATCCCTTACCAAAAGATTTTATTCCCATGATAACGGCGCGACCATGATCTTGAAGAGCTCCTGCAACAATTTCTGAGGCAGAAGCAGAACCCTCATTAATCAAAATAATTAAAGGTTTTCCGTTGATCATATCTCCTTTTTTAGCTGAAAAAACTTGTACATCTTTTTTCTCTCTACCGCGAATTGATACGATCTCACCTTTTTCTAAAAAAACATCACTTACTGTAACAGATTCATTCAATAAGCCTCCTGGATTATTCCTTAAGTCCAAGACATAGCCTATTGGAGGATTGCTACCATTTTCTAATTCTTCTATGCTTTCTTTTAAACCAACAGTAGTTTGCTCATTAAATGTACTAATTCGAAGAATACCTACATCATTTATGACACGATGTTTAACTGATTGAACTTTAATAATGTCTCTTTTAATTTCTATATCAAAAGGTTTTTCTGTTCCGCGCACAATAGTGATGGTGATAGGCTCACCTACCTCTCCTCGCATTATGTCGATAGCTTCTTTTAAGGTCATATCGACAACTGAAATTCCGTCGAGGTGAGTGATATAATCACCAGCTTGAACTCCAGCTTTTTGAGCAGGTGTATCATCTATTGGTGAGACGATCTTAATAAAACCTTTATCAGTTGTAATTTCAATACCCAATCCACCAAACGAACCTGAAGTATCAATTTGCATTTCTTTGTAAACTTCCTCATTCATGTAACTAGAATGAGGATCCAAAGCCTGAAGCATGCCATTCAAAGCTTTTTCGATTAATTCTTTATCCGTAACTTCCTCGACATATTGATCTTTAACTCGATTGTAGACCTCATTAAAAATACTTAATTGTCTATATGTCTCTTTTGTATCTGCGAAGCATGATTGTCCACATAAGAATATTAAAAGAACTAAAATATATTTTAACATTTATATTTTCTAAGTAGCAGTATTTGCATTGGTGAAGTCCTCTGACCATAATTTCTCCAAGTCATAGACATCACGAATTTCATTTCTAAAAATATGCACTAAAACATGACCTGCATCAATAACTGTCCAATCACAAAGAGGTCTTCCTTCGGGCTTTGTACAATACATTTTTTGAGTTTTTAGATCTCTAAAAACTTTTTCAGAGACAGAGTCCACATGTTTATTCGAGCGACCAGAGGCTACCACCATATATTCGGCAAATTCAGCCTTTCCCTTTAAAGATATAATAGAAATATTTTCAGCCTTATTGTCTTCTAGGCTTTCCACAATAACTTGTACCGAGGGATCTTTATGTTGACTAGGAATTTCGCAGCTCACTTGATGAGATATCTATACCAGAATTACCAAGAATATAGCAGGATGGTGTAGAACTGTTGATAAACTTAGTTAAATTAGACATAAATAAATTAGGGTATTGTATTTGGACTGTTGAATTTTCAATAAACTCATCATATCTCGGTCTATAAATAACGCAAATGCTAATATTACTTAATATCCATTTATACTCCTTCCACCTATGCAACTGACCAAGTTGATCGAGACCAATTATTAAATAGAGAGAATTAATGTCACATTTTATTTTAATTTTTTGAAGTAAATCATAAGTGCTTTTGATTTTATAACGATACTCAAAATCAGATACTTTTACTAAAGGATCTTTAATTTTAGAACGCATATTAAAAATCTGAGCATCAATGGAATCTCGATTAAGACTATTTTTTAGAGGATTTTGATAAGTAGGAAGCATTATAAGCCTTTTAAGTTTTAAATTTTTAATGGATGTTTTAACAGCGTGAAGATGTCCCTCATGAAGAGGATTAAAAAAACCTCCATAAATTCCTAATTTTCTAGTCATCAATTTTTATTAAAAATTTTTCAGAGATATTATTTTCTTTTATGGATTTCAAAAAAATATAAAAAGATTGTAATTGTAATTTTGAACTTGTATTTAGTAGAGTTGGTATTCTAATTTTAAAAAAATAAAACAAGGATGTTATAAAAATGAGATCATCTTCATCCTGTAGGTAAACTGCTCCTCTAGTAATTAAGCTTTCTTTATTATATTTGAAGTAAAGATTATTGAAAGGTTCATTAGTAAGAATAACTTTATTTATCTGTTTCAAATCCTCCTCACTAAAAACTTTTAAATTTTCTAACTCATAAATTGAGGATTTTATTACGTGAGTAATATCTTCTTTTTTCAATGAGATCAGATAGTCAACTTGTAGTTTTAATTCTAATAACTTCTGATGTAAATCCATTAGGGTCTGGTAGTATCTGCGCCTATCACTTGATATTTGAAGGTAGTTAGATGTTTGGCCCCTACAGGTCCACGAACATGAAGCTTATCAGTAGAAATACCAATTTCTGCACCAAATCCAAATTCACCACCATCTGCGAATTGTGTCGATGCATTGTTCATAAGAATAGCACTTTTACAATTTTGAAAAAAATACTCTACTGACTTTTCTTTATTACTTAAGCAACTTTCCGTATGACCACTTGAATATTTATTAATATGATCGATAGATTCCTCAACACTATCAACTATTTTTACAGATATTTTTTTATCCAAGTACTCTGTTGACCAATCATTATTAGAGGCCAAACGGTCAATATTGTAGATTTCTTGAACTCGTTCACATCCAATAATTTCACATCCTTGAGATCTCAAATTATCTAAAACATCAGCAATATCTTCTTTTTGATTTCCTGAATGTATGAGGAGTGTTTCGGTGGCACCACATATTTCAGGTCTTCTCATTTTTGCATTCATAATAACAGAAGCTGCCTTTGCTTTATCGTAGCCATCATCCCAAAAAGTATGGCATATTCCCTCTAAGTGTTTGATTGTTGGTACACGTGAGTTTTTAGATATGGTCTCAATTAATGATTTGCCACCCCGCGGAATAATGACATCAACATCTCCCTCAGCTTTTAAAAGCTCGTTGACATAACTTCGATCAGTATTTTGGATGAAACAAACAAGATAAGGATCCAATTTTAAATCTTTAAGAGCCTCTTGAATACAATCATAAAGTTTTTTATTAGTTTCAATACACTCAGACCCACCTCGAAGAATAGAAACATTTCCTGACCTTAGACATAGGCATGCCGCATCTATTGTTACATTTGGTCGAGACTCATAAATAATTCCTATAATACCAATTGGCACTGAAACTTTTGAAAAAATTAATCCGTTTGATGGGTTTGTCCAGTTCTCTAATATTTGGTTTAAGGGATCTTGCATTTGAGCTATTTTTTCAACATCCTTCGAGAGCTGGTCTATTTTTTCAGAAGTAAGAACTAATCTGTTAATCATTGGAGTAGAAAGATTATTGGATGTAGCTCTTTCTACATCTAATTGATTGGCCTTTAAGATCTCGTTTTTTTTGGATAACAAAAATCCGCTAATATTCATCAGAATTTTACTTCTATCCTCAGCATTAAGTTTAGAAATGGCGCTTGAGGCCTTTTTAGATTGATCTAAAATTTCTTTGAAATAATCACTCATCTCGACGCTACCAAGTTATCTTTATGAATTATTTCATCTTCACGAACAAAACCTAAAATATCACTAAATTCCTTTGATTTTTTACCTTTAATTTTATCCATTTCTTGAAAGTCATAATTAATCATTCCTCTAGCCAATTCTTTTTTATTGTAATGAATAGAAACAGTATCTCCACGATAAAACTTTCCATCAATGTTTTTTACCCCTATGGCCAGTAGACTAGAATTTTTTTTCAATGCTTTCGCAGCTCCTTCATCAATATGAATAATGGCTTTTTGAATTGGTCTATTCCAAATCCATTGTTGCCGACTCGTAAGAATGTTTTTTGAAGGGTGAAACCATGTTGAAGTTTTAGGGTTAATGTTTTCAAGGGGATTGCTAACCAAGCCATTAGAGATAATCATGGTTGACCCTGACTGAATACATAGTTTAGCAGCATTAACTTTGGCTAGCATTCCACCTGATCCATACTCACTCAAATCTTTATCAATATATTTTTCAATTTCGTGATCAACCTCTTCTACTGAAGTTATCAATTTTGCCTGAGCTGATTTTTTAGGATTTGCTGTATACAACCCATTAACATCAGACAATAAGATCAATAATTCAGCTGACAGAGCATTAGCAATCATGGCGGATAGTTTATCATTATCACCAAATCTAATTTCTTCAGTTGAGGTAGTATCATTTTCATTAATAATTGGGATGACGTTTAAGTCCATTAAGGAATAAATAGTGTTTCGAATATTCAGATACTTTCTTCTTTCATTTAAATCCTCTGCGGTAATTAGAATTTGAGAACTTTGAATTTTATTTTTAGCAAAAGCTTTTTGCCAGTGTTGAGATAATTGTATTTGACCTATTGAAGCCGCCGCCTGTTTCTCATGAAGGTTTATCAATTTTTTTTTAGATAGAATATTTCTTCCAAGCGCAATGGCCCCAGATGATACAATTATAATTTTTGATCCCTTTTTTTGAAGTTTTTGTACATCAGTTACTAAAGAGTTAAGCCATTTTTTTCGAAGACTATGTTTTTCATTGACTAGGATATTAGATCCAACTTTAATAACGATAACTTTGGATTTCTTTGCTAATTCTATAAATTTCTTATTCATCTTGTAAGTACTCTAAACATAAATTAGTTAATTGATCGAGTTGATATCCTGTAGCAGCAGAAATCAACTTAATTTCTTGATTGAGTGATGTCTCAAATTCTTTTTGAACTTTTTTAATCTTATCTTTATTGGTGATTTCAATTTTATTCAAAGCAATAATCTCTTTTTTTGACTCTATTTTAGCACCATAATTTACTAATTCTTGACGAATGACTTGATAATTTTGAAAAGGATTTTCCTCAGTAATATCAATTACGTGTATTAAAATTTTACATCTCTCTACATGAGATAAAAAATCATGCCCAAGGCCTTTTCCATCACTTGCATGCTCTATCAGACCTGGGATGTCTGCTAAAACAAATTCCAAGTCTTCTTTTTGTACCATCCCAATATGTGGATGAAGAGTTGTAAAGGCATAATCAGCTACTTTCGATTTGGCATTTGTAACAAAATTCAAAATAGAAGATTTCCCAGCATTGGGCATTCCTACTAGTCCCACATCAGCCAATATTTTGAGTTTAAGACGAATAGTTGACTCTTGTCCTTTCTCTCCTTGCTGAAATTTACGAGGTGCTCGATTAGTGGAACTTTTAAAGTGGGCATTTCCTTTGCCTCCTTGGCCACCTCTTAAAAAATGGAAGGTTTGGTCGTCTTCTAAAATTTCATATATCTTGATACTCATGTCTTCAGTGTAAATTTCAGTACCGCATGGAACATCTAAAATAAGATCTTTTCCACTAGATCCAGTTTTTAGTTGACCAGCACCACCCATACCATTTTGAGCCTTGTGGTGTTGATTAAATCGATATCTCTGTAAAGTGTTAATACCTTTATTTCCACGAAAAATTACATCTCCCCCCTTGCCACCATTCCCGCCATTAGGTCCACCATACTCAATATATTTTTCTCTTCGAAAACTGAGAGCTCCATGACCACCATTTCCTGATTTGATATATATTTTTGCTTTATCTATAAATGCCATAACAGTTTAAATTGAGAATTTTTTTGGAAAATTTAGTTTACGCAAACAAACTGTCTGTTTCGAGATTTTTTGAACAGAACTTTGCCTTCGACTAAGGAGAAAAGAGTATGATCTTTTCCAATCCCAACATTGTCGCCCGGGTAAAATTTTGTACCTCGCTGACGAACAATAATATTTCCAGGAATTACGTGCTCTCCACCAAACTTCTTTACTCCAAGCCTTCTACCAGCCGAGTCTCTTCCGTTTTTGGAACTTCCACCTGCTTTTTTTGTTGCCATAGTTCTACTCTTTTACCTCAGTTGCTTCTTTTTTTACAGTTTTTTTTTCTTTAGCTTCAGTCTTATTAGGTTTTTCAACTTTAGCTTCAACTTTTTTTGTTGTTTCTACTTTTGTTGCAGATTTTTTTGGTGTCTCAGATTTAACGGCTGCTTTCTTGACAGGCTCTTTAAAGCTTTCTTCACCTATAGCAGACTTTATTGACATCACTTTTAGTATGGAAATGTATTGTCGGTGTCCTTTAGTTCTTTGAAAGTGTTTTCTTCTGTTTTTTCTGAAAACTCTAATCTTATCGTCCCTTGTTTGATGTAGAAGCTTTGCAGAAACTTCTGCACCTTTTACAGCAGGGGAACCAAATTCAAATTTGTCACCATTTCCAACAGCAACAATGTCTTTAAAGGAGATTGTATCACCCACATTGCCTTCAATTTTATCAATTTTCATAATATCACCAGGTGATACTTTAAACTGCTTTCCAACTGATTTTAGAACTGCATACATAATGAGGAGCACAATATATATAGGTCTTTATCTATGTCAATAGACAAAAATTCAATAAATTAAACCTTTTTTGTAGAACTAAAGATACTTTTAATTTGTTTTACAGTTTTTGCATAAAACATAAAATTCAAGGTTGTAGCGTGTGATACTCATTTTATTTTTTTTTATTAATTCATTTACACCATCAGAAAGGTAATTATTTTTTAGTTCTTTTACATTTCCACAACTCTCACAGATGGTAAACGCAGTATTTCTTGCGCAATTAGAGTTGCTACAGGCAATAAATGAGTTTTTACTCTCAATTTTGTGAATTTTACCTAACTTTTCAAGTTTATCTAGGGCTCTGTAAATTTGAAGAGGCGATTTGAGCCCCTCTGTCTTAAGGCTATCTAAAATAGAATACGCTTTCAAAGGCTCTGATGAATTTTGTAGCAAATTAAGAACAATCTTTTGGTTCTTAGTGAGGCTTAGGTCCTGCTCTTTTTTATTATGAGATTTTAAAGATGCCATTATTTAATTTACGATTTTATTTTTTTTTTGAAGATAAGCAATTTTTTCCAAGGAAGTAGTGTTATAAGAAAGACAATCAAAGATATACCCAAGATCGTTGGGCCAGTTGATGTATTCCAAGTTATTGAAGAATACAAACCTAAGACGACTGACATGACTCCAATCATGCTTGCAAATATTGCCATTTGAATAGGAGTGGAAGATATGTTTCTCGATGCTGATGCTGGGATTATCAACAGACCTGTTATTAACAATATCCCAACTATTTTTATAGAAATAGCAATCACTGCTGCAATTAGTATTGTAAAAATTGCATTCGCAAATTCTGGGTTAAGTCCCTCAGCCTTAGCTAATTCTAAATTCACAGTTCCTGCAAATAAAGGCCTCCATATTAAAATTAGTATAATTAAAACTACAGTTCCCCCGATCCAAACGATTAAAATATCCATGAAATTCACTGAGAGAATATCCCCGAAAAGAAGACCCATAAGATCAATTCTTATAAATGAAAGTAATCCTAAAAGTACTAGTCCTATGGCTAAAACGGAGTGAGCCAATAGACCGAGTAAAGCATCATTAGGTAAGTTCGTTTTCTTTTGTAAATACAATAATGATAATGATATTAGGCCTGAGATTATAAATACTGATAATATGATATTGAAATTCAAGGCATAGGCTGCAACAACACCTAATAAGGCCGAGTGTGAGAGGGTATCTCCAAAATAGGATAATCTTCTCCAAACTATAAAACATCCCAATGGTCCAGTAATTAACGCAAGTCCGATACCGGCAATGAAGGCTCTAAACAAGAAATCATCAAACATGTTAAGTTTTAATGAGAATTATCAATACTACCGTCTGGCAGGTGTTTATGATCGTGTTCATGTTGATAGAAAGCCAAAGTAGGATCTATATTTTTTCCAAAAAGCTTAATATATTCTGGATCAGCTACAATTGATTTTGGGGCACCCGAGCAACAAACATGTCCGTTAAGACAGACAACATGGTCAGTTTGAGACATTACTACATGAAGGTTATGAGAGATTAAAAGAATACCGCAATTTAATTCTTTCACTATTTGTTGAATCGTCTTATATAAAGCTATCTCACCAGGATAATCAACTCCTTGAACCGGCTCATCTAAAACAAGAAAATTGGGTTTTTTTGTTATAGCCCTTGCCATGAGCAATCTTTGAAATTCTCCACCTGATAAATTTCTAACATCTTGATAAAGTAAATGTTTGATACCAGTTATTGAGAGAGTGTCCATAATTTCATTAAGTTCATATGTTTCTACAAGGTTAATAAAATCTATAACTCTTAAAGGTAGCGACCAGTCAATTGATATTTTTTGAGGTACATACGATATTTTAATATTATTTCTAATTGCATTGGTGCCCTCATCTGGTTTTAAAATACCAAGCGCTATTTTTGCTGTTGTTGATTTGCCGGATCCATTTGGGCCAATCAATGTTACTATTTGGCCCTCAGAGACTTTTAATGAAACACCACGAACCAGCCACTTTGCGCTTCGGTTTACTCCACAGTTCTTAAGCTCTATTAAAGAATTTTCCATATTGTACTATTGACACATACTTATCGTTATAATATTACATTATGTAATAATATAACAATTCAAGATAGGTAATTAATATGAATTTCTTCAAAAAATCAATTATTTTCGGACTAGTCCCATTTTTTATAAGTTTTAGTGCAAAAGCTGATATTAACGTAGTAACAACAATTAAACCTCTTCATTCATTAATATCAAGTGTCATGGAGGGAGTTGGAGAGCCTTCTCTGGTTATCGAAGGGAGTAATTCTCCTCATAATTTCAGTTTGAAACCCTCTCACGCAAAAATGCTTGAAGAGGCTGATATCATTTTTTGGGTTGGAGAAGATATGGAAGCATTTATGAAAAAACCATTAGACTCTCTGGCTGGTAATACCAAAAAAGTAGCTTTTATGGAATTAAGCTCCATAGAAAAGCTAAAATTTAGAGAAGAAAATATCTTTGACGATCATGACGATCATGACGATCATGACGATCATGATGACCATGATGACCATGATGATCACGATGGACATGATGATGAACATGAAGGACACGATGATCACGAAGGCCACAAAGACGACGATCATGACGATCACGATGACCATGATGATCACGATGGACATGATGATGAACATGAAGGACACGATGATCACGAAGGTCACAAAGACGACGATCATGACGATCACGATGACCATGATGATCACGATGGACATGATGATGAACATGAAGGACACGATGATCACGAAGGTCACAAAGACGACGATCATGACGATCACGATGACCATGATGATCACGATGGACATGATGATGAACATGAAGGACACGATGATCACGATGGACACGATGGCCACGCGCATGGTGAGTTTGATGCGCACATTTGGTTAGACCCAATGAACGCTAAAGAAATGATTCATGAGATTGCTCATGAGTTAGGTGATTTAGATCCTGCAAATAAAGAAACCTATGAGGCTAACGCTGATAAAAAATTAAAGTCTCTAGATAATCTCATTGAAGATGTTAATAGCTCCCTGCCAAAAGATGTGAGCTATATTGTATTTCATGATGCCTACCAATATTTTGAAAAAAGATTTAGCGTTTCATCTTCAGGTGCTCTAACATTAAATCCTGATATATTGCCTGGTGCAAAACAGATTGCAGATATTCAAGACTTAATTAACGATAAAGGTATAAAATGTATTTTCTCTGAGCCTCAATATAACCCTAAAATAATAGAGACCTTAGCAAGTGATATGAATATATCGACTGGCATAATAGACCCCTTGGGAGCTTATATGGAAAAAAGCAATGGGATGTATGAAGAACTAATTAAAGGAATTTCTAATTCAATTAAAAACTGCAATTAGAATCTACTTATACAATATAATATGAACCAGGGGTTTCCCGATCCCTGGTTTTTTCATTTAAGCAAATCTGTAATTTATTTCATTTAATTTTTATTATTCATAAAAATCAAATATAAAAAAAAACGATATTTACATGATAGGAAATTAATATTTTATTTGTTTTATGAAAAAGACATTAAATAAGGTTTGTAACAAAAAAATAAAAAAAATCGTAGAGGAGAGATACTTTCCTGCTTCCTTTATAGACAGAGTTAACTTAATGTATTATTTGAATTCTCAAAAAAATGAGATGCAAAATAAGAGTCAAACATCTGCTAATTCTGAGAAATCTTGATTTAAAACAAAATTACCAGTTTTTTGGAATACTTTACAAATTAGACTAGTGCGCTTTTGTCATAAATTAATAACTCTATTAGTATTGAAAAATAATGTTTTTTGCCCTAAATTGTGTTAATGAATTTATCTGAAGCTCCAAAAAAAGAAATCGATGTTGTTCTCCAAGATTGTGGATGGAGACAAACTAAGCAAAGAGTTGTTTTGCTAAAATCTATTTTTGACGGTAAAGATAAACACTTTTCTATCAATCAAATGAATGAGATTTTAAAAGAAAATAGAAGTTATTTTTCTCTGACAACTCTCTATGAAAACCTCAATACACTTGTAGGAAAAGGATATCTTAAACAAATCACAGTGGATAAGCAGTCTTTCTACGACACAAATACGACTGATCACATTCACGTGTTCAACCAAGAAGAGAATCAAATATACGACTACAAAGATTGCGTTGAATTACATAAAGACCTTCCAATACCAGCCTGTTTAGCCCTTTTAGAAGAATACTCTTTAGTCATTAATATTAAAAAAAAGTAATTTCTTCTCTGTAATTTATTCCAATAAACCTCCATAAATAACAATTAGCGGTAAGAATTTTTTTTTTATTTTTTTATAAATTTTTTTCAATATTTTCTGTCTCACTATGAAAAAACTACATTTAAAAACAAAAATTTTGGCATCTATTACTTGTTTGAGTTTCGGTTTAACCGGTCTTGCAAATGCAGGAGCTCACAGCGAAGATGTCTATGGTCCTTTCCCAGTAACTCTAAAAGGTTACTCTGGTGATTGCACAAATACTGTTTCTTACAGTGGCCAAATAGCAAGACACGTTCAACACGATAGTCTTAAAGCAGCTTCAACAAAAGGAAGCTATGATAATATGAATGCTTATTATGTGGGTGCTGATGGAGATCAAGCAATTCTTGCACCATCTTCTAAAGACGACTTCCAAATTAAGCAAACATTAGTAAATGAAATATCTTCTGGCAAAAATCTATCTGGAAAAACATACAAGGGCACAATCACAGCTTGGCCTAATAATATGACTGCTCCAGAGGTTATTGATTTCTGGATGATGAAAGCAGCAGATAATCCTAAAGATGTATCCGTAGGTCTAAATTATCAGCAACTTCTATCAAAGTTTATTATGGGAGCTGTCTTTTACAATCAAGCTGTAGATAATTATCTTGATGAAAAAATGGGTGCGGACACTAAGCCTAACGACAAACCATACAAGGATGGTGCTTGTTATACTGGTAAAGAACATAGCTGGGATGAGGCATTTGGATATTGGGGAGCAGCTGCTCACTCACTATTACTCTCTGCGGAAGATAATTACAATGTAGCTAAGAGAAAAGATCTAGCTGCTGCAGACGCTAACGGCGACGGTGTTGTTGATCTAAAATCTGAGTATGTATTTGCACATGCTTATTATGCTTCTAGCTTTGATAAAGGTGGAAAAACATCTTATATGGAAGACATTACAAGAGCTTTTTTAGATGGCAGAAAATTAATTACATCAGCTAATGGAGAGAAATTATCAGATGCTCAAAGATCAGAGCTTATGGGGTATGTAGATGTTATCTCAACTAATTGGGAGAAAGTCATAGCTGAGTCAGTATTTAAATATGCTGGTTCTACTTATAAGTCATTAGTAGCCCTAGAAACTGTGAGTAACGAAGATCTTTCCAAAGAGTTTAGTAATTACATGAAATATTGGGGAGAGTTAAAAGGCTTCTCCATGGCTCTTCAAGTTGGAAAAAATAATATTGGAGAGACTGCAACGAAACTTAATCGCATGATTGGTTTTGGCCCAATGTTAATGGATGAAACTCAAATAGTTGGAATTAAAGGCATGATGGGAAGTGATGGAAAATTCATCACCTCAGAATATGAAATGGGTAAGGTTTATTCCATGCATGACGCTAAGTTACATATGCTTAAAATTCAAAAACTTATGATTGATGAATTTGGTGTAAAGGCAAGATCAAAAGATATGCTTGCTGATATGGCAGATCTCGCATCAAAAATTGGTTCTTCTGACTCTGCAGAGAACGATTAGTTTGTCTCTTCTCCTACACTGACACATAAAGAGACGATACATGGCCTTCTTAGGAAGGCCATGCTATAATAAATTTAACACATGGATTTTTTATTTGATATTTTTCAGAATATAGCTGACCAGTTTACAAATCCTAAAAAAAGAGTTTTTATACTTTATTTATTCTTATCAATTTTAATTGCCTCGGGTTGGTTGATTTTTTATAAAAAAAAATCTTTAAAAGACTCTTTTAAATTTATATTTAACCCTAAAGTTTTTTTCTCAAAATCTGCCAAAAGTGACTATAAGGTATTTTTTATCAATCAAATTTTTATGTTAATAATCTCCCCTCACTTATTAACTCAAATTACAATAGCAACAGCATTATATTTTTTCTTTTTTGAGATTAATTTCATTGAAATGGGTTTATTTTCTTATGCCCCACAGTATTTAATTATTGGTTTATTCACTACTACTCACTTTATTGTCGATGATTTTTCTAAATACATTGTCCACAGATGGATGCATAAATGGCCTTTTTTATGGGCTCTTCATAAAGTTCATCACTCCGCAACAAACCTGACACCTATGACTGTATTTAGAACTCATCCATTAGAGGGATTAGTTTTCACATTAAGATCGGCTATTGCACAAGGTATCACCATCTCAACATTTGTTTATCTTTTTGGAGGAGGGGTTGATTTATATACAATACTGGGTGCGAATTTATTCGTTTTTTTATTTAATGTTTTTGGTTCAAATCTTAGACATTCACATATTGGTATTAGATATTGGAAGTGGTTAGAGTACATTTTGATATCTCCTGCTCAACATCATTTACATCACTCAGTAGCTAAGGAACATTATAACAAAAACTACGGGGCTGCTTTAGCTATCTGGGATTGGGTTTTTGGATCTCTTCATCATTCAGAAGATACAGATAATTTAACTTTAGGTCTTGGTACCAAAGATGATCAAAAAAAACATACTCTAAAAGAATTATATACTATTCCAGTAATTGAATTTTTTGGTTTTTTCAAAAAAAAATTTTATTTAATTTTTCATCGGAAAAAAAAGGAGGAAAATAAATCTGAAATATATTTCAAAAAAAGTCTACAATAGCTGCTTTTGAATATCATATTATTTATTAATATTATTATGAATTTTACCCATATATCTTATACATCAATGAAATCTAAAATTGTATTAATAGGCGCTATTATATTAGCTCTTACATCAATGTATGTCGCTGTAAGTAAGGCTGAAGCAGAAACAACTATTAAAGTTTATTCTGAAAGACAGCCTTTCCTTATTAGTCCATTAATTGACCAATATCAAAAAACTACTGGCAATAAAATAGAATGGATATTTTCCAAAAAAGGCCTCGTTCAAAAGACTATTTTAGAAAAATCAAATCCAGTAGCTGATATTTTTCTCTCCTCTGATATAGCAAGATTAATAGATATCACTGAGGCTAAAGCGAACTTTGAAATCCCCTATCAAGAAAAAGTCCCTAAAAATTTACAATCAAAATATTGGACAAGTCTTACTATGAGGGCAAGAGTCATCTATGCTCACAACGATTTAGATATATCTGAAATTTCATACGAAGATTTAGTATTACCAAAATATAAAGGGAAATTATGCACGAGATCTGGATTTCATCCCTACAATGTATCACTATTTTCAGCACTTATAGCTCATCATGGAAAGGAATGGTTTGAAGACTATATTGTTAAATTAAAATCTAATTTAGCAAGGAAGCCTCAAGGCAACGATAGAGATCAGATAAAAGCTATCTATGCAGGAGTTTGTGATTTGAGTATTGGAAATCATTATTACTATTTTAAAATGCTAGATGACCCAAATCAAATAGTCTGGCTTGATAAGGTATCTCCTATCTTTCCTAATCAAGACTCCTATGGCAGTCATGTGAATATTTCTGGAATTTCAATTATAAATAATAAAAACTTTGAAGCATCATTAGACTTCTTAGAATTTTTATTAAGTGATGAAGCTCAAAAAATTTATGCAAATGACAATAATGAATTTCCTGTTAATCCCAGTGTCTCTGCATCCGATAGGGTACAGGCATTAGCAAATAATGCTAAGTTTGACCCAATTGACTTAGAGGAAATTGCCTCAAATAGAAAAGCCGTTTTGGAAATTCTACAAAAAATTAATTACGACGGTTAATATAGGTTGATCGCTAGAAATAGATCCGTAGCACCCCAAAGGTTAGGGTGCTATTTTAATAATTTATATTAATCTTGTTGAATATAACTGGAGTGCCAATCTCTGAGTATTAAGTAACTGATCAATCTGACGAGATTATACAAAACAATTCCAGTTATTGAGATAAGAAATACTGAGGCAAACATTTTTGGAATTTCTAATTGATACCCTGATTCAATAATTCTATAGGCTAAACCACTGTGACCAGAGATAGGTCCAATAACAAACTCCCCAACAATAGCACCAATTAAAGCTAGTCCAGTACTAATTTTTAAACCAGAGAGAAAATAAGGAAGAGCATTAGGTAAAACTACATATCGAAGAAGTTGAATTTTACTTGCACGATAGAGCTTCATTAAATCTAAATGGTTTTTTTCCGTACTTTTTAAACCTGCTATCGTATTTGTTAATAAAGGGAAAAAAGCCACTAAAAAGGCACAAATAAGAGTAGCCATTTCAGAATTATCCACCCAAATAGAGATTAAAGGAGCAATAGCTATTATTGGTGTGACTTGCAAAATGACTGTGACTGGCATCATGGCCTTTTCCATAAATTGAGAAAAATAAAAAATTATAGCCATTAAAAGACTTATAAGTATAGAAGCAGCCAGGGCAGTAAGAGTCACTTTAAGGGTGATAGATAAAGAAACCATTAAGGAAAAGAAATTAGAGTAAATAGACTCTAAAATCATTGTGGGAGGTGGAAGAAGGTACCATTTAATATTTAACGTATGAAATAAGATTTCCCATAAAATAAGAAAACATAAAATAATTAATGGAGATTGTAATTTAGACAATTTGAGCTCTTTTCAGTGAGTCAGAGACAACTTTAGCTTGCTCATAGAATTCAGGAGTAAAACGATAATCTTCATTTTTATCAATACCTGAAAAATCTAATTCCTCAAAAATTCTTCCAGGATGAGATTGCATTACATAAATTCGATCAGATAAATATACAGACTCATATATACTGTGTGTTACATAAACGACAGTAAGATTTTTTTCTTTTTTAATTTTTAAAATTTCTTGGCTCAATTCAAATCTTCTATTTTCATCGAGAGCACTAAAGGGTTCATCCATTAACAAGACCTTAGGTTGGGTGACCAAAGCTCTAGCAATAGAAACACGCATGCTCATTCCACCCGATAGTTGTTTTGGATAATAGCCTTCGAAACCTTTTAGTCCCACTAAATCAATAATTTCATAAATTTTTTCATCAGCACTATAATTATCTTCTTTTAAAATCTTTAAAGGCATTTTGATATTTTCATAAACATTCATCCAAGGCAAAAGATTGGGTTCTTGAAAAACAAAACTCAGGTTGGCTGGGTTCTCAGGGGAATTTTGAAAATTGGAAGTAGGCCAATTAATACTTCCTGAAGAGGGCTTAATTAAACCACACATTATTTTAAGAATGGAGGTTTTTCCACACCCAGAGGGACCAACAATAGACAGGAAGTCTTTTTGAAAAACCTCTAAATTAATATTTTCTAGAGCATTGTTTGAAGTGCCAGCAAATCTCTTGCTAATCGAACCAAGCTGGGCAATCAATTTTTCTTGATCTACCTCTAGCTTGGATTGACGGTCAGTATCTGTTAAGACTCGCAAAGTCATAGCGGGGCTTATTTTAGTTAGAAAACTCTAAAGTGTAAGCTTTTTTGTAGTCAAATTCAGAGTCATAAATTCCCAATTCTACTGACATTTCATAAAATTCTTGCCAGCGATCATGAGTCATAGAGCCAATTTTTTGATTATTTCCTGTCACGATTTTGTATTCAATTAACTTTTCATGAGCATAAGCCAACTTATCTGAAGGCATGTCGGGGTTAAGTTCTTGTATTAAATCAAAGGCAGGTTGAGGGTCATTTTCTAAGTAATCTTTCCAACCTTTTTGTGAAGCACTAATAAATCTTCTAATAAGATCAGGATTTTCTTGGATAAGTTTATCTGAGGCTTCAATGGTATTAGCATAAGCACTAAAACCATGATCCGCTAACAAATGAACAACTGGTTCAAAACCAGCAACCTTCTTAATCGCAAATGGTTCACTAGATAAATAGCCTTGTTGTATAGACTGAGGATCGTCAATAAAAGGCTGTGAATTAAAATTATAACTTTTTAGTTGATCGTCAGATAAGTCATATTTCTGTTTGATAAAACCCCAAAAGGAAAGTCTACCAAAGTTTGAAAGAAAAATAGTTTTTCCTTGAAAATCTCGCGGATGATCAATTCCCATATTAGGGTGAGAAATTAGAACTTGAGGAGTTTTTTGAAAGAACGAAGCTACAGCAGTAAAGGGTAAATCTTGCTTAGCATAATTTAAAGCTCCCGCACTACCACCTATATTAAATTGAACTTGATCAGCCATTAACATGGCCTTGGTATTTATTGAAGGGCCACCAGGAATTATTTCCAGCTCAATATTTTGTTCCTCATAATAACCTTTAGAGATAGCTTGAAAAAAACCACCATGCTCACCTTGGGGGACCCAATCAAGTGAGAGTTTTATGTTATCTACAGCCCATAAATTTGCAGTCGCAAACAATGAGAAAACCACAATAAATATTTTGTTCATGACTCTAAATTATAATCAAACCGCTCTATAATCTGATCGACTTTTGTCTCAGCGACAAAAGTGCTATGTCTAACTTAAATTTTTATTCTATGCCAAAATAGCATATCAAATTATTTTTTTCTTTTTGGCTTTGCCTCTTTGGCTAGAAAAATTTTACACACCTGAAAAGCAACCAAAGCGGCTGCAATCTGTATGAATATAAATGTCACGGCGCTAAGTGGATCTATGCTTGCATCTGCATTAGAAAATATTCTACCAATAGCAACAGCAGGGTTGGCAAAGGCTGTAGAACTAGAATATGTAATTGCAGCAAAAATATACGTACCTACAGCTAAGTGTATAGATTCAGATTTGTGGCTTACAAGGATATGGATAATCATAACCAAACCAAATGTTGTAATAAATTCACTGACATACTGGCCATAACCATCTCTTATTACATCTGACACAGGTAACGCGTTGACTTCATACATTAAATTAACTGCAATTGCGCCAGCAACACCGCCTAGTATTTGAAAAATGAAATAAGGAAGTGCTTCATCAAATTTCATCTCTCCCTTTGCTAAAAAAGAAATTGTTACTGCAGGATTAAAATGACCACCTGAAATAGGTCCGAAAACCATTATCATTACCATTAAAGTTCCACCAATAGAAAGAGCATGGGCTAGATGCGCAGCAGAACTCTCTCCCATAATACTCATAGCTAGACTATTTGAGCCAAGTATAGCTCCAACTAAAAATGCTGTTCCAATAAATTCAGATAAATATTTTTTCATTACAATCCCCTGTTATGTAAAATTAATATATCAAAAAATTCTTACAAAACATAAATAAATCAATGTAAGATATACCCATGTACTACTCTTTTTTAGTATCACATCTTGATGCTCCTTTTTTACTCCTATCAGCTGTTACTACAGGTTTAATAATTAGAATTTTTTATAAGCAATACATGAAAACAAAAATATTTATTAGAGTAATGCTTTCAACCGCACTCTTTATAACAAACGCTATAATAGTTGTTCCAGGAATTGTCTTTATATATAGGTGGATAATGATTTGTGGTCTCTACCAACCCAGCGGTGCCTTTAATTTAAATAGTGGATGTAGTGGTGATGTTTTTACTCTACTTGCTCCAGGGCTTGTTTTACTTTAGTAAACATTTCATCTACTTGGCTTTCATTAACTATTAATGGAGGTGAAAATGCTAAAGTATCACCATTAGCTCTAACCATAAGACCTAATTCCCATGCCTTTTTCATAGTTTCAAAACCTCTGGCTCCAACTGCATTCCCTCGGGGTTCTAGCTCAATAGCAGCTATTACTCCTAAATTTCTGATGTCGATAACATGTTTACTTCCTTTTAGACTATGGGCAGCCTGTTCTATTAAAGGAGCCATTTTAGCGGCATTATCAAACAACCCTTCATCTCTATAGATGTCCAAAGTGGCCAATGCCGCAGCGCAGGCTACTGGATGGCCTGAGTAAGTGTATCCATGAAAAAGCTCGATAGGAGCGTCAGCATTTTCAAGCATTGATTCATAAATATAATCTTGGACCACGGTTGCCCCCATTGGGATGGTGGCGTTAGTTAAACCCTTTGCGCAACAAATAATATCGGGAGTGATACCAAAGTAATCAGAACCAGTGGCTTTTCCCAATCTACCAAAAGCTGAGATGACTTCATCAAAAATTAAAAGAATATCGTGCTTGGTGCAAATATCTCGTAGTCGTTGCAAGTAACCTTTTGGTGGAGGAAGAACTCCAGTTGATCCTGCAATAGGCTCAACTATCACTGCAGCAATTGTCGATGCATCATGTAGCTGTACTATGCGCTCTAAGTCATCCGCTAGCTCCGCACCATGTTCAGGTTGACCATGTGAATATGCATTTAATGAGTGGTTATGAGTATGTCGTAGGTGATCAACACCACTGAGCAATGATCCAAAATACATTCTATTTTTAACCATACCTCCAACACTTATCCCTCCAAAACCTACTCCATGATATCCTCGCTCTCTTCCAATCAAACGAGTTTTAGAGGAATGCCCTCTTGCTCTTTGATATGCTAAAGCAATCTTGAGAGCACTGTCTACGGCTTCAGAACCTGAATTAGAGAAGAAGACATGGTTCATTCCTTCAGGAAAAATTTCAGCTAAACGATTAGCAAGTTCAAATTGTTTGGGATGCCCAAATTGAAAAGGAGGAGAGTAGTCAAGTGTTTCTAATTGTTTGGAGACCGCCTCTTGAATGGTTTTTCTACCATGTCCAGCATTTACACACCATAATCCAGCTGTGCCATCAAGGATTTCTCGATTATCATCACTAATAAAATGCATATCTTTTGCACCGACAATAATTCTAGGATCTTTTTTAAATGTCTTGTTTGGTGTAAATGGCATCCATAAGGATTCCAAGTTATTGGGTTTACTCATTGTTCCTCCAGAAACTTTTTTAGTAACAAAACTTTATTCCCTCTTAGATACTTCGGCAAGCGTAATTATGTCATAAGAGAACAATCAAAATATTACTGATAAATAGGGATTTTACAGACTATTTCTTAGATTTAAAGGTCAGGCATAGAAATACAATAACACTTCCATAGATAAAAATTCCTACAGTTACAACTATAGGTATAAAACCACTTTGATACATCATGGTTAAAATAAAAATTAGCACCCCCATAGGGAGCCTTTTAAAAATGCAAGAAAAAATAGTTTTGAGCAATGACTCTGGATGCTAGAAAAATTTGTTCAGGAGGAAGTTCGGTGTAGTCATTCCATCCAATGTATTTGAGAGACCCATCAAGTCCAATTATATTTCGAATTTGATCAAGTGATTGAAGCGGGATTCCTTGGAGTTCTAATTGAGATATTTCTTCATGGTGGTGATCTCCCTCAATATGAAAGCTTACAACCCTCCAACTTTGATTATCTTGGTAAGGAAATACATAAATATGAGAATTTGAATTCAAAGAGATATTTTGAGCATAATCATGAAGTTCTTGAGTGATAGTTTTTTCAAATAATAACTTTAACTCTTGGTCAATAGATCCTAAAACATAAACCTTACCTTGAAGGTTTTGGGAAGAAGCTTGCCATGACATACTTATAATTATTAAAGATAAATAAATCTTTTTTATCATGTCCATCCTTGACAACTATCCAAAGCATTTCCCAAGGCCTGACTTAATCCATTAGCTTGATGCTGGACACTTTGGGGCTCAAATCTATTTAAAGGATCGACGACTGAAAAACTAATAATACCTTGAGTTGCAAGGAGCTCTTCAAGCTCTTCAAAATGATGTTTATAAAAACTAATTAACTCAAAACGGGTGTAGCCATTTGTATTAAGTTTACTGGCATCCTCGCTTTTATAAAGAACACCAGACAATTGCCAATCAAACTTTTCTCCGTTCAGTGAGGATAAATCAATTTCTTCTAACTCAATATTTGTATAAACCAATCGGGCGTCACATCCGATAGAGGGATCAACAACAAAAATTACTGATTTATAGGGGTTTTCAGCATTATAAACTAAATCAATATTATTATTACTATCACTACGATGAACCCAATTTTCAAATTCATGTATGTCTTTTGCGTTGCCGGGGCCTATACAGCTAGCTATAAATAAACTTAAGAATAAAAGTAATATTTTCATTAGCTTCTGTCCCTCGGTTTGAAATGAGTCATTAGGTATTGTTTTGGAAAGGGTACTTTAAGATATTGAGCATATTGGCGAGTAAAAAAATAGTTTAAGGGATACTGGATAAAATTTAAATTACCTTGCTCCAAAGACTCAAGCGTACTTCGTGAAAAATTGAGACTTTCTATAACTTTTTCCAAGGAAATTTCTTTTTCTTGGCGAGTTTTTGATAGGGTGCTTAGATACTGCTCGACACCTAATTGTGATTGAGGTTCTTTCCTGGTAGGTGATGAGCTTTCTCCCAGTGTAGGAACGATATGATTTTTATTCATAAAGGTATTATGTAAATTCTTTCTAAATTTCAGTAGTCTAAAGCTTTAATAATTTTGGACACAAAAAGATGATTACCTCATTATCATAAGTTGCTATAGTAAGTTATGTCTAAAACAAAAGAAATTATCTCCATCGAGCACACACTCCAAGAAGTCTTAAAAAACTTAAGCGATCAAGATATTCAAGAAATTACAGGTAAGTCTAAGTCATATATTTATAAATGTGCTGACCCTGATGATCATGATCGCCATATTCATTTTAAAGATGTTGTATCTTTAGAACATGCCATGCAGCGCTTTTATCAAAAAACGCCTTTCTCACAATTTCTTAAAGATAGTCTAAACACACCACTGACCGAAAAACCAAGAACTGAACATGAGGTTCTCTCTGAGGTAATGGGCATTGGAGGTCGTGTAGGGGACCTTAATGACAGTATCTTAGAATCTATGGATGAGAAAAGCTCAGGTGGTACTAAAATTGTACCCTCTGAAAAAGAGCAAATATACCAAGTCATACAAAAAATTGACGATCAGTTGTCAAAAATTAAGAGTGTGTTAAAATCAGTTTGAATTGATTTTAAGATCTATTTTATTAAGTTTTTTTATTTTTTCTGCTTCTTTTGCTTATGCTTCTCAATTTTGTGAACAAATTCTTAAAGAAGATTTTAGAGAAACTAGCAATATAAAGCTTGTTCATCATGACGGAGGAATTGTCCTTCATTTAAATAAACCTATTATTGATAAAATTCGTTTTGGATCGGCCTCTACTGAAATCAACTTACAACCAGGCGATGAGATTTTAGCCATTAATGATAGCCGCTTGCCAATTGATCAAAAACAAGCTTATCAAAAAATAGTCTCCAAATTAGAAAAACCTGGAAAACAAAATATCAAACTAGATATAAAAAAACAAGATGGCAGCATAGAGGTATTTCAATTAGTGAAAGACTCCTACTTTGGTCACCCCATAGTAGATACAGATATCATTCTTAACGATATAGAAATTTCCCATCAAAGTAGTAAGACCAAATTAGACTTAGATATCCATCTTAAATGGAACAACGATAAAATAATACACCGTCTTGAAAAAATTTTAAATATTCCAAAAGATGAAATTATAAATTGTCAATTTAGAAAATCTCAAGAACTAGACAATATTCTAAAAAAAATCTGGTATCCATGGTTTGATACTACTCTGACCGGTGCATCCATAGAAAATATTAAATATGAAAATTTACTAATCACTAATGATGAGACCAAACCTTTTAATTTTACTCTTATTCAAAAAGTCGACTATTTAAGTAAAAATAAATCAGAGTTTCAAAAATTTCCTTTTGATAAAATATCCACTAAATCAGATTTCATATTTCAAGACTCAGATCTAACCATATCTAATCTTTACGAACCTGAATTCAATATGATTAAAGGAAATAAGATCCTTTATGAGTGGCAGATAACTGACCACCATATAAATTGTTGTCATCCCAAGCCAAGAGGGCAACAAGGAACTCTGGAGAAAATTAATTACAATTTCGAATTAGAGAGAAAGTACTTTTATTATATTTTGAAGATCGTGATACCCGTTGTCTTCTTGGTACTATTGTCATTCAGCGTTTTCTACATCCGAGCTATTGAACTTGAGTCCAAGTTAGCCGTCTCTATGGGCAGTTTATTGACACTCGTTGCTTATAATTTTGTCTTTGGTGACGACGTTCCTAAATTAAACTATATCACCATTTTAGATGCCTGGATTTTACTTTCATACTTTTTTGCTGGTTTGTCGACTTTTATTACTGTCTATAGCTATTGGGATTATCATCGAGATAAACAAACTGGTGTCTTCAATACGCTTGATCAAAAACTACGCTGGATAATGCCTGTGTCTTACTTTCTGCTTATGGCTGTTTTATATTGGGGATTAATGACTGGTTGGTCTCTCTTTTCTAATCCTATTTCTGTCTAAAAGTTTTCTCACTCTACCCATTTTTTCTTATATTTAATCAATAAGTTTGTAGTTAGTGCAAAGACCTTACTCAACTTCTTTCTTTTCTAACTACTCCTATGCTCTGTCATTCCCTACCAGGTATTTATTTGACAGTTATAAAAAAAATAGAAGGAGAGTAGCGGGGGTTTTTTCATTTTTCCTTTCGGTCTTATGGCAGCGCTCCTCCTTCCTTTTCTTAGCTGCCGTAAGGTTTATTTTTACGATTGGATTACCCGCTCTAATTTCTTTGTTTCTATCCACGATGGCCTCGGCAATGTCACTCGAGACATTTAAGAATTGGAATATCCAATTTCTAGATGATGAGTTTATTTTTGCCCAGAGCCATCGTGATCTTGAAGACAATCAAATTCTTACATTTGGATTTCAAAAAGGTAGATGTGACCGTGTTCTTCAATTTTTTGAAATTTACACAATGACCAATCATCCCGAACTTGAAAAACTAATGAATAAAGAACTTAAACTTCGTGAAAATGGATCACCAACTGAAGGAGAGGTTATTCATATCCAACCGCATAAAGGAGGACATATTATTCTTGTCAATTTAGGCCACTATAAAAAAGAAGATGTTCAAAAATATTACCAGTTTCATAAACGATTTCGAGTTACAGTCACCCAGCATCCACTAGGTGATAATATACCTCTCATTAACCTCTTTGATATTCCCACCCATGAATGGGCCATCGAGGATATCCAAGGTGTTATGGAGAGAGCAGAATATCACTGCCGTCGCATCCCTGAACCTCTCCTTGCCTCGCAGTCATTGAATTCCCAGAAAGGACTAAATACATGACTTTTATTCACTTTTTAGCTGCTTTCCTATTTTTATATGTAGCAGATGAAAAAAATCCCAGCCAACTACATTTTGGAAAAAAATGCTTCAGTAATGAATACGGAACCATTTACTCGCACGTTTGGGTAACTAGGCCCAACCAAGAACTTCCAGCTAACTGGGAGCAATGTGATCAACCACAAGTGCCTTCTACTCCCTCTCTACCAAATCCTAAATAGATATGAGAAGAAAAATGCCACTTATTACAAATCAGACATTTGAGGATAAAATTAAAAACACCTGCTATATTAAAACACAGATCATCTCCAAATTAGATACCTACGTTTGTGGTTGTCAGTCCAAACATAGTGTGGGATGGAATGGAGGAAAAATTATTAAACAAACCCAATTATATGAATATGTAATCTACTGCCCCAAGGGATATCTCACTTTAATCAAATACAATTTTCAAAAACTTGAAATCCAATCACTAGCCTCAACAAAAATTAATCACAACTACGCGGCCTTAGCTCAAATGGAAGAGCGCCCAAGTTCCAACCTATGATGCGGGGAGGGAGGTGCTGGTTCGAGTCCAGTCAGGCTGCGCCAAAACTTAAAAAATGTTCAACTTATCCAAAAGGTATATAATATCTCTCATGGGACATACTTATTTTATCGAGTGTTCTAGATGCGATTATTCCTCAAGTGAGATCACTCTAGGCGTGGGTTTTCTTTTTGGAAATGTGGATGACATTCTTCATGGCCTCAAAGGTCAAGACAAAAAGACTGTTCAATTTCTTAACAATCGCAAAACCATTCATCATCATTATTCGAGAGGATACTCTCTTTATCAATGCTCCAATTGCCACTCACTAGAAAATAAGTGTCATTTAGTTTTATACAATAGCAAAGGCGACCTTCTATTTGAGACCGAGTCCTATTGTGATCCTTGTCAAAAAAATCGAGATTACATGCCAGAAGATAGTGAAAACGAAACAGTCCCTGGCCTTCACTGCCCAAAGTGTCATCACAATAAACTTCATATTTCCCTAGGAGCTCTTTGGGACTAAACACAATTAAAATAATACAAACAACTTTTTTACTGACAGTCTTATTATTATCAGTATTGCCTGTAAAGGCAGATGATTGGGAAATTAGAGAAGGCGAGAACTATATCTCACTGTCTAAAAATGGCGAAATACAGCATGGAAACAAGATTTACTATAATTTTGACAAGCAAAATGGATGTAAATTTAATGTCTTCTTTTTTATCTATACCATGCAAGATATCCAAAGCCCCTTATCGGAAATTTATGAAGATAAGAGTATTGATTTGAACTTTGGAGGATCTCCCTTACCCGCACTTCTTAACTATTCCACGGAGTTTGGACTAGGACAGATAGCAGGAATATACGTTACACGAGAAGTTCCTTTGTCTCAGTATTTCATTGATGTAACAGAAGATATGCTTCAAGACAATCTCATGATAATGCAAATAACAGGAGAGCACTTACAATATTTTGATATTCCCAAGGAACAGTGGGACTTCACAAATATCAAAAACTACCTCAATCAAGCTCACAGCCTATGTGCAGCTCTAGTATTATAAATATTAAAATTTAGTAATCTTATTGAAGTAAAATTCAATCTTTGGTTAATTAGATATCTCCCTATAATAAAAAAAGAATCAAAATAAAAATGAACAAAGAAATTCAACTTTCTATATTTAATAAAAATATTAAAAACAGAGCACCAACTAAAACTATAAGATTAGGCAGTCTTTTTAGCGGTATTGGTGCCATAGAACAAGCTTTTCAGAAATTAAAATATGATTATGAAATTTCATTTGCCTCTGACAATGACAAATTTGTTAAACAATCGTATTTTGCAAATTACAAAATATCAGAAAATAAATGGTTTGATGATGTAAAAAAAATAGATGGAAAAAAGTTTAAATATAAAATTGATATAATTGTTGGAGGAGCTCCCTGCCAACCTTTTTCCATGGTAGGCAAAAGAGGCGGATTAGCAGATACAAGAGGAACCTTATTCTATGACTTTGCTAGAATTGTAAAAGACTCAAGACCTAAGATATTTATATATGAAAATGTAAAAGGATTATTAAGTTTACAAAAAGGTAATACGTTCCAAACTATTTTAAAAGCTTTTCAAGACTTAAATTATGATATTCATTATTCATTATTAAATGCAAAAGATTTTGGGGTACCTCAAAATAGGGAAAGACTATTTTTAATTGGTTTTAGAAATAAATATAATTTTTTTTTTCCTGAAAAACAGAAGCTAAAAATTAAAATGCAAAATCTTCTCGAAAAAATTGAATTTAATTCAAAATATAAATTACCTGAGAAAGGAGTAAAGTTTGTTACTAGCGATAAAAACCTTAAAAAAAGATACACTCAAATTAATGGTGACGTTGCTCTTTGTCAAAAGTCCAATCAACAATTTAATTGGCATGGAGACTTCATTGACCAAAATAAATATTTCTTATCCGATAAGGTTAAAAAATATGTTCTTTCACCAGGAACAAAAAATTTCTATTCAAAACCACAAATAGATTTGGAAATTGCTCGTCCACTAGTTTCTACAATGCATAAAATGCACAGGGCAGGTGTTGATAATTATATCTCATATGGAGAAAATATTAGAAAACTAACTCCAAGGGAATGTTTGAGGCTTATGGGGTTTCCTAATAAATTTAAACAAGTCGTTAGCGACACTCAAATGTATAGACAAGCTGGAAATAGTATTGTTGTTAACGTTCTAATATCTTTGTTAAAACAAATCGATTTTGATAAAATTAAATAATGGAAGAAATTGATAGAATTCAATATGTAAAAATTGCTGATAGTTTTGTAAAAGTCAATAAAACTATATCCTTTAGGGGTCACGGAGAAGCTAAATTATATATATCTCCTATTAATGACAAAACTCATAGTTTTTTCTATGAAAAAAATGTAAATAAATTTTTTATTAAAAAGAAAGACATTCTAACATATTTAAGGGATGCTAAATATGAGTATACAAATCAAGAAATGGGTTATCGCGCTGGTAATATATCGGAAAACTACAAAGATTATTTTTTTAAATCTGAACAACTCAAAGAAGAAGAGGAAATAATTTTAGAAGATGGTCCTATCAAGTCTAAAGGTAGATATTATATAAGAGGAAGTAATGAAATTTGGTTTTTTTTAAGAGAAATTTTTATTCCTATTATAAGTTATTTCCAAATTGTTAAATATTCTTATAAAAATGAGAATGTAATAAGATTTATACCTTTTATAGACTACAACTATGATAAAAGAAAATTTATTGCAGAAAAAAGCATTAATCAAAAAGATAAAAATTTATCTTATTTAAATCAAGAATCTGAGAAAAGAGATGCTATAAAGCAAAAAAAATATAGAGATAAATTATTAGATGAATTTGGTAGATGCATAGTTACAACAATTAGTATTGAACCCTTGCTACAAGCTTGCCATATAAAGCCACATAGATATTGTAAGAAAAAAGAGGAGTTCGATTCTTTTAATGGAATAATTTTAACTCCAACTTTTCATAAATTATTTGATAGCGGCCTTATGTCTTTCAATAAATCTAAATTAATTTTTTCCTCACACATATTAGGATTAAGACAAGAGTCAATTATAAAAAAAAGTATTGTAAGTTATAACAACTATTCTTTTGAGGAGTCACGACAAAACTATATTAACTGGCATTTCAAAAATATTTTTAAATTCCCAAACTAAACCCGATAATTTATTTTTTAACTTTTTCGAAATTTAATAATTTTTTTAAAACAACCTATTAAACTTATAATCAAATAGATAAAAAATATCAAAAAATAGGCCTTTTTTATTATAGTTTTTTCTAATAATTCATACTATTTTGACGAATGTCTGAATTATCTATCAACCTCAAATGGAGTCTGGGTGAGGGTGAACTCACACCTGGTAAAATTCCTAACTCTCATGAAGTTATCTTTAACCAAGATTACAAAATTATCTCGGACGCCGCACCTGACTGGGGAGGCAGCCCTAGTAATACAAATCCCGAACAGGCTCTAGCCGCTTCTATAAGCAGTTGCCATATGATGACCTTTTTGGCACTGGCAGCTAAAATGAAATGGCCAGTGAGTTCTTATGAAGATAAGGCAGATGCTGTTCTCGGAAAAAACTCTAAAGGACAGATGGCTGTCACCAAGATTACTCTTCATCCTGTTGTGGGCTTTGAGGGAGATTTCTCTATTGGTGATCAAGAGCTGAAAGAGATGCATGATCGATCCCATCGTTATTGCTTTGTTGCAAACTCCCTCTCCGATGAGGTAGGGTTTGAAGTTATTTTATGAGCCCAAAAAATTCTTCATCGCTGGTTGAAGCCATTGATCTAGGTCAAGGTATTGTCAAAATCACCCTGAACGATCCTAGCCATCAAAATACTCTCTCTGAGAAAATGATAGATGAACTTCAGTCAACCTTTGATGACCTTAGTACGGGCCCTAGTCGAGTTCTTATTTTGTCTTCTACGGGAAAAGTTTTTTCTGCAGGTCACGATCTCAAAGAACTTAAGGCAGCTCGCTCAAATTCTGATCAGGGAAAAGAGTACTTTCAGTTTATTTTAAAAAAATGCTCAACTCTGATGCAGACCATTATTAATCACCCTAAGCCTGTGATTGCCCAAGTAGAGGGTGTGGCCACAGCGGCTGGATGTCAATTAGCACTGAGCTGCGATTTGGTCTATACCAGCTCTACTTCTAGGTTTGCTACTCCCGGAGTCAACATTGGACTATTTTGCTCTACCCCGATGGTGGCACTATCTCGAAATGCTTCATCAAAACAATCGATGGAGATGTTGTTGACCGGAGATTTGATTTCTGCAGACGAAGCGGAGCAAAAAGGTCTTATTAATAAGAGTCTCTCTGGAGAAGAACTAGAAGACTATATATTAGAAAAAGCCAAGAAAATCAGCTCTAAATCAAGTACGACCCTCAAGATTGGCAAGAAAGCTTTTTACCGCCAAATTGAAATGCCCCTTGATCAGGCTTATGAATATGCCTCCCAGGTAATGGTAGAGAACATGATGGACCAAGATGCCAAAGAAGGTATTGAAGCGTTCTTAGAAAAAAGAAATCCTAACTGGAAAAAATAAAAATACATCATTATGTCAAATCCCTACAATCAGGACTTGGACCAAAACCCTGCGAATTATCAACCTCTTACCCCTCTCTCCTTTTTAGAAAGAGCGGCTGACGTTTTTCCAGAATTCACCGCTATCATTCACGGGAACCTTCGAAGGTCCTATGGCGAGTTTTATCTTCGATCTAAAAAACTAGCTTCAGCCCTATCTCAAAAGGGCATGACTCGAGGAAGCACTGTATCTACCTTATTGCTAAATACTCCTCCCATGCTCGAGGCTCATTATGGTATCCCAATGTGTGGTGCTGTTATCCATGCTATTAATACTCGACTCGATCCAGCAACCATCGCCTTTCAGCTAGACCACGCGAACTCCCAGATACTTTTCTTCGATAGGGAGTTATCTAGCGTTGTGGCTGAGGCACTTCAATTGTGTGAGAGTAAACCCTCCTTAATTGAATATGTCGATAGTGAGTATGACTATGGATCTATGACTTCCTCAGATTTAGAGGTAGTTGACTATGAAATATTTCTTGAAAAAGGAGATGATAGCTATCAGTGGTTGATGCCAGAAAATGAGTGGGATGCAATTTCTGTGGGTTATACCTCAGGTACCACGGGAGATCCCAAAGGTGTAGTTTCTCATCATCGAGGCGCCTACCTTCTAGCTCAGGGTAACGCGATGGTGGCTTCCATGCCCAAACATTCAGTATACCTTTGGACCCTTCCCATGTTTCACTGTAATGGTTGGTGTTTTCCTTGGACCATGTCAGCAATAATAGGAACCCACGTTTGTCTTCGACAAGTCAGAGCAGAACCTATTTGGGAGAGTATAAAAACCCATAAAATTAGTCACTTATGCGGTGCTCCTATCGTCATGTCAGTTATTCTATCTTTAGAAAATCAACAAGATTATAAACCTTCACATCAAGTTCAGTTTTTTACAGCTGCGGCACCGCCTCCCGAAAGTGTCTTAAAGCAAATGCAAAAGGCAGGATTTTTAGTAACACATCTTTACGGTTTAACTGAAACTTATGGTCCCGCAGTTATCAATGAGTGGCATCAAGAATGGGACTCTTTAGATATAACCAATCAAGCTTCCCTAAAGGCTAGGCAAGGTGTTCGATATCTTCCTTTAGAGCATCTGAGTGTCATGGATCCTGATACTATGAAATCAGTACCTGCAGATGGTCGTACAATTGGCGAGGTAATGTTTCAGGGAAATATTGTGATGAAAGGATACCTAAAAAATAAAACTGCTAATCAGAAAGCATTTGCTGGAGGTTGGTTTCATTCTGGAGATTTAGCTGTTCTTCATCCTGATGGGTATATCCAACTTAAAGATAGATCTAAGGATATTATTATCTCTGGTGGTGAGAATATTTCTTCTATAGAAATTGAAGAAGCTCTTTTAAAAAATGATTGTGTCAGTGCAGCGGCAGTCATAGCTGTGGTAGATGAAAAATGGGGAGAGGTCCCTTGTGCTTTTGTAGAGCTCAAACCCCATAAGCCATTATCTGATATCCAAGCAAAACAATGGTGTAAGGATAATTTAGCCTCTTTCAAAGTTCCTAAATATTATTTCTTTGAGGACATACCCAGAACATCTACAGGTAAAATTCAAAAATATGTTTTAAGGGATAAAGCAAAAAATCTAGTAGGTGCTTAAGGGCAGTGAATGACTAGCACTACCCTTAAAATTAAATTTACATTCGCGCTCCGGCAATACCGACAAGCAACCAAATGATCATAATTACAAAAGGATAATATCCGCCCATCATCATGTCTCTTCTCCTTGATTCTTTTAAATAGAATAAAATATTTGTCTTCATTATGCAATTAATGCATATTTAGATTGTATTAAGGCATGAATATTTCAATTATTGGCATTATTTGTGGGCAATTTATGCAATTTAGTAATACTTAAAGGGCCATTGTTATTTGTTAGCCCATATAATAAGTATATCTATCAAATGAGTATCGAATCCAAAACTATTCAATATCTACTCGACAACGATATTTCAGTGGCTACTGCTGAGTCTTGTACGGGAGGCTTGCTAGCCTCTAGGTTCACTTCAAAATCTGGTATTTCACGAATATATCAAACAGGATTGATTACTTATTCTAATGAGGCAAAAGTAAAATATCTCAAAGTTTCAACTTCAAATTTAAAACGCCACGGAGCAGTAAGTCGCCAGATTTGCTCTCAAATGTGTTTGAACTTACATAAAATATCTAAATGCCAATTAACATTTTCTACGACAGGTATTGCCGGGCCTGGGGGAGGATCTAGATCAAAGCCCGTTGGTTTAGTTTATATTGGTATTTATTTTCAAAAAAATATTTATGTTGAACAATTAAAATTTAATTCAAAATTATCTAGAGCACAAATTCAAAAGGGTACTGTAAAGCAGTGCTTCCAGATGGCTAGTGATATTATCCATGGCTTATAAAAAAAATTATAACAGTCTTCTACCAGATGACTTTGAGCTCAGTGATGAATTTAGAGAAATCACAGAGCAGTTAGAAAATACCAAAGACCATTTTTATATTACAGGAAAAGCGGGAAGTGGTAAGTCTACTTTACTGGCCTATTTTCGATCTATTACTCAAAAAAATACAGCTGTCTTAGCTCCAACGGGTGTTGCTGCCATAAGAGTCAAAGGACAAACTATCCACTCTTTTTTTGGTTTTCCCCCTAAGGTTATTCAAACTCGTCATATTAAAAAAGTAAGACAAATTGAAGTTCTCCAAAATCTTGAGACATTGATTATTGATGAAATTTCTATGGTGCGAGCTGACGTTTTTGATGCCATTGACTATAGTCTCCGAGTTCATCGCAAAAAACTAACCCAACCCTTTGGCGGAGTTCAGTTAATTGTCTTTGGTGATTTATTTCAATTGCCACCAGTAGTTAATATGGATGAGACAGGGTTACTACAAAGAATATATCCTAGGGGTTATTTCTTTTTTCACTCAAATATCTTCCAAGATGCACAATTTAAAACCCTTGAATTACAAAGCATTTATCGTCAAAAAGATGATCATTTTATACATATTCTAAATTCTGTAAGAGATGGCTCCATTACATCCTCTCAGCTAGAAAATGTTAATGACTCCTTGATAAGCCATATTGAGATGGATGAAGGTAAAATTATATTAACGACTACTAATGCTCGTGCCAGCAGTATTAATCAAAAATACCTAACACAACTTGATGCTGAAGAGTTTTCTTATCGTGGTCAGGCTACTGGCCAATTTTATAAAGAACTATTTCCAACTGATGAAGTTCTTAAATTAAAAAAAGGAGCTCAAGTAATTATGATTAAAAATGACTCTGAGAAAAGATGGGTCAATGGATCAATTGGAACTATTCACGAAATAGCTCAAAAGAAAATTAAAGTGAAGATTAACCATAAAATCTATGAAGTAAAAAAAGAAAAATGGGATCGAATTCAGTATACCTATGATGATGACCAGCAAGAAGTCCAAGAAGATATTACAGGATCATTTAAGCAATACCCTATGAGACTGGCATGGGCCATTACAATTCACAAAAGTCAGGGACAGACCTTTGAAAAAGTCATTATTGATATGAGCCAAGGATCTTTTGCGCCTGGGCAACTTTATGTTGCTCTTAGTCGTTGTATCAGCTTGGAGGGCATTGAACTTCTCAGGCCTATTAAAAAATCGGATATCATTGTCAATAATCAACTGATAGGCTTCCAAGATCGTTTAATATAAATGGGAAAGAAAATTTTGTACACCGTAGTGGTTTTTAGTATCATTGGTTTGGGTTTGTATGTTGCCTCAACTTTTGAATATCATGGCTATTATAGTGAGTGTGAAAAAGAAAGCACCTCTCAAGGAGGAATAGAAGCTTGTGTTCAATATAAAATTGAGGAGGCAAATAAATGATTTTTTTAAATGATAGTTATATGAAAGAATTCCAAGCGCCTATTAAAATAGTTGATGGCGATAAAGTGGTTACAGCAGATAGTTGCTTTTATGCTCAAAGCGGGGGTCAACCAGGCGACAAAGGCATCATTGAGATTAATGGTAAAAAATTCAATGTTATCAATACTATTAAACATGAATTAGGTATTGCTCATGTTTGCGATCAACCATTGGAGATAACTTCAGGAGAGGTTTTGGGTACTATAGATTGGAACCATCGTTTCCGTTTGATGAGAATGCATACAACAATGCATTTGCTTTGTGCTGCCTTGCCATTTTTTGTAACGGGAGGATCAATTGGTCTGGAGAAAAGCCGTATTGATTTTGACCTAGGTGAAGAGACTTTTGAATATAAAACCTTAAATACTATTATTAATGAATTTATTCAACAGGCTCATCCTATCTCATATCAATGGATCACTAATGAAGAACTAGACCAACAACCAGAGCTAGTTCGAACGCTCTCAGTAAAACCACCTCGAACTAGCAACAAAATTCGATTAGTAAAAATTGGGACTATCGACTTACAACCTTGCGGCGGAACTCATGTAGCAAATACTAAAGAGATTGAAGAATTTAAGTTTATTAAATATGAGAGCAAGGGAAAAATGAATAAGCGCATTCAGTTTACTTTAAGTTAATGCATAAAGCTTCTTTAAAAGATTTCATTCTCCTCATTACATTAGCAGCTATATGGGGCAGTGCTTTTTTCAACATAAAAATAGCCTCAGCAGATTATACTCCCATGGCCTTAGCATTTGGCCGTATTTTTTTTGCTGCCCTAGTCATGGTAATTTATTGTTTAATCAGAGGTATTCGAATTGAGGCCTTTGGTGAAAACTGGATGTGGTACGCTACTATAGGACTTATTAACTTAGTTCTGCCATTTTTTTTTATTTCTTTTGGGATTATTAAAGTTCAAAGCAATATGGCAGCAATTTTGATGTCTACCGCACCTCTTTATGCAACAATTCTAGGTCATTTATTTATCAAAGATGAAAAAATTAATCTTTTAAAGTTTTTAGGAGTCTTTATCGGTTTCTTAGGTGTTGTCTTTCTTTTCTCTGATGACCTTTTAATAAATCAATCAAATATTTTTTATGCATTTATGGTCGTTCTAGGTCCATTTTTTTATACTCTTGGCGGACTTTTTTCATTGAAGCTAAAACATATCAAAAACGAAGTTCTCACTTCAAGCATATTAGTTTGGGCTGTGATTATATTGTTACCAGTGATGTTTTTCTTTGAAAATCCAACAGAATTACGGCCTTCTTGGGGAAGTACCATCTCTTTGTTTTACTTGGGGGTAGTTGCCACAGCAATTGCTTGGTTGATGAGATTTTATATCTTGCAGAACAATGGATTAGTTTTTCAGTCCCAAGTTGCTTACATCATCCCTATTTTTGGTTTAATTTTTGGATATATCTTTCTACAGGAGAAAATTACTTATAAAATTATTATAGCTCTTATCGCTGTCTTAATAAGTACATATCTAATTGAAAAAAGTAAAAAAACCAAAAATCCTAATTAATCTATTTTATACTTTCTCGCTATAATATAGAGTACTCCAACAAAAATATGCCCTCTGAAACATTCATTAAAATCTCTGAAGTTACCAAATCTTACTCTACTGGTCTTAAAGCCTTGAAGGGTGTTAATTTAGAAATAAATAAAGGAGAGATCCTTGCCTTATTGGGCCCTAATGGAGCGGGCAAGACAACTTTGATTAATGCTATATGTGGTGTTGTGATACCAACCTCTGGTCAGATTACAGTTGATGGATACGATGTTATAAAAGACTATCGAAAAACAAGATCTTTAATCGGACTTGTTCCACAAGAAATTCAATTAGAAGCTTTTGAGCAGGTATTCCAAAATGTTTCCTATACAAGAGGCCTTTATGGGAAAAGTAAAGATCCATCATATATAGAAAAAATTTTAAAAGACTTAAGCCTTTGGGATAAAAAAGATAGCCGGCTAAGAGAGCTTTCTGGTGGTATGAAAAGAAGAGCTCTTATAGCCAAGGCACTAAGCCATGAACCTAAGATTTTATTTTTAGATGAGCCTACTGCTGGCGTTGATATAAACTTAAGACGAGACATGTGGCGAGTAGTAAAACAACTTCAAGAAAATGGAGTAACGATAATTCTAACAACGCATTATATTGAGGAAGCTGAAGCTATTGCTGATCGAGTATCAGTAATAAATAATGGTGAAATTATAATTACTGAAAATAAAGAGGATTTAATGAGAAAGATGGGTCAAAAACTTTTGACAATTGAAATTCAAGACTCTATTTCAGAAATTCCTTCATCTTTAGCGTCTTATAATCTCTTATTAAGCAAAAATGGTCATGAGCTATCTTTTAGTTATAACTCTCAGTCTGAAACCACTGGCATTACAGGACTTTTACAAGAAATAAAACAATCAGGTTTGAAATTAAAAGATTTAAAATCATCTCAAACTTCTTTAGAGAATATTTTTGAACAATTACTTAAGGAGAATTCATGAACTGGATAGGTGCTAGGGCAATATATCTCCATGAAATGGATAGAATGAGAAGAACAATTATTCAAAGTATTCTCTCCCCAGTAATATCTACATCACTGTATTTCGTAGTTTTTGGATCTGCAATAGGATCTAGGATCCCTCTTATTGATGATGTTAGTTATGGTTCGTTTATTGTTCCAGGACTTATGATGTTAGTTTTATTGACACAAAGTTTGTCGAATGCAGCATCAGGAATTTTCTTCCCAAAGTTTTTAGGAACCATAAATGAAATCTATGCAGCACCTCTTTCAACATTTGAAATCGTATTAGGATTTGTGGGTGCGGCCACTTCTAAATCCATCATTCTTGGACTTCTAATTTTATTTACAGCAAGTATGTTTGTGGAAATACATATTGCTCATCCTTTAGTTATGATTTTAATGTTAATACTCACAGCTTTAACATTTAGTCTTTTGGGATTTCTTATTGGTGTAGTTTCTACTAATTGGGAACAACTATCTCTAATCCCTACGATTATTATTACCCCTATGGTATTTTTAGGAGGTTCCCTTTATTCAATAGCATGGCTTCCAGAGTTTTGGCAAAAAGTATCTTTGGCTAACCCTGTCTTATATTTAGTAAGTGGTTTTCGTTGGAGCTTTTACGAAATGTCAGATGTTAGTATTTTTATAAGTTTGTCGATGATCATTATTTTTTGCTTAATGAATATCACCGCAATTTCTTATATTTTCTCTAAAGGCTACAAAATTAAATTTTAGGCTTATTTATTTCCTAGTTAATATACCAGTTAAATTTGGTATTATGCTAAAACCATATGTTTGATAACCCTGATTATATAGTTATAGGATCTGGATCTGCTGGATCTACAATTGCCTATAGATTAGGAGAAAACCCTCAACATCAAGTGCTCGTGTTAGAATTTGGCGGATCAGATTTTAGTCCATTTATTCAAATGCCAGCAGCACTTTCATATCCCATGAATATGTCTCAATTTGATTGGGGCTACAAAGCAGAGCCTGAACCAATGCTTAATGGAAGATCTCTTGTTTGCCCAAGAGGAAAAGTCATTGGTGGCTCTTCTTCAATTAATGGAATGATTTATGTTCGTGGTAATCCTGGTGATTATCATGAATGGGCTAGAAGTGGTGCAAAAGGTTGGGATTATGAGGATGTCCTTCCATATTTTCAAAAAATGGAAACAAGCCATGGGGGTTTATCTGAATTTCGAGGAAAGAACGGCCCACTTCATGTCACTCATGGAAAAAGAGATAACCCTCTCCATGAGGCCTTTGTTCAATCAGCAAAACAAGCAGGGTATTATGAAACAGAGGACTACAATGGTTATCGTCAAGAGGGATTTGGCCCGGCTGATATGACGGTTTTTCAAGGGTCTCGATTTTCAACTGCAAAGGCTTATCTAAAGCCTGCTTTAGCAAAAAAGAATGTTCAACTCATCACCCGAGCCCTAGTTAATAAAATTATTTTTGAAGGAAATAAAGCTGTTGGGGTAGAGTTTTTTCATCATGGTAAAAAAAAAATAATAAAAGTAAAAAAGGATATTGTTCTATCAGCGGGAGCAATTAATAGCCCCACTATTCTTCAAAGGTCAGGAATAGGCAATGGAGACCATCTAAAAGAGTTGGGCATAGACGTAAAAAGTCATTTACCTGGAGTCGGTGAAAATCTTCAAGATCATTTAGAAGTTTATTTCCAAGTAAAATGCCTTCAACCAATAACATTATATAAGTACTTGAATCCAATTTCTAAGTTACTAATTGGTATGCAGTGGATGTTCTTTAAAAATGGTCCTGGTGCTACAAATCAATTTGAAACTTTAGGTTTTATTCGATCAGATAAAAATATTTCATACCCGGATATACAGTTTCATTTTTTACCTGTTGCAATTCGTTATGATGGAAAAGCTCCTAGTGAGGGTCATGGATTCCAACTTCATGTAGGGCCTATGAGATCAGAGTCTAGAGGTTTTGTTAAAATTAAATCTTCAAATTATTCTGAAGCACCAACTATAAAATTTAATTATATGACACATGAAAATGACTTTAAAATTTTTCGCAAAGCTCTTCGTTTAAGCAGAGAAATCTTATCTCAAAGAGCCATGAGTCCTTTCAATGGTGGCGAAATACAACCTGGTAACAACGTAGTTTCTGATGATGGTCTAGATGAATTTATTAAGAATAACTGCGAGAGCGCATATCATCCTTGCGGTACTTGTCGAATGGGTAGCTCTGACGATCCCACAACAGTGGTTCAAAATGATTGTAAAGTAAAGGGTTTTAGCAACTTTTTCCTAGCTGACTCTTCAATCTTTCCCCGTATATGTAATGGAAATCTAAATTCTCCATCAATAATGACTGGTGAAAAAGCCGCTGATCATATTCTCGGAAAAACCCCACTCAGCCCCTCTACATTAAAACCTTTTACTCACCCGGAATGGGAAAAAACACAACGTTAAATGATTAAATTTTTGATTTTACTAATATTCCCTTTTTCAATTTTAGCTGATAGTCATTTACCCTATTATAAATCCTTATCCAAAAATGAGTCTTGGCTTCGTCATTACCCAGATATACAAGATTTCAAAGAACAAACAGAAAAATTTTTATTAACTCAAAAGAGAATGCCTGTTAAAGTCATCCAAGAACATCAAAGCATCGGAAGTAATTACATTGATTGGTACCAAATAGAATTATTCAATGGCATAAAAGGATGGATGTATCATACACAATTAACAAGGAAACGTTCTCTATTAATATTAGAAAATACAGAGCTTTATGCTTTAGAGTCCAAGGATCCCAATTCTTTATTAACTATTAAAAAAGGAGAAATTTTATCCCCAAAAATAGTCAATCTCTTAGAGGTAACCCCAGATATGTTTAAAATAAGTATTGATGATGGAAAACGAAAAGAAATAAAAGGATGGATTCCTAGAGACAAAAGAGTTTGGGGAAGTAGTTCTCAGAAAATGGAAAAAGATTTTGATTAAATACATACTAATTTTTTTATTCGTGATACAAAATGTTATGAGCTATGAAGAAGCAGGATATAAAGTTGTCCATGAAAGTGACAATTTTGAAATACGCTACTATGAAGAAAGAATTGTAATACAAGCTAGATCTAAAAGTGGAAATAGTAGTTTTAGGAAACTTTTTAATTATATTTCTGGACAAAATAAAGATGAAAAAAAAATTGAAATGACAACCCCTGTAACTGTTCTTCAGGATAATGACCAAATGGTAATGCAATTTTATCTTCCCTCTAGATTTAATATTAATTCAGCACCATTGCCTGCAGATAATTCACTAGAAATTGCAACAATAAATGCTGGATATTTTGCAGTCATTCGGTACTCAGGATTTGCATCTGACAAAAATTTTTACAAACATTCACAAATTCTTAAAAAATCCTTAGACAATGAAAAAATTTTAACATTAGGACAGCCAATAAAAGCAACATATAACGGGCCTTTTACCCTCCCTCAGCTTCGTCGCAATGAGGCCATGTATCTAGTTCAATTTGAATAATTAATCTTTTTAATTCCGTTGAATGCTTATGGCCATTCTTATAATCTTAAACTGTATATGGTTATAATTTAGATGCTTAACAAAAAACCTTCTTTTACAGAAAATGTAAATTTAATGGTAAATAATGCTGTAAACAAAAGTAGATTTTCTCAAAATTTTATTGAGCTACTCTCAAAAAACCATTCTACAATCAAACTCAATTTCCCTGTGATGGTAAAAAATAAAACTCAAATGTTTACTGGATACAGATCTGTACATACTTTACATAAACTTCCATCTAAAGGTGGTATTAGATATGCGCCAACTGTCAACCCAAATACTATTGAAGCGCTGGCGGCACTAATGACATATAAATGCGCGGTAGTTGAAGTTCCTTTTGGAGGGTCTAAAGGAGGTTTATTGATTGACAAATCTAAATACCAAAAATCAGATCTAGAGAGAATTACAAAGAAGTTTTCAGTTGAATTAACTAAATCAGGTTTTTTATCTCCAGCAACAAATGTCCCAGCTCCTGATGTAGGTACAGGTGCTCAGGAAATGGCTTGGTTCGTAGAGGGCTATAAGTCTCTTCATTCAGAGGATATTAATCATACTGCTTGTGTTACAGGAAAGCCCGTTGAGCTCGGAGGAATAGTTGGAAGAGATGAGGCCACAGGAAGAGGGGTAGCAGAAGCATTAATTGAATTTTTTAGACATTTAAAAGAGGTAAAAAAGTCAAAACTTAATAATATTCTCAAAGATAACTCCATAGTTATTCAAGGTGTTGGAAAAGTGGGTTATCACTTTTTAAAAAGCCTCTTTCATCTTTACCCTAATTGTAAGATCATAGCTATACTTGAACATAATGGATCTTTAATTAGCCCTGAAGGAATAGACATTCCTTTATTTCTTAAAAAATATGAGTCACAAAAAGATATATCAAAAATAAAAATACCAAAAACCAAATTTCAAAATGAAAATGCTATTGAAAAATTCCCATGTGATATATTAGTTCCTTGCGCTAAAGAAAATGTCATCGATCAAAAAATTGCAAAAATTATTAAAACTAAGTTAATTATCGAGGCTGCAAATGGGCCTGTTACATTTAATGGTGACCAAATATTAAGAAAAAGAGGCATTACAGTTTTACCAGATATTTATATTAATGCAGGTGGTGTGGTCGTTTCTTACTTTGAGTGGGTAAAAAACATTTCTCAAATACGTTTTGGACGTCTGCGTAAACGTTTTGATGAGGATAGAGAATCTAGTATAGTTAGTGCAATTGAACAAACTACTAAAAAAAAATTGCCTCCATTTCTAAGAGATAAAATTATCCATGGAGCTAGTGAGCTTGACTATGTTCGTTCAGGATTAGAAGATGCAATGAGAAATGCCTTTATAGATATTTGTAAAATAAAAAATAATAATAAAACTTTTTCTTTTAGAGATGCTACGTATATTTTAGCTCTGAAAAGACTGGAAAAGACTCATTTAAATTTAGGATTATAGTTGTATAGAGATTACATCAGAAAAGTTTCATTTGGCATTGGTATTGAAGAGGATATGCCTAACGACCCATTAGATTGGGCAAAAAATCAATTTGACCAAAATCCTAATTTAATTTGGGGCTATGACCTTCCTTCTTTAGAAGATCAAAGAAAAAGATATGGGGAATGGGTTTATGGAGATAGAAAAGTTTTAAGACAAAAATTTAAAAAAGACCGTTTAAAGTATGAAAATGCAAAAGATCAACTAAGAAAAAAAACAGGTGAAAAATTTTATGAGTCACTTGAATTATCAATTCGACATACTTCTGCCTTAGCATCTAAATCTCCTGCTTTTGAGAGAATGTGGCATTTTTGGGGAAATTTTTTTGCAATTAGCGAAAAAGACTTTTTAGCTAGTTTTTCAACTGGTGTATATCAAAGAGAAGTTATCAGACCTAACATGGTTAAAACTTTTGAAGACCTTGTCTACGATGTAACCACATCTTGGTGTATGCTACATCATTTAGATAATAGTGAAAATATTGGCCCATCCTCTAAAAGAGGCATCTCAATTAATAATGACCCTAACGAAAAGAGCAAAGTGGGTTTGAATGAAAATCATGCAAGAGAATTATTAGAGCTTCACACCGTTTCTCCTGAGGCCAACTACAGCCAAGAAGATGTAATTGAAATGGCAAAGGCAATGACGGGTTGGAGATATCTTTGGAATGAAAAAGATTTAGAAGCAGGTCCTATAAAATTTCAAGATGAATATCATGAAAATGGACCTTATAAAATATTGAATAAAATCTATGACATTAAAGATTTTAATACAGTGTCCCAAGGAAAAGAATTAAAAGTAATAATCAAAGATTTGGCTAATCATCCTTCTACAAAAAAACATATATCTAGAAAATTATGCCAACATTTTATATGTGATGATCCAAATGAAGAAATGATCAATGTTATTATTGATTCATGGAATAAAAATGATGGAAGTTTGATTGAAATACATAAAGCAACAATGGAGGTTGCTTTTAAATACGGAAATGATTTTAAAAAGTTTTCAATGCCAGAATTATGGCTTTTGCAGAATGCAAAAATGTTAGATTTAAATTATCTTTATTCTTATCCAAAGGGTTTTGAGTTTAAGGGCGCATCACCAAATAGAAGACAGAAACTATTAAAGGATATTCTTTATGAATTAGGTCATCCTATATTTAGGGCAAAACAACCTAATGGCTATATTGACCTTGAAGATGAATGGCTTTCACCTGAGTTAATAATCAGAAGACTTGCTTCGGCTAGGAAATTTACCGATATAGCAAATCCAAACCTAAATTATGATAACGATTTTTTTGAAAAAGTTATTATTTCCAATTTTGACAAACCAGAGAAATTTTTAAAACTAATGGACTCAGCAAAATTTTACTCAGATAGATTTGTGGTATTTGCTAATTATCCGGAGATGATGAGAGCATGAACTGCACAAGAAGAAGTTTTTTAAAGGGAAGTCTGGCTACTATATTTTTCTCTAATTTTAATATTCCCTTACACGGATCAATTCAATCCCCCAAAAAAAATATAGTTATTATTAGTTTAAGAGGAGGTATGGACGGTCTAGCTGCAGTTCCTATTTCAGATCCTTTGATTAATAAATATAGATCTGAATTAATCTTGAATGAAAAATTAAAAATAGACAGCGATTTCTCTCTTCACCCTAAGTTGAAGACCTTACACTCTCTATGGTCTAAAAATTTAGCATCTGTTGTTCATGCAACGAATATTCCTTATACAAACAGATCTCATTTTGATGGCCAAAATATAATGCAGACAGGATCTTTAAAAGCTTACACCCAAAAAACAGGATGGCTTGGAAGAGGGATGAAATCAGCAGGTCTTTATGAGTCTGGTCTTGCTTTGAGTTTACCTATGCCTCTTTTGCTTAGGGGTATAGAAAAAAATAATAACTATTATCCTACTTGGATGTCCCTTCCAAAAAGAGAAATAATTGAAATTATCACAAGAGCATACGATGGAGTTGATAGGGACAAGCTACAAGAAATTTATAATGTTATTCTTAACAGGCCGTTGACAATGCAAGGAGGAGATGAGTCTTTAGATAGCTTATCAAAAAGAACTGCGTCAATACTAAAAGACCCACTTGGTCCAAAAGTAGCTGTTTTTGATTTAGAAGGTTTTGATACACACACAGCCCAGGGAAATGAAAGTGGCGAACATGCAGAAAACCTTCAAGATATTGATTTGATTATTAAAAATCTTTTTGAGGGACTTGGTTCTGATTTTAATAATACATTGATAATGACCTTAACTGAATTTGGTCGAACTGTTGAACAAAATGGTGGAAATGGAACAGAGCACGGTTATGGTTCAGCTATATTAATGGCAGGAGGGATTTTAAAAAAATCTCAAGTCTATACAGATTGGCCAGGTCTAAATAAAAGTAATTTATTTGAGGGAAGAGACTTACTCAGCACTATTGATGCTCGTTCCGTTTATGCCTCTGCAATGTCTTCTGTCTTTAATACAGATTTTGAAAAAATTAAAAGAGATGTTTTTTGGAATGAAGATGTCACAAATCTTAGCTCTCAACTTTTTAAGTCTTAGTTTTTGAGGCTTGTTCAACTTATTTTAATAGTTTAGTGTTTCGCCTTATTTAGGGGAGATAAAGGCAATTAATTATGAAAAAGCCTTATAAATATTAAATTTATGACACATAAGAACTTTGGTTTTGGTACCCAAATTCGTAAATCACCCTATTTTGATGCAACAGTTCGATGGGGTGCAACCGGTTTTTCAGTTTATAATCACATGTATATTCCAAGAGATTTTGGAAGTCCTGAGCAAAATTTTTGGAACTTAGTAAATGATGCTATTCTTTGTGATGTAGCAGTTGAGAGACAGGTAGAAATTATCGGGCCGGATGCAAAGAAGTTCATTCAATTACTTACCCCTCGAGACCTTAGCAATTTGGCAATTGGACAATGCAAATATGTTCTTATTACAAATGAAAAAGGAGGAATTCTTAACGATCCTGTTTTACTTAGGCTAGCTGAAAATCATTTTTGGCTATCATTATCAGATAGTGATATTTTATTTTGGGCGCAAGGAGTAGCAGTAAATTCAGGAATGAACGTTACTATTCAAGAGCCTGATGTATCCCCCCTTCAGCTTCAGGGACCAAAATCAGGTGAAATTATGGTTAAGCTTTTTGGAGAAAGCATTAGAGATTTAAGATATTACTGGTTACTTGAATTAGAACTTGAAGGAATTCCTCTAGTTGTTTCTCGAACTGGTTGGTCTAGCGAACTAGGTTACGAATTATTTCTTCGGGATGGCAGTAAAGGAGATCAACTTTGGGAAACAATAATGCAAGCAGGAAAAGATTATGGCTTGCAACCTGGTCATACTTCAAGCATTAGGCGTATTGAAGGTGGGATGCTTTCTTATCATGCCGATGCAGATATTAATACTAATCCATTTGAAGTTGGTTTAGATCGGCTTGTGCACTTAGAAAGTAGTAATAATTTTATTGGCAAAGAAGCACTTCAGAAAATAAAAAAAAAAGGAATTACAAGGAAACAAGTGGGACTAGAAATTAAATGTAATCCATTACAGGGACCCAACACTATCTTTTGGCCAGTGGCTGTTGAAGGAAAAATACTTGGAAAAGTGACATCGGCAGTTTATTCACCAAGACTTAAAAAGAATATTGCTCTAGCAATGATGGATATTAACTATACAGATCTAGGACAAAAAGTTGAAATTCTCACAAACTTTGGGAACCAACTGGGAACAGTTATCCAAAAGCCATTTTATGATCCTAAAAAATCCCTACCCAATTCGTAAAAAAAATACTTCTTAAATCACTGAATTTATTGACATTTTTAGTGTTATTCACTGAGCGCATAGTCTCTCTTACTTCTTAGCATTATTTTATCTTTGCTTAACTATTTATAAACCTCTTATTACTTTTTAAAAATTTAGTGAGGTAAAAATGAAACTAGTAACAGCAATTATCAAGCCAGATAAAGTTGAAGCTCTGAGACAGGCACTAACGGGTGTTGATATTCAGGGATTAACAATTGTCGAGGCAAAAGGATATGGGCGCCAAAAAGGTCACACCGAACTGTATCGAGGCGCAGAATATGAGGTACACTTTCTTCCCAAGTCTAGGGCGGAAGTATTGGTAGACTCTGCAGATGTAGAAAAAGTTATCACAACAATTTCTGATGCCGTTAAAACAGGTAAAATTGGAGACGGCAAAATATTTGTAACAGAAGTATCTGAAGTCGTGCGAATTCGTACGGGTGAACGTGATGCTGAGGCAATTAAGTAGTTAGATAAGGAGACAATATGAAAAAAATTTTATCATTTCTTTTTCCAGCTTTATTAATATCAGGAGTAGCAAGTGCTGAGGTTTCAGCAGAGACAGCTTTTGTCTTTAATACATTCCTGTTTATATTTGGTGGAATTCTTGTAATGTTCATGGCACTTGGTTTTGCCATGCTTGAGGCAGGTTTTGTTCGAAAGAAAAACACATCTGCTATTTTATTAAAAAATATCGCGCTATACTCAATCGCAGGTATCATGTTTTACCTAGTTGGATACAGTTTAATGTATGTTGATGTATCAGGATGGATTGGATCTTTAGGTGGGATGTTTTACAACCCTTCAGCAGATGAAATCGCACTTCTAGAGGGAGCAGAAAACTTAGATACGATTGCAGATACAGGCTATTCTGTTGCTTCAGATTGGTTTTTTCAAATGGTATTCTGTGCTACAGCAGTTTCTATTGTATCTGGTGCTTGTGCTGAAAGAATTAAAGTTTGGCCATTTATGATTTTTGCTGCAATCATGACTGGAATTATTTATCCTATCTACGGTTCTTGGACATGGGGCGGTGGATGGTTATCCGAAATGGGTTTTTCAGACTTTGCTGGTTCTACTATAGTTCACTCCGTTGGAGGTTGGGCTGCTTTGGTTGGTTGTTTGATCTTAGGTCCAAGAGCTGGAAAATACAGTAAAGACGGTAAAATTACACCAATAGCTGGAGCTAATATGCCACTTGCAGCTCTCGGTACATTTATTCTTTGGTTTGGCTGGTTCGGCTTTAACGGAGGATCACAGTTAGCATTAGGCAGCGCTCTAGATGCAATTGCTATTTCAATTGTAGTTGTGAATACAAATATGGCCGCGTGTGGCGGTGTTGTTGCAGCAATAATTCTCTCTCAGTTTATGTACAAGAAAATTGACTTATCAATTGCTCTTAATGGTGCAATAGCAGGTCTTGTTGCAATTACAGCTGGACCTGATTTAAGCAACCACTTTTTATCAATGATCATAGGTGCAATTGGAGGTATTCTTTGTACGATTGCCATCCCAATGCTCGATAAAATGAAAATTGATGATGTTGTCGGTGCTATTTCAGCTCACTTAGTGGCTGGTATCTGGGGAACATTAGCAGTTGGTATCTTTGGCGCAGGAGACTTCATCGTTCAGGTTATTGGTATCGCTGCGGCGGGTGCTCTTGTAGTGCCTCTAAGTCTTATCGGGTTTTATATATTGAAAGCCACAACAGGACTTCGTGTTGATGAAGAAACCGAAGCAGTAGGTCTCGATAAAGCTGAGTTAACTACAATAGCTTACCCTGAGTTCAATTAAATTTTAAACATAAGTACTACTTGATAAAGGCGCCTTTGAGCGCCTTTATTCTAATTTTTTTTAATCGTAAAATTATTATCTAGTGATATTTTAGATAAGTTTATCTATCTTATTTGTAATTTTAGAACTATCTGGCTTTGTCATGGATGACCAACTTTCTACAAGGTTTCCATTGCCATCAAATAAAAACTTATAAAAATTCCACTTAGGGGTTTTCCCATAAGTGTTAGAAATCCAATCGTATATTGGATGTGCTTTTGCACCTCTAACATCAACTATTTCCGTAATGATAAATTTTGTTTGATAATTAACTAAGCAGAATTCTTTAACATCTTCTTCCCTACTTAATTCTTGAAAAAAGCTATTAGAGGGAGTACCAATTATAATTAGATCTTTGTCTAAATATTCACGGTGAAGGTTAGATAGATTTGTGTATTGTTTAGTATAACCACACCTGCTAGCTGTATTAACAAGAAGGATAGGCTTCCCCTTGAAATTACTTAACATAATTTCGTTACCATCAATGTCAGTAATTGAAAAATTATAAAGATTTTGAGCCATAATATTTGTACTTATAAAAAAGACACTTAGTAAAATAGTAAGAAGTCTCATGATCAGTTATACTTATTTATGAAAAACTAGATCGATCGTTTTTTGCTAATTAAACCCTTATCGTCTAACTTTAAATATGAGTACCAATCACGATTGATTATTTCCCAATCAATTTCTATACCAAGGCCTGGCCTAGAATTCGATGAAACATATCCTTTGGAGTCAGTTCTAATATAATTTTTAGCACCATGTTCATGATCCTCATAAGGAACAACCTGTTCAAAATAATCACAATTCTCATGGCTAAGCATAATGTGAAGATTAGCTGCCTGACCTAATGGATAAGACCAAGATTGAAGCTCAACATTTTTATCAAACTTATGAGCAACTCTCATAATTTCTAGAATTTTAGTTATACCACCAACATATGTGGCATCAACACGAGCATGATGAAACACATCGAGCTTAAGTGATTGCTCTATCTCAAAAGGATTAAGTATAGAATTTCCGGCTCCAATGACTGGTGTTTTAATTTGTTCGCGAAGCCATTTATAGCTATCCCAATCAAAATCATTAAAAGGAGCTTCAAACCAAACAAAATCATAATTATCTAATTGCCTTCCCAGTGTGAGAGCATCTTCACGGTTGTAGCGTTGTTCACAGTCAATCATAAAATTTAAATTAGGAAAATGAGGACAGACCTCAGAGACCATTTTCAAATCAAATTTAATATCGCACCATGTATGAAATTTGATGGTATTAAAATTTTGCTCCTGAATTTCTTTTATAAAATAATAGTATTCACTTATAGAATTTAAAAGAGGTGTTGAGGCATAAGAGGCTATACTTTCTCTCTTCCTTCCTAAAACATCACAAAGAGGTTTATTCAAATGTTTGGCATAGCCATCCCACATTGCAATATCAATTGACGAAACCGCTAAGGGATTTAATGGAACACATCGTGTGAGCATAAATTGTGTTAATTGTACTCTGTGTTCAATATTTTTACCTATAATCTCTGGAAATAAATTTCTACAAGCCTCAACCATTGAGTGATCATAAAAATGTTCGGTTGGAATAAGAACCCCACCTACACATTCAATGCCTGACTCTGTTTCTAATTTAACAATAATATTAGCTTCAAACATGGGAGACATATCTTTAGCCCATATAATTTGAGGGGCATCAGACTTGCATGCAAATACCTCTGCCGAGATAATATCTAACTCGGCCATAACTTTTTTATTGAAACTTTCGAGCTAAGTGGCGGAGCTTGCCGTCAGTTGAGTCAAATTCTAGATAGCAACCTTGCAGATGTCTCATTCCCTCATTTGCGTCATAAGCAGTTCGACCATGAAGAAGACGATGGTTATCAAACATCATAATATCACCAGGCTGTAATTTAAATTTGAGTTCAAATTCTGAGGAACAATATAATTCACTTATTACTTTTCGAGCTTGATAAAAAATTTCTAATTTCTCAGTCTCAATTGGAGGAACATAGTCTACTCTTGTGCTATATCGCACTTGTTTATAGTCACCATCCTTGTCTAGCTCAATAAGCTCTCCCCAGTTTTCAAGGATTATATCTTTGTCTTGAAACTGATAACGAAGATTTGTAGAAGTCAAAGACTCAAAAGCCTCAGGGTTATTTTTTTTAATATGCTCAGCAACTGCAAATCCATCAACAAGAGTAGAAAATCCACCGGAGACTTCATTCTTAAGGCAATGCAAAAATTGAATACCAGGTGCCGCTGGCTTGCGATATGGGTTATCTGTATGGGGAGGAAGAGCAATAGGTTTATAGGCAAGGTCATTAGGATTAGGTTTTGATATAACATCAAAATATTCACCAAAATTAGTAGCCTTTACTGGTCCAATAGAATTAACAAACTTTAATAAATATTTATTCTCTGTTGGAACATTCTTAATAATTACAAAACCATATTTATAAAAATCCATAAGTAAATTGTACATGGACTTTTTATCTATCATATCAACCTCAAATTGAGCTTCTGGAAATTTCTTTAATTTAGCATTCCATAGAATGCGATCAGGGATAGGTCCTTTTTTATTCTGTTTTTCATCTAGTTCTTTGATAATATCATTAATATTATAACTGCCTTTAATACCATCGTTAAACTCAATACTGAGTTGGGTATCGACTAATTCTGCTTTTGTGATTTGTAACTCTAGGTGAATAGAGGATGGTTCATAAAGTCTTTGATGAGTATCGATATCAAAGTACTCTTCACCTGGAAGACGTTCTCTTAACCAAACTGGATGTAATTGAAAAACATTATCTTGATGACTCACGCTGAGTGAGTTCTTTTGAAATTGTACCTGCATGGCACTACCCCCAAAATATATTCCTAAGAGGATATTTTTCTAAATTTACTAATTTGTCAATCGGGAAGTTATACTTGAATCTTAAAGATAGCTTCAATTTCAACTGAAAAGCCAAGAGGAAGTGAGTTAACTCCTACAGCAGCTCGAGCATGAACGCCTTTATTTCCAAAAACTTCTTTCATAAGATCAGAGCATCCATTAATCACTAATGGTTGTTTTTCAAAATCGTTTGTACAGTTCACAAATCCAGTAATTTTAATAAGTTGTTGGACTTTGTTGAGGTCGCCAATCTCTGCTTTTAGGGCTGATAATATTGCCAGACCACATTTTTGAGCGTGTATTTGAGCAGTTTCTAAATCTATATCCTTACCAACAACGCCTTTGGCAAATGTTCCGTCTTCTAGTAATGGGCCTTGGCCTGATACATAAGCGTTGTTATCAGAGATAATACAAGGTTTATAGCTTCCAGCAGGTTTGGCTGGATCGGGTAGTTTTAAACCTAACCTTTCTAACTGATCTTCAATCCTCAAGAACTTTTCTCCTCCTCTTCCTCAATTTTAGTAATAATTTGATCACTTGCCAACTGCATTCCAATAGGCGAAGTAGTTCTTGGGACAATCATTGAAGGTGTATTATCTTCATAGATATCACTAGTTCTTCCAATGCGAATACGATGGAAATTATATATTGCAACAAAAGTATAAATTAAAATCATATATATGAAAAAACCATATGGTCCAAAAAAAGCCATTGAGGCTGATGCTAGCATAGGACCCATTACCAATCCCAATGCATTGACAAGAGTTAGAGTGGAGCTTGCTGAAACAATTTCCTCTTTCTCTAAAAAGTCATTCATATGAGAAATTACAACTGCATAGTAAGGAAGAGATACAGCAGAATGAATTCCTATGCATATTAAAAGTATTTTAAATGAAACAGCCCCAAATAAAAAAGCCATTATCAAGGACCCTATGGCAATTAAATTTAATACTAAAAGTATTGATCTTCGATCATACTTGTCTGAAATTTTTCCAATTGGATATTGGAAAATGGCACCAAGAAAAACATTCACAAATGATAAAATTGAAATTTGAAAAATTGTTAAATCAATTTTTGCTCCAAATACTGCAAGCAATCCAAATAAACCACTATAAATTGTACCTATAGAAAAAGACCCAACAAAGGCCATAGGAGACTTATAGTATAATTCCTTTAATGACAAAAATTTTGGTGTATTAAAATCTGGAGCTGGCTTTTTTGTCAACAATATTGGAACAAGAGCCAATGAGATAAGAAAAGATGTCAGAATGTAAAGGTGGGCTTCAGTAGTGCTCCTCAAGTTAATTAACATGAAACCTGCGCTATTTGAGAAGTATAAAACAATCATATAAAATCCTATTAGCTGTCCTCGAGATTGGTTGTCAGCTCGATCATTAAGCCAACTCTCACAAACAATATAGATTGCCGCAAAAGAAAAACCTGTAATCATCCTAAATACTAACCAGGCATAAGGATGAACAAATACCCAATGTAGTAAGATAGCTATTGAGCCAAGAGAAGCGAATGCTGCAAAAACTCTTATATGTCCAACATTTTTAATTAGCTTTGGACATTGAATTGAACTAAATAAAAATCCAATAAAATATCCAGTAAAAACATATCCAATTTCAAAGTCTGAGAAATTAAATAAAACAGCATTAATATTTAATAAAGTTCCTTGAAGCGCATGAGCTAACATAATTAACCCAAACCCAGTAAAGAGAGCCCACGAACTTATTATCGTTCCAAACATTCGCGCATTTCTAAACCTTTAATTTTGGAAAGCAATAGCTATTTTATGAAGGGAAGTTTTGTCATTTCAGTCATAATTTCTCTCCCATCGATTGAAAGATTACAAGTACTGGAAAAATTTTGTTCAGAAATATCTACCATTGCAATTCCTAAACAACACTGAAATGCTGGACTAAAACAGGCTGAGCGAAGTTCACCGATCTTTTTAGATCCACTATAAATAGGAATAAATCTAGTAATAGAAATTTTATCCATTTTAAGTTTAAGACCTACTAAGCATCTTTTCACTCCTTCTTTATGTTGCTTTTCTAAAATTGTTTTTCCCAAGTATTTTATCTCAGGGTTGAAAGATACAAATGCATCCAATCCACACTCCAAAGGAGTATCGTGTATATCCATATCGTTTCCGTAAGATAATAGACCACCCTCAATCCTTTCAATAAGATTGGGACAGCCAGGACGAACATTTAAATCCTGTCCTTTTTGAATTAAAGCATCATAAAGTTCAAGGCCTTTTTCGTCATTATCAACATAGATTTCAAAACCACCTTGCTTTGACCAGCCTGATCTTGCAATTAGAAATTTATGACCAGCAAATAAAAACCTATTAAAATGAAAAAATTTCATCTTTAAAATCTCCTCACCAAATATTCTTTTCATTAAATCAAATGACTTAGGTCCTTGAACTGCAAGAGGATTTACATTTGGCTCAGTAACCTCAACATCTAAATTTTTTCCTATTGCTAGACCTTTAGCATAAAGAAGGACATCTGTATCAGAAATAGAAATCCACCATGTATCAGAGGCAACTTTCATAATTAACGGATCGTTTAAAATTTTTCCTTTATCGTCTACAATTGGGGCATAATAACAAATGTGATCTTTGGCCTTTGATAAATCTCGACAGGTCATTAGTTGTGTTAAATTTGATGCATCTGGACCTTTAACTTGGACTTGTCTTTCAACTGAAACGTCCCAAATTTGAACATTTTTTTTTAAATGTTCGTAGTCTTCCACTACGCCTTTGAACGAAGCAGGTAATAACATATGATTATAAACCGTATATGATTGAACTCCATAGGCATCAATACGTTCAGAGAAAGGGGTTGATCGCAGTCTGGCGCTTTTGGCAATAAATGAGTTCATTAAATTTCGGATTTATATAATATGTATTCTTGAAACAAATCAATCGTAATTTATTTTTTGTATTTTTTCTTATTGTTCCTTTGTCTATTACTTTTCCTTTAAACTCTCAGAGTAATGCTGAGAGAGTAGACTACCTCTTGGAGCAACTTCAAAATCCCTTAGATTATGACTCACAACAAGAGATCAAAGGTGCAATTATTAGAATTTGGGCTATATCAAAAAGCTCACAAATACAGGAAAAGATCAATAGCATCGGCCATTTTATTAACCTTCATCAATATCAAGGAGCAGAAGACTTATTAACCGAAATAATTATGGAACAAGAGGATTTTCTTGATGCATATTACAAAAGAGCTATCGTTCATTATTATCAAGGAGAAATATTAAATGCCCAAGATGATTTATATAAGACTCTAGCCCTTGAGCCACGGCACTTTGATGCTTTAAAAGTTTTAGGTTTTATTCTCGAAAAACAAGATAAAAGAACAGAAGCTATAAATATTTATACTAAGCTTCATAAAATTTTACCCTATGATGAGACTATTATAGAAAAATTAAAATCTTTAGAAAAAACGATTTAATCGTTATCTGTCAATCCAGCACCTGCACCAGATAGTTTTTTTTCTTCAGACTCATCAACAAAGGTATCTAAGGATAATTGGTATAATTCATCCCAAGTCTTCTCAGAATAGTTAACTTCCCTTTGTGGAATTACTGAAAGAGTAAAATCTGATAAGCTCTGAGGTATTTCACCTTTAGTAAGAGAAAAAATATTTCCAGGCGTTATCGATAAACTAAAATCTTTTGAATTTAATTTAAAATAAACAAGATTTCTTTTTGCTGCTTTTAGGATAAAGGGAATAATAATAAGAGGCTCTCTTAATTCATAAAAATTAAAAGTTTTATGTATTTCTTTTTTATGTGATTGATCATAAAAAAATAAGCCAAAATGAATTGGACACAAGTTTTGAGTATTGGTTTGATCTGTTTGAAGGAGTTTAGTCAAATTATTAAATCCATAATCAATTAGTCTCTTAAAGCTTTCAAGGCCATTCAAATTAGATTGTTCAAGAGACCTAATTGCTTTACCGGCCTCTTCGGAGATACCCCAGCTTAAGCCCTGAGATTTAGAAACTCTTTTAATTGTTGTCTCAATTTCATATAAAGACTGCATTAAGCGATTTTTTTATAGGACCAAGTATCATTCGATTTCTTTATCTCTTTCATTAAAGGTGCTCCTTGATACATTGTAATTCTTACCCATCGATCTGATCGAGGATCAAATCGAGTTGCCCCAAAAAAAGATAACTTTAATCTAAGCATGTCAACAGGGATAAGAGACTTAGATATGGTATTATCTTGAATTTCAGAATAAGGAAGTTTCTCACATATAAAAACTCTTCTTAAAACATGTCTATATTGTTGGTTTTTTGATAAGTAAGATCCTACATCACTACCACTTTTCATTGTTTTAAGCTCTCTGTAAAGTGATTGAATATCACGAGCGATTGCCAGAGGAAGCTCAAGATCTGAGCCTTCTTCACTAAATCTGTCTGACATTCTAGGCTCTTGTTTGTTTTTAGAATAATACCAAAAATTAAAGATATTTTCTTTTTGATTAAAATTTATATCAAGAAGCCAAGCATATTGTTGTTCAATTAACTTACATACATCATCAACATTTCTTGAAGAATCAATATCAAAGTACTCTTCTTCGTCTATAGACATTTCATAACTAAGGGGTTCTACGATATCAGGATACACTTCCATCATTAATGAAACAATAAATTCACAACATTCAGGTTTAGTATTTTGCTCAGCCCATAGGTAAACTGTATTCCAGAAAGATTTTTCTATTGGAAGATTTAAAAAATATTCTTGAAACTCTTTTAAGTCTTTTAAAAGTTGATTGTTTTTTTCAATTTGGTACGGGCTATCTGTCTTCCAATATTTTATATTTTCTTGAATAGTTGTTAAATATGATTGAAAAGTCTTTTTTTCATTTTCTTCGATTGTAGAAATTAACCTTATAGCTTGAAGGGCTTTTTCTTTTGCCCTAATCCACTGATTTAAAAGAGCCGGATGATTGACTATAAATGGGGCCATTCCTAATCCTGTTGAATTACCTATACCTAGATTCCTTGCTATGTCATCACTAAGCTTGACCGCATCCTTAGGTGATCTCTCATACGCTACATGATTGACAATATCAAAAGTAAATTGACGAGCTAAATATACAAGCATCATTTCCAATCTAAAAGGTCCTTTTAATTCACCCCGATCTTGAATTTTTATACGATCTGCTAAACCAAACTTTCCAGAACCATAAACAGCAGTTGTTCTATATAAATATCCTACATCATATAAAAGAGATGTATCTGGTTGCTGACCTTTTGATAAACTATCAACGACGTGTTCAAACACCCGAACAGATTTATTAGCTCTTGAAAGACAAAGTTCTTTTTCACTAACACGACCCTGTTCTTGAAGGGGAACGTTTTCTTTTAATCTTTGAATGTCTTCTTGGGTGGGAATACCGTCAAAAAGAACAAACGATGCATCCCATTTAGTGGCTATAACTCGATCAGATCTATCGTTATCATTGAGATGATTGGAGAAACATACCAGAGAATATTGTTTTTCATCTTTTTGAACAACATAGATGCCATGACCAAAACCCTTATTATCAAGGATTAATTCATGATTATAAAAATCCCAATCTTTGAATTCACGAATAAAACTTCTTAAAAAAGATAATTTAGACTGGTGAAACGATCCCAAACGATCTAATTTCATAACAAACTCAGGTTTTCTAAGATTTATTTCCATTAATCAAATTTCTGGTAGAAATTGTACCAATTATTTCCAAGGATGTCGTGCGTCTCATTTTCACTAAATCCTACCTCTCTAAGCCCTCTGTCTAAATTGTCAAAACCTCTAGCATCCTCAAACCATGATGGCTGAGGAGGAAAACCAGCATTACCAGCTGACCCTTCTCCAAAATCTTTTGTTTTTGTCCATGTTCCATTACGCATCCATTCAACAATACTATCAGGATGTCGTATGCATAAGTCCGATCCAATACCAATCTGATTTATAGAAATTTTTTTTGTAGTTTCTGCAATCATTTCACAAAAAGATCTTAAAGTACAATTAGAGGCACCTTTAAGATGATGTGGGTAAAGAGAAAAGCCTATCATGCCTCCACTATTATTAAGCTCCTTTAAAACAATATCAGATTTATTTCTGAGACCTTCATGCCAGAAGAGGGGATTAGCATGGCTCACAACAATTGGTTGATCTGAAATCTCAATTGCTTCAAGAGTAGAAAGTTCAGCAGAGTGTGACATATCAATTATCATTTTTACTCTGTTCATTTCCTTTATTACTTCTTTGCCCATCCTCGTAATACCTGTATCACGTTTTTCATAACAACCTGTCGCAAGCAGAGATTGATTATTATATGTTAATTGCATAAATAAGACCCCAAGATTTTTTAAGATTTCAACATATTCAATATTATCCTCAATAGGGGAGCAGTTTTGAAGACCGTAAAATACAGCGGTTTTATTTTCTTCTCTTGCTTTTTTAATATCAGAAGAATTTTTTCCTTGGAAAATTAAATCAGAATTTTCTTCAAAAAATTTATTCCATTGTCGAATATTAACTTGAAGTTCATCAAAGTCCTCGTGGTAACAAATTGTGGCATGAAGGGCATCTAATTTTGCATCATGATTAATCTGGAAAATTTCTCTTGACCAGTTGCAATACTGTAGGTTATCAACCCTAAAATTCATTTGAAAATTATATTGAACCAGAATTAATGTAGGAAGTTTTTACTTGAGAGTAAAAATCTCTAGCGTAAGTCCCTTGCTCACGAGGCCCGAAACTAGAAGCTTTTCTTCCACCAAAAGGAACATGGTAGTCTAAACCAGCTGTTGGTAAATTAACTGTTGATACTCCAGTTTTAATATTTTGTTTAAAATACTCTGCCTTTGCTAATGATTGGGTAATGATACCACTAGATAATCCAAATTCTGTGTCGTTTGCTATCTCAAGAGCATTGTCCAAATTTTTAGTAGGTATAACACAAGCTATTGGTCCAAACATTTCTTCTTGGTTAATACGAGATTTATTATCCCCATCTATAAACAAAGTAGGTTCCATGTAATATCCAGGAGTCCTCATATTCATGGGATTTCCACCAAAAATTAATTTAGCTTCACTCTTTCCCACCTCTACATAATTTAAGTTAGACTCATATTGAGATTGATTAGAGGCAGGGCCCATATTAGTTCCCTCATCTAATGCGTGACCAACTTTTAACTTCTTGATACTTTCAACTAAGCCATCTACAAATTCCTTATAAATATTTTCATGAACAATCAATCTAGAGGATGCAGTACATTTTTGACCTGTTCCGCCAAATGCACCATTAGTGGCGCAGTTAATAGCAGTAGTAAGATCGGCATCATCCATCACAACTAAGGGATTTTTAGAACCCATCTCCATTTGCATTTTTTTTAGCAAAAGAGACGAGTCTTTATAAAGCTGTCTTCCTACTTCAACTGAACCAGTGAAAGTAATAGCAACAATATCTGGATGAGTAGCAATTTTATTTCCAATATCACTCCCAGATCCTAAGACTAAATTGAATAAGCCTTTAGGTATATCTTGTTTAGAAATTATTTCAGTTAAGGCTATCGCACTAGCGGCTGTTAAAGAAGCAGGCTTTAAAATAACAGCGTTACCACACATCATAGCTGGTGCTGCTTTCCATGCGGGTATGGCTATCGGAAAATTCCATGGAGAAATTATTCCTATAACACCTAAGGGCTCTCTAGAAATCTCTACTTGAAATCCGGGCCTAGTGGATGGAATTTTTTCACCATAAAGACGCAAACACTCTGATCCATAATATTGAAACTGTTGACCAGAGCGAAAAACTTCACCAATACCCTCTGCAAGAGGCTTGCCCTCTTCACGAGACAGTAGTTCACCAATTTCTTTAGAATTTTGAATTAATTCATCTCCAATTTTAATTAATATTTGAGACTTTTTTTCAATTCCAACTTTTTCCCATTCTTTTTGCGCAATTACTGCAGATTGAACGGCTTGTTCAAATTGATCTGCTGTTACAGATGTATATTCATCAATTATGTCAGACGTATCGGACGGATTAATATTTTTAATGGAGCCAACGCCTTCAACCCATTGGCCTGCAATAAAGTTTGAGGATTTCATTTACTATCTTTTTAAAATCTCAGCTAATTTTTTCGAAGACAGAAAACCAACATTATTTTTATCTTTGTCTTGTATCAACAAGCTATCTGGTTTCTCAGCAATCACTTTGTCGATAAATCTGTCTATGAATTCATCTTGATTTATAGGCATAGCATTATTTAAATCCTGCCCGTTGATCTGATCCATAATATGTTTTGCTTTGATAACTCTGGCACGATTTACATCTTCAACAAAATCTTTTACATATTTTGTTTGAGGATTTAATAGAATTTCTGCAGGTATACCCTCTTGATCCATGATACCATCTTTCAGAATTGCAATACGATCACCAATCTTCAATGCTTCATCTAAGTCATGAGTGATAAAAACAACTGTCTTATGAAGTTCATCTTGAAGTTCCAAGAGTATATCTTGCATATCTTTTCGAATGAGAGGATCTAATGCGCTGAAAGCCTCATCCATTAAAAGAATGTCTCCATCATTTGTAAGAGCTCTAGCTAGACCCACACGTTGTTGCATACCACCAGATAAATGCTGTGGATATTTATCTTCATAGCCAGATAAACCTACACGATCTATCCAACGAAGAGCACTTTTCTTTGCCGTTTCATCATCAATTTTTTGAATATGAAGTCCAAATATAGTATTTTGAAGAACAGTTTTATGAGGTAAAAGGGCAAATCGTTGAAATACCATAGCTGTTTTACTTCTTCTAAAAGATCGAAGATCTTCCTCATTCATTTTGAGAACTTCATCGCCGTCAATCGTAACGCTACCAGCAGTAGGTTCAATTAAACGGTTGATATGTCTTATTAAGGTTGATTTCCCTGAACCTGACAAACCCATAACAACTTGAATAGAGCGCTCTGGTATATCTAGATTAATATCTTTGAGACCAAGAACATGATTATGTTTCTCTAATAACTCATCTTTACCAACACCCTCTTTGACGTATTCCATAGCAGTTTTTGGGTTTTTACCAAAAATCTTGTATAAATTTTTGATTTGAATTTTAGCATCTGACATTTACACCAACTTTCCAGAACGGTGTTTTTGAATACGCTGTCCATAAGACTGAGAAACTCTATCAAACACGATAGCTACTATTACAATTGCTAATCCATACAACACACCTTTTGTAAAGTATTGGTTATATATAGATTGAAGAACAGGTTGACCTAAGCCTTTTACACCTATCATTGATGCGATAATGACCATAGCTAAAGCCATCATAATAGTCTGGTTTATGCCTGCGAAGATTGTGGGCAATGCTAAAGGCAATTGAACTTGAAAAAGTTTTTGTCTTTTTGTAGCTCCAAATGCATCAGCAGCCTCTAAAGCCTCTTGATCAACTTCTCTTATACCAAGGTTAGTCAATCTGATAAGTGGAGGAATGGCATAAATTACCACTGCAATTAATCCTGGTATTTTTCCAATACCCATTAACATAACAATTGGTATCAAATAAACAAAAGGTGGCATTGTTTGCATTATGTCTAAAATTGGAGTAACAATTTTTTGTGTTCTATCTGAACGTGACATAGCAATACCCGTTGGTAGACCAATGGCAACTGACATTATGACTGATGTAAGAATGATAGCGATAGTACTCATCGTTTCATCCCACATTCTAAAGTAACCTATAAAAACAAAGGCAAGAAAAGTTCCAATGACTAACTTGATGCTACGACTTCCCCAATATGTAAGTCCAAGAAGGACAATCATAAAAATTGGCCATGGTGTAGCAACAAGCGTCTTTTCAAAAAAAACTAACATTTTTAGGAGAGGATCAAACATCGCATCAATTAAGTCACCCCATTCACGAGCAAAATCTTTATAGCTCGCATCGATACCTTTTTTCATTTCACGAAATTCCTTATTAGGCATTTCTGGAAATTTTGTAAGAAAGTCCATCATTTTTAAGTTCTCCTCCTAAAAAAAAACCTGGGGACTGATCCCCAGGTTTTAATTTTATCCTCTTATCTCTTAATTATAAAGAGTTTTGAATATCTAATTTTTGGTCAAAAGGAACCCAGTTCCCCCAAACATTAGAATAGTTCTCTAAGAAATAGTATGCTGTCTCTTCAGCTTCTGCTTGATTTTCTTCTTTCCAAGCAAGCATTTGACTTAAAAGAGCGTTAGGAAAACTTCTCTTCTCGAGATAGTTCATTACCTGTGCATTACCTAGCATATCACTACCAACATATGTCTCCACAGTTGATGCAGGATATCTATTCTTTCCTGGAGCTTCTACATTAAGGTCATTAATTTCAGAAATCCAAGTTGCAGCATCATGATCAACTCCTTCATCGAGTTTAGTCATGTCATACTTACCTAGGATAGCTGTTGGGCCCCAATAGTAACCCATCCAACCTTCACCTTTATTATAAGCTTCACCCATAGCACCAGCTAGAGCTCCACCTGAACCTGGATCAATAAATTCAAATCCAGCGTCAGCCATACCAAATGCTTTGAACATCTGAGTTGTTGTAATTTGACAGTTCCAACCAGCAGGACAACCGTAGAAACCAGCTACGCTTGAGTCTTCTGGGTGTGGAAATAAATCTGGTCTTGCTAGAGCATCTTCAATCGTAACGATACCATGTTCTTGAGCAATGTATGTAGGAATCCAAATAGCTTCTTCTCCACCACTTTCAAATACCTTACCAACGTTTTTAATTAAACCTTCTGCTTCGGCTGGATCTAAAACTTGCTTTAAGTTCTGAGACCATAATTCTGGAGCAATTGAAGGCTCACCTTTTTCAACTAAAGAAGTTGATGTTGGCATAGTATCACCTGGGATTAACTCTACTTGACATCCAAGTCCTCTTAAGAGAACGGCATCAATGTGAGCGATAACCTGAGCTGATGCCCAGTTCATCTCTGCGATAGTTACATTATCGCAATGAGCTGCTGCTTTAGCACTAGTTGATAAAGACGTTATCCCTAATGCAAGGAAAAGAGCAGTAAATAAACGAAATATTGACATATTTCCTCCTTTTTAGATATATCTAGATTTAGTTAAACATTTAGAGCAATATCATGCAAATTAAATTTAAGGATAATTTGTCATGTAGTTATAATTTCTCTTGATTAAGAGAAAAAAAATTATCTAATCCTTGAATGCCAAAATATTCTAAATCAGAAGCATTTGCCCTAGCTAAAGAAAAGTTAATAAAATCAGGCTGTTCTGAAGAAAACACTAAAGGTATAAGTGATGGAATAATCGATGCAGAGTTCAGTGGAATCAAAAGTCATGGTTTCCATTACCTACCCATTTATTGTAATCATCTTAAAATTGGGAAAATTAATGGAGTCTCTCAGCCCTCATTAGAAAAAATTTCTAATTCTTCAATCAAAGTTAATGCAGATAATGGATTTGCGCATAGTGCAATTAATAAAGGACTCCCTTTGCTTTTTGATATGTGTTCAAAAGAGGGGATATCAAGCATGTCGATATTTAATTCATACAACTGTGGTGTATTGGGATACCATACTAAAAGAATTGCTGAAAAAGGATATTTGGGTTTAGGCTTTACGAATGCTCCAGCTTCAATAGCGCCTTTAGGTGGCGTTAAGGCTGTGGTTGGAACAAATCCTTTTTCTGTCGCTGCACCTCATAAAGGCATTGCGTCTATTGTCATTGATCAGTCGGCAAGTGTTGTTGCAAAAAGCGAGATATCAGTTAGATCAAAGACAGGAGAGCCTATACCTGAGGGATGGGCTTTTGACAATCAGGGTAACAGCACTACTGATGCCAAAGAAGCCTTAAAAGGAACAATGGCACCAAGTGGAGGTTACAAAGGATTTGGGACAGGTTTGATGGTTGAGATTTTAACGGCCTGCATTGCTGGAGGAAACTTAGGAACCAAGGCATCCTCTTTTGCCGGAGAAGATGGCGGTCCTCCGAGCACAGGTCAGTTTTTTATCGCCATAAATCCAGAAAAATTTAACTCCAATTATGAAAACTCATTACAGACACTTATAGACTCAATAGTGACACAAGAAGGTGCCCGCCTTCCAGGATCTAAACGTCAAGCAAATTTTCAATCTAATATGAATAGTGATATTGAAATTTCTGAGGACTTAATAAACCGAATAAACCAAATATAAGTTATTTTTTAGTCACAGCGTAAGGAGCAAAAGAAGAGTCTAATTTACCTTTTGGAGCTTTAATATTTTTAGCGGGAATGCCAACCATAATTCCACCTTTAGGAACATCTTTAGTTACAACAGCATTAGAGCCAATTCTTGCACAGTCCTTTACAAATACTGGGCCTAAAATTTGAGCACCTGATCCCACTATGACATCGTTTCCTAGAGTAGGGTGTCTTTTAACACCAACCTGTTCTGATGATTTAATAGCAGGCGATATTCCTCCTAAGGTAACTCCGTGATATAGAGTGACGTTATCACCTATTTCTGTGGTTTCTCCTATAACAACTCCCATTCCATGATCTATGAATAAATTTCTACCAATTTTAGCTGCTGGATGAATTTCTATTCCAGTTAAAAATCTGGATAGCTGGGATATCATTCTAGCAATTATTTTAATATTTAAACCCCAAATAAAATTAGCTATTCGATGAAAAAAAACTGCCTTTACTCCAGGATAAGTTAAAATAACCAAAAGAAGTGAAGTTGCTGCAGGATCTCGGGATTTAACAGACTCAAAGTATTTTTTTAGATTATCTAATAATAACATATCTATAATAAAAGTAGGGACTTTAAAGCTAAGATCAAGTCAATGTGATAAAATACTTTATATATTAAGATCTTATTGTTACTCTAAACAATGTTTATAATTGAAAAACCAAAAGAAATCCATATCCAAAGCTGGAAAGAGATAGTTGAGGAAAGTATATCCTCTCATGGTTTTCGATTTAGGTATGAAAAAATTAATTTCGATAGATTCTGGACTTCTATATTTCAAGATGATTTTTTTGCATTCGCTGCAAAAAATGAAGACAAATTTATGGGAGTTGCGGTAGCTAGAGTTAACGAAACTTACTATCATAAAATTATAGAGCTAGATCTACTTTATGTTCTCCCTGATTTCAGGAAAATTGGTGTGGCCAGATCATTAATTAATAAAATCGAGTCGATAGCAAAAGAACAAAAATTAGACCTTGCTATAAGGGGGGTTGAAAAAAGCAATCTTATGGCTCAAAAACTTTTTAAAAATTATCAAGAAATTCACAGGACAAGTTTTTTAAAAAAACCAGATTGATTTAAATGAATTTTTATAATATTTAATAAACCATGTCTGATTCAAACAATAATGGAGAAAATTATGAAAGTAAAAACCGGTGGGTTTGGATTGTTATTCTAATTATTGCTCTTAGTTCAATATATGTAATGTCTAAAATTTTTATTCAGACGCCTTGGCAATATCTTTAGACTCGTTTAATTGTCTCTCAAACTCTCTTAATCTTTTATATACACTAGCAAGTTCAATGATTGTCGGCCATGATTTTAATAAATATTGCATTGAACCTTCTACTCGACCAAAAGCACGGATAATTTGTTGCATCACTCCCAAGGTAACTACTCCAGCTACAATGGCTGGAGCAAGGAAAACATAGGCACTTAAAACATTTGCTTGAAGATAGGCGATCCTTCCAATATTAAAATATAAGTATCTGATATAAGATAAAAAATGAATTTTTCTCACATCTTCAAATAGCTCTTCTATTGTTTTAGGTCTGACAGTTTCATCATCTTCTGCTATAACGAGCATTTTTCGATATGCAGCTTCTTGTTTTTGTAAATCATACTCTACCCCAACTAATCTTAGCAATACCCCTAGCAAGATTAAAAATATAGTACCGCCTACTGACCAGATTAAAGCACCAACTACTAATCCATACTGCCAGTCACCAAAAAAGAATATGGGAATACCAGCACTTAACCCTAATAAGATTGGTAAAAATTGAACTATTACCATTACAGACTCAATTAAGCTTGTACCAAGACCTTCCATAATTCTACCAAATTTGATTGTATCCTCTTGAACACGCTGTGCAGCCCCTTCTATTTTACGAGCATGGTTGTATACACTATGGTACCACTCAACCATTGCAGTTCTCCATCTAAAAAGAAAATGAGCAGTAAAAAAACTAACCAAAACCGCTATGGCAACATAAATTCCTGCAAGTTTTATAAAGGATAGCAATCCAGCCCAATATTCTTCAATTGTTATCGAATTAGGCTCTGCTAAAGCTGTTTGAATCATGTCATAGAAAGTCCCAAACCATTCGTTGATTTTAACATCAATTTCTACTTGTACCCAAAGACTTGCTAAAATAGCTGCAGATCCAGCCCAAGCCCACAAAAACCATTTTTTAGAATTAAAAAATCTAAACATTTTATTGATTTACAATATTAGAAAAAAATCAAATTTTGAAGGTTAAAAAGTGCTTCAAAACGCTTAATTTATCATTAAGTCTTTATATCTGTATAATAAGATAATGCCGTCAATTAAAGATATCAAAAAAATTGTATCAAATGATGAATATATATCTTTTGGTCCTGAATCTATAATTAGTGAAATAGCAGATAGCATGGATTTAAAAAATATTGGAGCTGTACCTATACTTAATGATAATAAAATTTTATTGGGCGTGGTCTCTGAAAGAGATATCGTCAGAAGATGTGTAAAAAATGGTAGAGATCCAGATCTAGTAACAGCTGCAGATATAATGACCACGGAAGTTGTTTCTATTGATTTAAAAATGTCCTCAGATATTGCAATGAAAATTATGGGTGAAAATAATATAAGACACCTTCCTGTGGTTGATAGTGAAAATAAACTAATAAATTTTATCTCTCATAGAGATCTAATAGGTTCTGTTAGAAGTAGTACAAGATTAAATATAATTTTGATTACATTTATTTTTATGTTCATTCCATTCTTATTCATATTGAAACCATTTCTTAATTTATGAATGCCAAAGGAATAATCCTTGCGGCAGGCAAGGGTACAAGACTTACACCTGCCACGTTACCAGTATCTAAGCCTTTTCTACCTATTTACGATAAGCCAATGATTTATTACCCACTTGAAACACTTATTCGGTTAAATGTAAAAGATATTTTATTCATTGTTCATGAGGATGATCTTGTAGTATTTCAAAATACTTTTGGGTCAGGCAAACATGTTGGATTAAACTTTTCATACATAATTCAAAAAAAACAAAAAGGAATAGCTGATGCATATATCATTGCAGAGAAATTTCTCGAAGAGTCTCCATCTATATTGGCGCTTTGTGATAATGTCTTCATAGGAAAAAAGTTTATTCATTTTGCAGAAATGGCTCATAAAAAAATAAAGAACGGAGGATGTAGTATTTTTGGTTTATCTGTCCCTGATCCAGAAAATTTTGGCGTTATAGAGTTGGATGAAGATGGTAAAATAACTAGAATTGAAGAAAAACCATCAAAACCAAAGACGAATCTTGTCATACCAGGTATGTATTTTTTTGACTCCGAAGCCAAGAATTATGTAAAAGAGTTAAATCTCTCTCCAAGAGGGGAATTAGAAATCACAGATTTAATAAAAATTTATTTAAAAAATCAAAACCTAGATTTAGAAATTCTTGATGACTCAATCATATGGCAAGATGCAGGAAACGCTAAGTCCTTGTTAGATGCCTCACAAAATGTAAAAAAATATGAAATTGAAAACCATGTTAAGGTTGGATCTTATGAAATTGCCGCTTTTGAGAAAGGCTTCATTGACATATCAGATTTAAATAATTTAGCTGAAAAATTTATAAAATCTGATTACGGCAAAACTATAAAAAGATATATAGATAATTTAAATAACTAAATTATTTCTATTCGCCCCACTTGGCTGACTCAGTATTCAAGAAAGTTATTACCCTTTGTTTAAATTGAACTTTCTCATCTTCATTTTTCATCATTTTATCAATATCTGTTTCAAGACTAGCTAAAATTTTATTCTTTGAATTCCATTTGACTTTATCATCATCATTATATCTTTCTCTAATTTCTAATTCATAATTTCTCTTATCGTTTTCCGGTAAAGTTTGAGGTGCGATCTCAAATAAAATACGTATTGCAATTTCTTTGTAACGACTATCTTTAAATTGTTGAGATATTTCAAATTTTTTATTATTAGGAGCTGTATGAAAATCGATCATGAGCTTCTTATCTTGATGTGAGGGAAAACTTTCAAATATGCGTTCCTCTACATGAAAGGGTTCGGGCCATTCTTTTTGATTAGCTACATGTAAATTAATTAAACGAGAACATAGATCTTCATTCTTTTTTATAAAATTTGCCCTCGTTCTAAGTTCGTCAACTCCTATTTCAGCGTATTTATTGTCCTTGAAGCAATAGCTTTCATTTAATAATGTTTTTGACTTTGATCCATCAAATACTTCACATATTCTTTTCGTTCCATCATTCATTTTTTTTGTTAATTCATCATCATTTAAATCTTGAAGCTTTTTTGGGTCTGAAAGTAAATTGAAAACTAAATAATTATGATTTCTTCCTGGAATACCAGCGATTAAAGTTTGTGCCTTAATAGTTGGTCTCCTTCCCCAAAAGGTAGTATTAGTAAAAACAAGATTCTCGAGCATAAATTTTTTAGGAGTATCTCTAAGACGAAAGTCGTAAGCTGCATTCCAAATTTTTGGACATCTAATTGAAAGAATTTTATTAAGTTCTAATGTAACTAAGCTATCAAATACTGCATCATGAGGACCTGCTTCGTAGCTAATAGAAATATTATTTTTTTTAAATATTTCTTCTAATTTTAAAATTGGATATCCTTGGTCATCTACATTAAATTTTATATGTTCAGGGCTATAAACTGACACAAGTCTTAAAATATCAAAAACGTCCATTCGAGAATTGTTATTAGTAACTGTCATATAGATTTCAGGCATTAAGTTTTGATAAAGTGCTTGTCTTAAGAAGGGCTCATCAAAATTAACATTATTAAATCCAATAAAGGTTGTTGGTGATGACGACCATTGTTGAAATGTCTCATAAAGTTGAGCACTTGCTTCATAATAATTTGGATAATTATTTTGAAATAAACTTATAGGGTCTACTCCTGTAGTTATTAAAGCTCCTGGCTCAAACCATTTTCCCTCTCTAAGCTTACAATGAATTTCTAACTTATCTTTAACTTCAAAATTATGATTAGTTAAAACAGCGCCAACTTGTGTAATTTGATCAAATTTGTCATTTCTACCAGTAGTTTCTAAATCCCAAAAAATATATTGGTTGTTCATAGATTAAAATTTCTCAATTTATTCATGGAATGTAAATGAAAAAAATTCTCAAGATATATGTAAGTTAAAAACTAGCTCCGGAGGAATAAGTAAGGATAGGAATAGGGTGGAGCTAGTTTTGAATTATGTTTTTATACGTTTATTTATAGTTCGATTAAATTGCTGATAATTACTAACAGCTGTGCATTTTTGGCATAGCTAAAATCTTGAAATTATTGATTTTTAAATAAATCTTTAATTTTTTCAAAGAATTTAAGAGAGCATTGAGCACTACAAAAGAAAACTTTTTTTGTAATATCGTAGAATTTTGGATCAGCCCAGTATAAAGGCTCGTCTATTTTATTTTGACATATCTCACATTTATATAGGGCCATAATCTTTTATTAAAAGATAAGCTCCACAACTCTGCTTTCTTCAATAGGCTCAGGGTGAAAATAATCTAAAGAAGAGAAAAGTCTGTTATTTAGACCTAAAATTTCATCATAGTATTGCATCATAATCTTATTTGGGCTTGCATGAGGGGCTATTTCTTTTAACTTCTCAATTATTATCTCAATATTTTCAGGGTCAAATTTAGCTGCAACACCTAATGAAGTAGCTGTAGACCTGCTTATGCCCATATGGCAGTGTACAAGAAGCGGCTTTGAAACATCCCAATCATCTGTAAAATCAAGCAATGTTTGAGCATGATGTTTTTCTGGTAAGATAAAACCCTCTCTCGGTTCAGATATATCATCTATCAACATCCTCACGTGTCTGTTCTCATCCATTCCCTTTGGCGTATCAGGTGAAAAATTTTTATTGATAATTGTCAGCATTTTATCCGGATTATATCTATCGACACAGTTTTGAATATCAGCTAAGCCGCATATAATAATTTTTTTTTGCATGTAATATTTTAATAATATATAGCTTAAAGCAAGTTTAAGAAAGATTATTTATTTTCATGTCAACACAATTAGAAATTTTAAAAACATACTCTTCGGTTGTCGCAGATACTGGTGATATCGATAGTATACAGAAATTTAGCCCTGATGATTGTACTACTAATCCATCATTAATTTACAAAGCAGTCCAATCAAACAAATACTCTAAATTAGTAAATGAAGTTATTACAAACTCTAAAAGTCGCAAATTTAATATTTTGACTGAGCAAATTGATTATATTTCTGATCAGTTAGCAATCGCCTTTGGTATAGAGCTAACTAAGATTGTCCCAGGATATGTATCTACTGAAGTTGATGCTGATCTGTCATTTGATACTAGCGGTACCATAGAAAAAGCTAAACAAATAATTAATAGCTATGAGCAGTCAGGTGTTCCCAAAAATAGAATCTTAATCAAAGTTGCGGGAACTTGGGAGGGAATTCAGGCAGTTAAAAAATTAGAAGCTGAGGGAATATCGTGTAATTGTACTTTAATCTTTTCTCTCACCCAAGCTGTGGCTTGTGCTGAGGCAGGGGCGTTCCTAATTTCCCCTTTCGTTGGAAGAATTTTAGATTGGTTTAAATCAAATACCTCACATGATTATGATAGTTCTAATGACCCTGGAGTAGAGAGTGTTGCTAAAATATATAATTATTTTAAGAAATATAATTTTAACACTATTGTCATGGCGGCTTCATTTAGGAATAAGGATGAAATTATAAATTTAGCTGGTTGCGATAAACTAACAATTAGCCCAGCGTTGCTAGAGGAGCTAAGCCTGTCTAAAGATCTTTTTGAGCCTAAGTTAACCAAATTACAAGCAGATAATCTTGATATAGATAGAATTAATGTTAATGAAAGCTCATTTAGATGGCATTTGAATGAAAACCAAATGGCATCATTTAAACTAGCTGAAGGAATTCGTCTTTTTAATAAAGATATGCTTAAATTAAAAGATCTTATTAAGTCTCAATTATAATTATTGCCAAATATCTATCAAAATTATAAAAGTAAATATGAAATTTAGAAACAACTTATCAATTTTAGACCAGTACACATCTGGGACTTTCTCAAAAATAGCCTTTTATCTTCTTGGAATAATTTTACTGTCAGTGTCCAGTAAAGTATCTATACCTTTCTTTCCTGTTCCAATGACGTTACAAACTTTTGTTGTTTATTTCATTGCGGCTTCCATGGGATTAATTGGATTTTATTCAACAATATCTTATGTAGCTTTGGGTCTAATGGGTCTTCCAATTTTTGCAGTTGGGGGAGGCATCGGCTATGTAATGTCACCTACTTTTGGTTTTCTATATGGAATGATTTTAGCTTCATTTACCATAGCCTTTTTATCAAAAGATTTATTTAATAAAAAATTATTTAAATTAATTTTTGCGGTTTTTGTTGGAGCTTCAATTGTATTTATTTGTGGTATTATTCATCTAGCAAGTTTTATAGGCCTAGACAAAGCCCTTACTGCTGGCCTCTATCCTTTTATCTATAGTGAATTATTAAAAATAGCTTTAGCCATCTCTATTTCATATTTGTTAATTAAAAAAAATTAATCAGGTATAAAATTTAAAGCAATACCGTTATTACAATACCTTAAACCTGTAGGTTCAGGTCCATCTTTGAAGACATGGCCATGATGCCCCTCACACCTTGAACAATGATATTCTTTTCGAGGGATAACTAATTTAAAGTCATTTTTAAAACTTAAGGCATTAGGCAAATAGTCAAAAAATGAAGGCCATCCAGTTCCACTATCAAATTTCATATCTGAATTAAAAAGAGGTAAATCACATCCTGCACATTGATAAATTCCTTTTCTCTTTTCATCATTTAAAACACTACTTCCAGGTCTTTCAGTCCCGTGTTTTCTTAATACATAATATTCTTGATCATTTAATTTCTCTTGCCACTCGCTATCTGATAAATTTATTTTTTCAATTGACATAACTGGTTTAACCACTGAAAAAAGAGCACTTATTGAAAAAAATAAAAATGCTCTTCGTTCTAATCTAATCATATAAAAAATAGTATAAAAAAATACCATGAAATATCTAATATCTTTTTTATTTTTTATCCATCTGAATGCGTTTTCAGCTGGGGATTACGAAACAGTCGATGCAAGTGCAGAATATCAGAAAGCTGAAAAACTAATAAAAAATCAAAAATTTGAAATTGCTATTGATGTTCTTTTAGACTTAATTGACGAAGACCCCCAAGGATACACTAAAGCAGATCTCTACAACTATCTGGGTTTTGCCTCAAGAAAACAGTCTAAACCTGACTATAAACTAGCTGAAAATTATTATTTAAAAGCCCTTGAAATAGATAACAACCATATTGGCGCTCTTGAATATCTTGGTGAGCTTTACATTCAGACTGATCGAGTTGATGAGGCTAAAGTTCTATTAGCTAGAATAAAAATGCATGCTGGTGAAGATAGCGAAGAATTTATAGAGCTTGATAAATTAATTACTTCTTTTTAGCTCTTCTTTTAGCTCTTCGCTTACGTGAGCCTATTTTTCTGCGCCCACGATGTTTTTTTGGATAACCCATAGCGAGGCACTATATTGATATTGGTCTGAAAAATAAACATATTTTTTTAATTTCTTTCATATATTTTTACCCTATGAAAACGTTTTTTCTCGTACTTTTTGCCGGATTAATTTTGTGCGTAGGTAATGGTTTTAGAATGTCACTGGGTATTTACTTTCCAGATCTTCTAGGATCAACTGTTTTTGGGGCATCTCTCATAGGTCTAACTTATGGAATTTTCAATCTACTTTGGGGATCAATGTCGCCAATTGCTGGAGCATTTGCTGAGCAAAAAGGATATGTAAAAACATTATCTGTTGGATTTATAGGTGTATCTCTTAGCTTCTATGTATCCTCACATGCCATTGATCCCATACATTTTTTAGTTGGATTAGGAGTTATTGGTGGTCTTTCAGCTGGGGTTATATCAGTGCCGGTCATAATTGGTGGGGTATCAAAATATTTTGATGATGACAAGACTCAAAGTACTGTAACTGGAATATTAATGTCAATTGCTGCATCCGGAATGTTCATTTTCACCCCTATAAATCAATATCTGGTAACTACTTTTAAATGGAGCTTATCTTTTCAAATAACATCTATCTTTTTTTTATTTATGATCCCATTATCATTTATTTTTTTCCTACCTAAATCCCATAAAAAAAATAAAAAAGCATTCTCTGAAAGAAAAATTTCTGATGTAATTAAGCAGGCATTAAAAGATAAAAGTTATAGGTTTTTAATATTAGGATTTTTTGTGTGCGGATTACACGTTGCATTAATTTCAAATTACCTTCCTGTTTTTGCTAAATTAAATGGTCTTGAAACGTCAATTGCTGCAACTGGACTAACTTTGGTTGGAATTTTTAATATGATAGGCACTTTAATCTCTGGAAAAGTTTCAGGAATAATCAAAAAAAAATTTATATTATCTTTTATCTACTTCACAAGAAGCATTGCTATATTTTTATTGTTGGTGCTACCAACTACTAATTTTATAATTATATCATTCAGCTGTGTAATAGGGCTTTTATGGCTTTCGACAGTTCCACCTACATCAGGAATTGTTGCCAATAGATTTGGAACACGGTACCTCTCAACTCTATTCGGTATAGTGATGGTGTCACATCAAATGGGTGCATTTGTAGGTGCTTTTGTTGGAGGGTTAGTAATTGACATTTATGGGTCCTTAGATGTCGCTTGGATAATGGCTATAGTGATTTCATTATTTTCTGCATTTATACATTTTCCCATTATAGAAAAAGAAAAATCTGAAGAAGTATTTGCTTAAATTTAAGATAAATCCTCTATTTATTTTAGTATTGGGTGCATTAATGATAGCATTTTCCCCTATTTTTGTAAGGATTTCTGACGTCGATCCTATTATGACGGCATTTTACAGAATGGTTTTAAGTTTTCCTTTTTTTTTAATTTTTTCTTCGATGAGTGTCATAGAAAAAATAAAATTTCCA
>CABWYP010000002.1 GCA_902509695.1 uncultured Alphaproteobacteria bacterium | reverse complement strand
GCTATAAACAAAATTAATAAAGAGGGTGTTGCTCGTCTAAGAGATGCATTTAAAATAGTAAATGAGAATTTTGAAAGACTTTTCACTAAATTATTTGGAGGAGGAAAAGCTTTTTTAAAACTTGTTCAAAATGATGAAGATCCTTTAAACTCTGGATTGGAGATCTTTGCAAGCCCTCCTGGGAAAAAGATGCAAAACATAACTTTACTATCTGGTGGAGAACAGGCGCTTACAGCTATTTCGCTTTTGTTTGCTGTCTTTATTGCTAACCCATCCCCTTTTTGTATACTTGATGAAGTAGATGCACCCCTTGACGACAATAATGTTGATAGATTTTGTAGCATGGTAGAGGAAATTTCAGAAAAAGTTCAAACTAAGTTCATTATAATTACTCATAATAGGATGACTATGTCTCGTGTAGATAGGTTATATGGTGTGACCATGCCAGAAGAAGGTGTATCTCAGATTGTTTCTGTTGAACTAGAGGAAGCAGTCAAATATGCAGAATAAAAACGACAATGATAAAGACGATGAGAGAGGATCAAGCCTTAAAGGTTTGAGTTTTGCATATCGAATCTCTTCAGAATTACTAGCTGCTCTTATAGTTTCAGTTATATTGGGTTTATTAGTTGATAATTTTTTTGATAGTAGACCAATTGGTCTCATATCGTTGATAATATTAGGTTTTTTTGCAGGTTTATTAAATATTTACAGGCTTATACGTCGCATAGAAAATCATAAATAAATCTGTTTTATTACGTCATGGCCAAAGGTGAAAGCCCATTAAAACAGTTTGAAGTTCAACCAATCATAGATATTAATTTATTTGGTTTTGACGTCTCATTTACAAATTCTGCACTCTGGATGACTATAACAACATTATTTATTATTGGTTTTTTTACCCTTCCCTTCTTAAAATCGAGTAAAACAAATTCTATTGAAGATCTATACCCTTCTAGACTTCAAGTTGCCTCTGAACTAGGGTTTAATTTCATTAATAGTTTAATCAACGACACAATTGGAAAAGAAGGTAAGAAATACTTCCCATTAGTGTTTGCATTATTTATGTTTATTTTATTTGGTAACCTATTTGGCATGATCCCATATAGTTTTACATTTACTAGCCATATCATAGTCACCTTGGCATTAGCCTTAGGAGTTTTCATTTTTGTCACTGTTCTTGGTTTTATCAAGCACGGTATTAAATTTTTTGGTTTCTTTGTTATACCTGGTTTACCTATATATATGTTACCTCTTTTGATACCAATTGAAGTTATCTCCTACTTATCAAGACCAATAAGCCTATCAGTTCGTCTTTTTGCTAATATGCTTGCAGGTCACACTTTATTAAAAGTTTTTGCTGGTTTTGTTTCAGCTTTAGGGTTTTTTGGAATTTTGCCATTAGTATTTATAATTGCGCTTACAGGATTAGAAATATTAATAGCATTTTTACAAGCTTATGTTTTTGCAATATTAACATGCTTGTATATTAACGACGCTTTACATTTACACTAGATGAACATAAGGAGGTATATATGGAACTAGTTGAAGGACTTAAATATTTAGGAGCAGGATTAGCTGTTATAGGTGTGATCGGTGCTGGTATTGGAATTGGTAATGTTTTTGCGGCATTTATCACTGCTGTGGGCAGAAACCCAGCTGCAAGAAATGAAGTTTTTACTATGACAATGTTGGGATTTGCTCTTGTAGAAGCTATCGCACTTTTTGCTCTAGTTATCGCTTTAGTGATTTTATTCTCATAGTACTAAAAAATAAAATCACTTTATGCCTCAATTAGAACAAGTAGAATTTTTTATATCTCAGCTTTTTTGGCTGGGCGTTTTCTTTGTTATACTATTTTTAGTATTAACTTACTTGACGCTCCCTAAAATTAGAGCTTTTTTGAATAAAAGAGAAGAATTTGTTCAATCTCACATCTCAAAACAAGATGAATTAATCAAAAAGGCTGAGCAGTTACTAGAAAATTATGAAGCTAAACTTAATGAGGCAAAAAATCAGGCGAATAAAATTGTTAACGAGGCAAAAGAAAGTGCCATGGTTGAGAGTGAAAAGTTAGTTAGAGCAACTGAGGAAAAAATTCAAAATGAGATTAAACAAACAGAGGAAAGAGTTAGTCAGGAGAAAAATTTAGCTCTAAGTGAGCTAAATTCTCAACTTAAAGAATCTGCCTCTAATTTCATCTCAAAAATAACTAATTTTGATAAGGATAATATAAAAATCTAAAATATGTTTGAAGATCCTAAATTTTGGCTTTTAATTTCATTTATCACTTTTGTTATACTTATGTACAAGCCTTTCAAAAGTATGATGATTGGTGGACTAGATGCAAAGATTGAAGAGATTAAGAATAACATTAACTCATCTATGAAGTCATTTAATGATGCTGAAGTTAGACTAAAGGAAGCAGAACAACAAACAGCTGATCTTGATAATAAGATTGAGGAACTTTTATCCAGTGCCAAATCTCAAGCAGAAATTGCTTCTAAAAGTATTATTGAGAAAACCAGTCAATCTATTTCATCTAAAGAAAAAAATTCTTTAGAAAGAATAAAACAAATTGAATTATCTGCTGTTCAATCTATTAAAAATCAAGCCTCAATTGAGCTCAATAACTTAATTAAAGAGTATTTAAAAAATTTATCTGAAGATCAAAGAAGTGAGATACTTAATAAAAGTATTTCAGAATTTAAATCTCTTAATTAATTCAAGGATAAAAATATCTTTACCCCCTGATCATACTCAGACTTTTTTAACACTACTTTATCATTAAATTCTAAAGTTAATTTTTTATTTTCCTCAGTGCTTTTAGGTAAATCAAAAGACTTATTAAAACTATATTCAGATATTTTTTTTGACTCCTCCTTATTAGTTAGAAAAATCCATAAATCAACATTTGTTTTTATTGGCTCTATATTACTAGTACTAATATCTAACTGGTAATTAAAATCTATGATTACTTCATTCAACGCATCATCGCTAGAATAACAATTAATTGAATAATTTCTTTTAAGTGAAATATTAACTTTATCTTTCGTTAAACTCTTTCCGGGAGCCAAAATTAATGATTTGGGGCAATCTAAATAAACCAAATAAGCTTTTTTAGATAGAGGATTATTAAAACTACATGAAGTTAGAATAGATAGTGATATAATTGCAAATATAAATAATTTGTACATTGTGATAGTTATTACTATTAAATTACAATGAAAGCACGAATTTTTTGAATTAAATTATTTTTATGGCTGTTTACACTAAAGTTACAATTGAGGATATATCTCATCTTTTTAAAGACATAGGAGAAATCCATTCAATAGATGGCATTACAGAAGGTGTAGAAAATACAAACTACCTTATAACACTTCAGAATAATAAAAGATTAATTTTTACTATCTTTGAAAAAAGGACAAAGGCAAGCGATCTACCTTTTTTTAACAATGCCATGTTAGAATTTAATAAATCGGGTATCAATTGTCCTTCAGCTGTAAACGTTGATAATAGAAATATTTTTGAAATAAAAAATAAACCATGTGCAATTTACTCATTTATTGATGGCAAACAGATAAAAAAACCTAATAGTAAAAATTTAGAGTCTCTTTCCAATTTTATATCTAGAATGCATGAAGTAGGCTTAAAATCTAAACTAAGAAGAGAAAACGACATGCTAGCTCCTACATGGAAATATATTATTAAAAAATTTAATGATTACGAAGGTAAGCATAAAGCTGAATTAGAATATGTAATTAATTTAATAAATATTACACAAGATAAATTTTCAAACGACTTAAGAACTGCTCTAATTCACGCTGATCTTTTTAAAGATAATATTTTTTTTAAAAATGATGAGGTTTGTGGCCTTATAGATTTTTTCTTTACCTGCAATGATAGTATTGTTTATGACTTTGCAACTCTTACAAATGCATGGTTTTTTGATTATCAAAATTTTGATGAGAAAGATTTTAGTCTATTTTTTAATAATTATTTTTTGCGAATAAAATGGAATGAGTTAGAAAAAAATAATTTTAATTTTTATTTAAAAATGAGTGCTATTCGGTTTTTCATGACAAGATTGCATGATAAATACTTTAATAATTCTGGTGAAGTCAATCATAAAGATCCTCTTGCTTTTTTTGAAATAATTAAATTTCATGAAAAAAATAATTTACAGGATTTCTTTTGATCGAAGTTTACATTGATGGCTCATGTCTTGGAAATCCTGGTAATGGTGGGTGGGCATTCTTAGTCATTAATAAAGGGTCAATCTCATCAAGGTCAGGATATTGCTTAGAAACAACTAATAATCAAATGGAGCTTACAGCTGCAATTAAAGCTATTGAATTTTTAATTAATTATGAAGAAATATTAATTTACACAGATAGCAGTTATGTAAAAAATGGAATTACTCTATGGATTGAAAATTGGAAAAAAAATAATTGGATGACAGCTTCAAAGAAAACTGTCAAAAACAAAGATCTTTGGTTGAGGTTAGACCAACTAAATTTATCAAAAAATGTTGAATGGCAGTGGGTAAAGGCACATAACACTAGTAAACATAACAACCAAGTTGACCAACTTGCAAGAAAAGCAGCAGAAACTTTAACTAAGTCTTCTTTTAATTAATTCAGCTGTTTCTAAATTCTGAATTGGTCCTATCGATGAAACAGTTAAATTTGACTTAATGAAATTTTTTCTAGCTTTTTCAAGGTCTTCCAATTGGACAGCATCAATTTTAGAGATAAATTCATCTGTTGTCCGAATTTTATTATGCATTAAATAATTAGTAGCATTAGATCTACACCTTGAAGAAATACTCTCTTCAGATTTTAAAATACCTACTTTAAACTTTGCTTTTGTTTTTATTAACTCTTCCTCAGTGAAACTATTTGCATCAATATTTAACTGGTCACAGAGTACTGGTATAAGTTCTTTTACTTCTTTGTGTCCAGTGCCCGCATAAACATAAAAAATACCAGAGTCTGAAAAAAAATCTCCACTACTATAAATGCTATATACTAAGCCTCTTTTTTCTCTAATTTCTTGGAAAAGTCTAGATGACATACCTGATCCTAGAAGCGCGGAATAGACTCTAGTGGCATAATAAAGATCAGAGTGAATATCAACACTTTCAAAACCCAATAATAGTTTAACTTGTTCAAGTTTTTTTTCTTCTCGATATTCTCCACCTTCATATATTGAAGGAGGGATATAATCATCATTACCTTGAGGTAGGTTTTGAAATTTATCTTCAATCAATTTAATAATTTTATCTTCTTTAAAATTTCCAGATACAGAAAAGACCATTTTTTTGGGATTGTAAAAACTTTTCATAAATCCTTCTACCTCATCTCTTGAAATAGATTTTATAATTTCGCTAGAACCTAAAATTGATCTTCCCATAGGTTGATTTGGATAAGCTAGTTCATCAAACTTATCTGTGACAATACTATCTGGTTCATCAGCATACATACCAATTTCTTGAAGAATGACACCCCTTTCCTTATCTAATTCTTTTGAGTCGAAAGTTGAATTTTGTAAAATATCACTAATGACGTCTATAGATAAATCAACGTTTTCTTTTAAACCACTCATGTAGTATGCTGTGATTTCTCTAGATGTATAAGCATTGTGAGAGTTGCCAACCATTTCTACTTCATTAGCAATATCTGTAGCCGACCTGTTTACTGTGCCTTTAAAAGCCATATGTTCTAAAAGATGAGCCACTCCATTAATTTCTTTACGCTCATTTCTAGCACCAACTTTATTCCACATACCTACACTTACAGTTTCTACAGTATTTACTAAATCAGTAATAAGTGTTATCCCATTATTTAGTTTATGAATGTTAGGCATGATTTTGAATGTACTCCTTTAATAGTGAATAATCATTATCTAATACGGTAAAATCTTCATCTCGATCAAATTTTAAGTTTTTATTATATTTAATTTCTTGATTCAAAGAGTGTTTAACAGTTTCTTGAAATTTTACAGGATGAGCGCATGCTAAACACATAGCATTTTTAATATTTAATTTTTCTGCACATGAGACTCCTACCGCTGTGTGAGGGTCAATTAAAATGTTAAAGTTATTGTAAATTTTCTTTATTTGTTCCTCTACTTCTTGGGAGTTAGCTGACATAGATTGAAAATTATTAGATAACTGATTATGAATTTTATTATCAAGGCTATGAAAATGCTCATTATTTGACATTTTTTTATATAAATCATTAAGCTCAGTGGGGTTTATAAATTCACCCAATAATCTTTCAAAATTGCTTGATATGGTAATATCCATACTAGGGCTGTTAGTTTTAACAACTTTCATAAGTTTAAAATCATTATTTTTGATAACTCTATGAAGTATATTATTTTCATTAGTTGCAACTACTAATTCTTTCAAAGGGAAACCCATTTTTCTTAAAAGAAAAGCTGAGTATATATTTCCAAAATTTCCACTTGGTACAACAAAATTTTCAGTATTATAATTAAGATAGCACCAAGCATAATAGATGGATTGTGGAAGTACTCTGAACCAATTGATAGAATTTACAGCTGTCAAGTTTAAAAATTGATTTAAATTTTGATCATTAAAACTTTTTTTTACTAAACTTTGACAATCATCAAAACTCCCATTCAATGCAATATTGAAAACATTATTAGCTCCACTTGTAGTCATTTGTTTTCTTTGAAAAAGAGAAGTGGAATTATGTGGGTGAAGTATAAATATTTTTATATTCTGTATACCTTTAAATGCATGAATGGCTGCAGAACCAGTGTCGCCGGAAGTTGCGCCCACTATGACTAACTCTTGGTTCTTTTTTTTTAAATAATATTCATAAATTTTTGCTAACAGACTCATCGCATAGTCTTTAAAAGCTAAAGTAGGTCCGTGAAAAAGATTAAGTAATTGATTTTCACCAATTGATGAGACAGATACTATTCCATCATCAAAGTTTTTGTAAGCCTCACCTATAATTTCATTAATTTCTATATCAGAAAATAAGTCAGTCAAAAAAGGTCTAAGAATAAAATTAGCTATTTCATAATAGCTTAAACCCTTTAAAGATTTTATTTGATCTTGTGTAAAAGATGGTAATGACTCAGGAACAAATAAACCTCCATCTGGAGACAGGCCGTAATTAAGTACTTGCTCAGAAGTATAAATTTCCTGATTATTTCTTGTGCTTTTATATTTCATTTAATAAACCTATCTTTTAAATGTTTTGAGTAGTAAGAAGAGTTTAATTTTTCTCCAGAAATGTTTTGTAACATTTCGTCAGCAGAATACAAAGAGGCCTTTTGATGAATATTTGTATTTAGCCAATTTGCGATGTTTTTAATGTTACGTGATTCGGGTTTCTGTAAAAAATCATTATAAAATGGGCAACAATATTTAATTTGAGATGATATCATTGCACCCAAAGCATAAGTTGGGAAATATCCAAAAATACCTTCATACCAATGAATATCTTGTAAAACTCCATCAGTATCGTTGTGCAAATCGATATCTAGAAACTCCTTATACATTGAATTCCATAAATTCTGAATATCTTTAAATTTTATTTTTTCAGTGAAAATTACTTTTTCAATTTCATATCTTATATAAACATGAATAGGATATGAAAACTCGTCAGAACTAACTCTTATTGGATTTAATCTGATAGTGTGATAGTGGTCTAAAAAAGATTTTAACATACAATCTTTATTGCTAAAAATTTCAGAAAATTTAGTGAAATATTTTTTTGTTTTAAATATATGATTTTCATAAAATAAAGACTGACTCTCATGAATGCTCAAACTTCTTGATTGCCCTATTGGCTCATAAAGAATATCACTAGGTCTGTTTTGCTCATAAACTCCATGACCTGTTTCATGAAAAAGTGCAGCTAAGGTTTCTAAAATATTATTTTCAAATCTAGTTGTTATTCGAATATCATTATTAGCTCCTCCACAGAAAGGATGATGTGATTGGTCTATTCGACCTCGAGTAAAATCAAACTTGAGTTCTGCCAATTTATTTTTAGTTTGTTTTAAAACCTCATTTTCAGAGGTTGACAAGTGGCAAACCGAAGGATCTTTTATCTTATTTGAAGCTAAATAGTGTGGGATTATTTCTAATTTGATAATATTAAAAATTTCATCAATTTGAGAGGAATTATAATCCATATCATATTTAGAAATTAAAGAATCATAAGGTGATAATTTGGTTACCTGAGCTAATTGTGAAGCTTCCTCATGAACTAAACTTAAAAGATCATTGAATTCATTTTCTATAACAGATACATCATTTTTTTTACGAGCATCTCTCCATAAATGCTCACATTTTAGTTTTTGTTTAATGAGTTTTTCCTTTAAAATTGGATCGACTGAATTTTCCCTGATAATAATATTATTCATTAAAATCAAATTTTTATGATCTAACTCTGATAGTTTTAAATTTTTAGATTTAGATAATTCCTCTAAGACCTCAGATTCTCTAAAAATTTTGTCCGTGTAATGTGATAAAATTGACATCTGCTCGGTCCTAGAGCTAATGCTATTTGTAGGTAAATTTGTTGCGTTATCCCAAAAGAGAATTCCACTAATGTCATTTAGAATATAGTAGTTTCTGAAATATTTTTTTAATTTATCCATTTTTCTTTCTAATTATCATCAACATTACAATACTCGACAAACTTAATAAAAACCAAGTTATTGCATAATTTAGATGATTATTTCTCAAATAAGCAGAAGGATTTACATCAAATTTTATTAATGGATCTAATAAAACAAAATAATATTTGGAGGAGAATGTTTCATTGAAAAATGATTGTAAATCATTTTTATTTACAGAAAACCAAATATTTTCATCTAGATCATTTTTAGGAACGAATGGGGGTTTTTGAGAATTAAAATTTCTAATGTAAGTACGAACTTCATCAATTCTATGAAAAGAATTAATTAAGCTAGATATATTATTATTCTCTTTGTCTTGGACCCATCCCAAATTAAGGACACTGAACACCCTGCCATCTAATTTTAAAGGCAATAAGGCATGATAACCAATTTTATTTTTAAATGTTTTTGACTCAATAAAAATTGGATTATTAACTACACTAAATGTTTTATTTAATAAAACAGATGTTAATTCCTCATATTTAACTTGTTCATTGAAATATTTTGGATTTTCAATTGAGGAGCTTATATTTTCAATCAAATCATTTTTCCAATTTAAACGGTATAACTGCCAAATTCCTAAAGTAAAAGTAAGAGTTGTAATAAAGAGAAACAACAAAGTAATAGATTTGTGTTTCATTTATGATTTATATTTTGATAAAAATAGATTTAGTAGAGATGATAAAATTATCTTCCCCACCAGTAGATAGCAACGTACAAAAATAACCACACAACATCAACAAAATGCCAATACCATGCAGCTGCCTCAAATCCAAAATGCCTTTCCACAGTAAGATGTCCTTTTCTTGCTCTTAATAAACAGACTAGTAAAAAGAGCGTTCCAACAAGAACATGAAAACCGTGAAACCCAGTAGCCATATAAAATGTTGAAGGATAAATCCCATCAGTAAAACCAAAGTGAGCATGTTGATATTCATATATTTGAAGACAAGTAAAAATTGCACCAAGAAATACAGTTAAATAAAGACCTTGAAGAGCTTCATCGTTATGTCCTTCACGAACAGCGTGGTGAGCCCATGTACAGGTAGTGCCAGAAAGTAAAAGTATTAATGTATTTAAATAAGGGATATCAAGAGGATCAAAAGTTTCTATACCTTCAGGAGGCCAAATACCTATTCCAAGAGTACCTGAAAATACATCTTTGTAGTCTTCAATAAATGCTTTTGGTAGAAGACTGGCATCAAAAAATGCCCAAAAGAAAGCAACAAAAAACATTACTTCTGAAGTTATGAATAAAGCCATTCCCCATCTAAGACCTATCTCGGTAACAGAGTTGTGAACTTTAAGAAAAGTGCTTTCTTTAATTATATCTCTCCACCACATGAAAAATGTGAATAAGATAAGTGTAAATCCAACAATTAATGGCCACCACATTTCATAATGCATATATAGAATAGCCCCAGATACTAAAAATAAAGCAGAAAAAGCACCAACTAATGGCCAAGGACTTGGGTTAACTAAATGAAATTGATGTTTTTTTTCTGAGTCTTTAAATACTAAATCAACCATTATCTATATTTCATCCTTTTTTCTCAAAAAAGGTATATGACAAAGTGACATTCTTTACCCTTCTAGCTTCAGGATCATCAAGGATTAAAGGGTCAATATAGAATGTAACAGGAAATTCGACTGTCTCTTTGGGAAGAATTGTTTGGTCTAAAAAACAAAAACATTCAATTTTCATTAAATAAGGCCCTATTTTAGGAGGTAGAACATTGAATACTGAAGTGCCTGTTGTTTCATTCGGAGTATTATTTTTTGCTTTAAAAACAACATCATATTTAATTCCCTCTGATATTTGCATTTTATCAGGTGCCTCAAAGATCCAATCAAGATTATTATCTACCTGAGAGGTAAATATTACATTTAAGTCAAGTTGACTATCAGAGATATCAGCATTTTGCTCAAAGGTATTAGATTGATCATTAAAACCTTGAAAGCCAGTTATACTGCAAAAGATTTTATATAAAGGGACTGAAAAAATAACTAAACCAGACATAAAAAATAAGACACTAATAAGTATAGCTACTGTTTTAAATTTATTATTAAAAGTCAAATACCAGATTTTATTCTATGAATTGTGATGAAATAAAAAGCTATAACGAAACAGCATAATATAAAAAGAATAAGATAGTTTTTTTTCTTTTTATTCATAATATAAAATTATCAACTACAGCAAATAAAAATATCAAAAATAAATATATTATTGAGTATCCAAATAATTTGATTGAGTCTTTTTTTAAGTTATTAGAAAAATTTACTTGATACAATTTGAAAATAAAAATTCCATTTAAAATATTTGAACTTATAAAAAAAATCCATCCGGATAAGCTTAAGAAAAACAATAAGTTTACAGATAATACCATGAATGCTGTATAGATGTTCATCATCAAAATTGTTTTTTTAATACCGTATTTAACAGGATACATGGGGACCTCAGCATTAGAATAATCTTGATTTCGATATATTGCTAAAGCCCACGAATGAGGAGGGGTCCATAAAAAAATTATTAAGCATAAAATTATAGGATATAAAATCATCTCATTAGAAATACTAATCCATGCAATTACCGGGGGTAAGGCGCCCGCTAATCCACCTATAACAATATTTTGTGCAGTTTTATGTTTTAATATCATTGTGTAAAACACAGAGTAATAAAGAATTGTAAAAGCTAATAGCAAAGCTGCTTGAATATTTGTGAAGAAAAATAGAGAAACAACTGACATAAATGAGAAAACTAAACCTACAGCTAAAGCTGTATTTGCAGATATATTCCCTGATGGAATTGGTCTAAATTTTGTTCTTTCCATCTTTGAATCAATGATTCTATCATGCCACATATTTAATATAGCCGATCCTGATGCTCCTATTGCAATTAGCAATAATGACATTCCTTTAATGAAAAGACTTTTATCAGAGGGAGCAATTAACATTGAGCAAAGAGCAGTAAAAATAACGAGAGAAATTACTCCTGGTTTGATTAAAACATAGATTTGCTTTAGAAAGCCAACTAAAGAAAAAACTAAAATTCCAAAACTACCAGTGAGGGTATTTTCTTGGTTATTCTTATCGAGAGACAAGATTGATTACTCTTTTACTTCAGGTAGTGTTTCAAATTGATGGTAAGGTGGAGGTGAAGGCAATGTCCATTCAAGGGTTTTGGCGCCCTCTCCCCACGGATTGGCTTCTGCTTTCTTACCTTTAAATAAAGCAAAAGTCATTACCACTATAAACAAAATAAAAGAACCAAAGGACAAATATGAACCAATGGAAGAAATTGCATTCCATCCAGCATATGCATCAGGATAATCAGGTATTCTTCTTGGCATTCCTGCTAAGCCTAAAAAATGTTGAGGAAAAAATGTTAAATTGACACCTAAGAAAAATAACCAGAAATGTAATTTACCAAAGAACTCAGAGTAATTTTTACCAGTCATTTTACTAAACCAATAATACATACCTGCAAATATTCCAAACACAGCGCCCATACTTAAAACATAATGAAAGTGAGCCACAACATAATAGGTGTCATGTAAAACAACATCCACACCTGCATTGGCAAGTATTACGCCTGTTACTCCACCCAAAGTGAAAAGAAAAATAAAACCTAAAGCAAATAACATCGGTGTAGTAAATGTAATGGAACCGCCCCACATTGTTGCAATCCAACTAAATATCTTAACTCCTGTAGGGACTGCGATAACTATCGTGGCTAACATAAAATAGGCTCTAACATTTGCACTAAATCCTACTGTGTACATATGATGAGCCCAAACAACAAATCCTATGAACCCAATAGCAACCATCGCATAAGCCATACCAAGGTATCCAAAAACAGGTTTTTTTGAGAATGTAGAAACAATGTGCGAAACAATACCAAAAGCTGGTAGTATCATTATGTAGACCTCAGGGTGTCCAAAAAACCAGAAAAGATGCTGGAATAACACAGGATCTCCTCCACCTGCTGGATCGAAGAAAGTAGTTCCAAAATTTCTATCTGTTAATAACATAGTAATAGCACCACCAAGAACGGGTACTGCAAGAAGCAATAGAAATGCTGTAACTAACATTGCCCAAGCAAATAAAGGCATTTTATGAAGAGTCATTCCTGGAACTCTCATATTAAGAATAGTTGTAATGAAATTCACAGCTCCTAGGATTGAAGATGCACCAGCTAGATGCAATGAAAATATAGCCATATCAACAGCTGGTGAGCTATGACCTGTAATTGAGCTAAGGGGTGGATAAATAGTCCATCCTGTTCCAGCTCCAGTTCCCACAAACATTGAACCCACTATCAAAAGTAAAGACGGGATTAATAACCAAAAACTAATATTATTTAAACGAGGAAAGGCCATATCGGGAGCACCAATCATCAAAGGTACGAACCAATTACCAAAACCTCCTATGAGAGCAGGCATTACCACGAAAAAAATCATTAAAAGCCCATGCGCTGAAATAATAACATTCCACATTTGCCCATCCGCAACCACATCAATTCCAGGATCTGCTAATTCCATTCTCATAATAACTGAAAGCGCACCACCAATAATACCTGCTATGATAGCGTATATGAAATATAGTGTTCCAATGTCTTTGTGGTTCGTGGAAAAGAACCATCTAACAAAAAAGCTTGGTTTATGATCGTGGTGATCATCTATAGAAGTTGCACTGACACTCATAATTTATTCTCCTCTAATTTTAAAATTTTATTTTCTGAAACGATAATTTCATCATCTGAAATTTCATCCATTTTTATATCTTCATTTATTGCATAATTATTCTTAGCTTCATTGGCCCATGCCATAAATTCATTTTCTGGTAAAACTTTGACAACAACAGGCATAAATCCATGCCCACTTCCACAAATTTCAGAACATTGACCTCTATAAGTGCCTGGTTCTTTAACATTGACCCAAGTTTCATTAAGTCTTCCAGGAACAGCATCTGTCTTGATTCCCATAGAAGGTACAGCCCAACTATGAAGAACATCACCTGCAGAAATTAATATTTGGACATTCTTATTTGCTGGAATAACCAATGGATTATCAACTGTCAGTAATCGTAAATCACCCTCTTGCAAATCTTCATCTTGAACCATATAACTTTCAAAATAAAAATCACCATGGTCAGGGTACTCATATTCCCAATACCATTGATGGCCAATGACTTTTACAGTCATATCATAGGAGTCACTTTTTTCTTGTTCATAAAGTAACTTAAAAGAGGGAATGGCTATAACGACAAGAATTACAATTGGAATTGCAGTCCATAAAACTTCGATAACCGTGTTATGAGTAGTTGTAGATGGCGTAGGATTTCTTTTGGCACTAAATCGAAATGAAACATAGAATAATAGGAACAAGACAAACAAAGTAACAACTGTCATTACTATAAGAATCATATCGTGAAGACTAACGACTTTTTGCATCAAATCGGTTGCAGGATTTTGAAAACTAAGCTGCCAATCTTTTGCAACAGCATAAAGGTTAGATGTAAAAAAAAAGAAAATAACAGTAAAAAATGATTTCATGTCCGTCATATTAGTTATCTTTTAGTGTCAGTATATTGACAGGATGTCGCTTAAATTGGCTAATTTTATAAGAAATAATGCATTGCAAGGCTCAGTGCGGCAATAACAGCAGTGTCAGCTTTAAGGATTCTTTCTCCTAAACTAATACTTTCAAAGCTCATGCTATTTTTTGATATGAATTTTCTTTCATTATCATCAAAACCTCCCTCAGGTCCAACAATAACAATAATGTTGGTATTATTTCGATTTAGAATCTCAGATTTATTTATAGAAACACCCTTTAAATTTTCATCAAACATCAAAATATTACTTTTTGAGAGTAATTCACTCCTGTTTTCAATTTTATCGCTTGTGAGAATTTGAGGAATAGAGGTCCTTCCACATTGCTGAGCTGCTCCTATTGAGTAATTTTCAAATTTATTTTGATTAATTTTTCTGACTACAGTTCTGCTAAAAAAAGTGGGAAAAAGTTTATTAACTCCTAATTCAGTGGATTGTCTAATAATTGACTCGCTATTTAAGTACTTAATAGGGGAAAATATCAAATTAATATCAGTATCAGGCAAAGGTGGAGAAATTTTTTCAATCACCTCTGCTGAAACATCATTCTTTTTAATATTTCTGATTATGGCCAACCATTCGCCGTTTTTTTGATTAAATAGAGTAATTTCATCACCAATATTTAATCGCATTACTCTAATAAGATGGATATAGTACTTTTCTTCTAAATGATAAGTGCTACCTTTGCCTAAAATTGAATTACAATAAACTCTTTTCATGAATGATATTAACAAAGATAATTTAATTTTTAATATTTTTCCATCCTTTACACACCCTTATATTTCTTTAATGAGATTAGATCGGCCAACTGGTTATTTGCTTTTATTTTATCCAATTAGCTTTTCTTTAGTTTCTTACAGTCAAATTCATTACAGCTCATTAAAATTTTTAGTTTTATTTTTTATAGGATCTGTAGCAATGAGATCTGCTGGATGTATTATAAATGATATTTTAGATATTAAAATTGATCAAAAAGTGGTTAGAACTAAGTCAAGACCCCTTGCCTCTTCAGAATTGTCTCTTGCAAGTGCATATTTCCTTCTTGCTATACTTTTAATTATTGGGTTATTAGTTTTGATAAATTTAAATTTACCTTCAATTATTTTATCTTTAATTATAATTCCCTTAGTAGTTTTATATCCTCTTGCAAAAAGATATTTTCTTTTGCCACAAATAATATTGGCAATGACTTATAATTGGGGGTGTATAATTGGATGGGCTACCATAAACTCACCGTATAATTTTCAAATAATTTTTTTACTATATTTATCATTAGTTATCTGGACACTTGTGTATGACACGGTCTATGCAGTGCAAGACGAAGAGGATGATAAAAAAATGAATTTATACTCAAGTGCTATATTTTTTGGCCTCAGAAGAAAGGCAATTTTGAATATATTAATAATGATACAATACTCTTTGTTGATAATTTATGGATCAAGATTAAATTATGATTTAATTTTTTATTTGGTTATTATTCTTATACTTTTCATTAATCTAATTGACATCAACTTAGTTTGGAAAAATCACCCTGATAATTCTGGTAAATATTTTAGAAGAAATAACTATTACGGATTTTTCATACTATTAAGTATAATATTGGGTAGTCAATTTAATGTCTGATACCAGCAAACATTTCATAAGAATTTCAAAACTTTTTTTAAATTATAAATTAAGAATGTTAATAGCAATTTTATGCATGTTGATTGCTGCATTGTGTACGGGTTTTCATGCCTGGTTAGTAAAACCAGCTTTAGATCAAGTTCTAATTGAATCAGATAAATTCTATTTATATTTTATTCCTATTGCAATTTTGGTAACAGGAATTATCAAAGGTCTCGTAAGCTATCTTCAAGTTGTATCCTTACAATTTATGAGCCATCGTATTATTGAAAAATTACGAAAAGATGTTTTTGATAACATTATAAACCTACATTATGGATTTTTTGTAAAAAATAAAACAGGTTCTCTTATTACACGAATAACAACTGATACTTATTATTTAAGTGGAGCAATGGCTAATACATATACCGCTTTAATTAAAGATTCTTTGACACTATTTGTTTTAATTGGAAATATGTTTTATCAAAATTGGAAGCTTGCATGTATTTCAATAATTGTATTTCCTTTGGCTATTATACCTGTCAGAGTTCTTGGTAAAAAGATAAGAAATGTTACAAAAAATTTACAACACCAAGTTGGAAATCTAGCATCAAAGCTTGAAGAAACATTTAGAGGAATTAAAAATGTAAAATCATTCAATGCCGAAAATTTCGAAACTAAAAGAATTAACAAAGAGATCATTCAAGCAAGAGAGTTAAATTTTAAACAAGAAAGAATTACTGCGAGGTCTAGACCCTTTACAGAAACCTTGGGCTCGATGGCAGCCGGTCTTGCCATTTTTGGGGGTGGAGTATTTGTTATCAATGATGATATGTCTGCAGGGCAGTTAATGAGTTTTTTAGTTAGCCTTATGCTTGCTTATGCTCCTTTGAAAAACTTAATAAACGTTAATGTATTGTTGCAAAGTGGCCTAGGTGCTGCATCTAGGATTTTTGATTTTATAGATATGAAAAACGATATCAAAGGAGGCTCTAAGCAAATTGGTAAGTTTAGTAAAATTACTTTTGATGATATTAAGTTTAAATATCCGAACTCTCAAAAAAATGTCTTAGATGGTATAAGTATTAGTTTCAAAACTAATAAAAAAATAGCTTTAGTTGGGCCATCTGGATCTGGAAAATCAACGCTTTTATCTCTGATGATTAGGCTATTTGACAATCAAGAGGGAGAGATTTCCATCAATAATCAAAGTATAAGAAATTTAAAACTCAATAACTTAAGAAGTAAATTTAGTTTAGTCAGCCAAGACACAGTGCTTTTCGATGGTACTATTTATGAAAATGTTAAATATAATTCTAATTCATCCAATAAAGATATCTTTAATGCAATTAAACTAGCCTGTGTAGATGAATTCACTGACAGTCTTCCAAATAAGCTAAGTACTAATATAGGTGAAAATGGAGTTAAGTTATCAGGTGGACAAAGACAAAGAATAGCAATAGCAAGAGCTATAGCTCAAAAAAAAGAGGTAATATTGCTTGATGAACCAACATCAAATTTAGATCTTAAAACTGAGTCAGAATTATTTAAAAATTTATCTACAATTAAAAATGTTACATTAATTGTTGTAGCTCATCGACTTAGCACAATAAAAGATTTTAATGAAATTTATTTTTTAGAAAAAGGTAAAGTCACAGAAAAAGGTTCTCACAAGTTTTTAATGTCCAAAAAAAATAATTACTATCATCTTTTTAAAAAACAATTACAGAAAAATGCTTAAAAAGCTTACCAAGCATAAATTTTTTTTAAATATTTTTGCGAATTTAGTTTATTTAACATTATGGCTAATAAAACACTCTAGTAAATGGAAAGGAATTAATGAAACAGTAATATCTGATGAGCTTCGAAATAATAAATCATTAATAGTATTAATTTGGCATAATCAATTGATGGGTTCTACATTTAGCTGGAAATTTATTCCTAAATTAAGGCCTATAGCTACATCACATAGAGATGGTCAACTAAGTGTATTAGTTCAAAAAAAATTTGGACTAGACCCTCTTCTTAGAGAAAAAGATAGGCCTGCCTCACTTATAAAAGAGATATCTAAGGCTTCTAAAAATGGAGATTGTATTTATATAACACCTGATGCTCCTCACGGTCCAAGATATGAGATAAATACCAATATCTTTAAACTTGCTTTGAAATACGATATGAAAGTTGTATTCCTATCATTTAAAACAAATAAATTTTTTAAATTAAATAGTTGGGATAAATTAAGGATTCCAATGCCCTTTAGCAAAGGAGTTTTTTTTTGGGGGAAAGAAATTATAGATCCTAAAGATTTTCAAAATGAAGAAAATTTTAATAAAAAAGTAACCCATGAACTCAATAATAATAAAAAATTAATTGATGATTATATTTAGTTACAATTTTTTACTTATAATTCTTTATCCAGTTTTTTTTCTGATTGGTTTTTTTAGACTCTGCTTCAGTAAGGAAAATTTCATATCATTCAGGCAGAAGTTTTTTGCTACTCATAATTACAATAATTTCAAAGACTTAGAAACGATTATACATTTTGCAAGTATAGGTGAATTAAATTCTACAAAATTTCTTTTAGATAGACTAGATAGTAATAAAATTCTTTTGACATGTAGTACAGTTTCATCATACACATTATCAAAAAAGAAATACCCCAGTATTAAAATTATATTTCTTCCAATTGATTATTATTGGAATGTTAAAAAATTTTTATCAAAAACTAATATAAATAGAATCTTTTGGATTGACTCAGAAATTTGGCCTAATTGGTTAAATTATTCAAAGAAGGCAAAAATTAAAAATATTCTTATAAATGGAAGGTTGTCTAATAAAAGTTTTAATAATTGGAAAAAATTCAAATACTTTTCGATATTTTTAGGTAAAAAATATGAACTAATTTTAGCAAAAAGCCCTGAAGATAAAAAAAAATTAAATGAAGTTTTTCAACGCGAAGTTTTTTACTTAGGTAATTTAAAATTTTATTTAAATGTGGAAATATCAAGAGATAAAAAAAATAAATTATGTTTTGCAAGTATTCATAGAAGTGAATTCGAATTAGTTATTAAGATTATTAATAAACTAAATTTGAATTTATTTGACTCAATAACAATTATTCCCAGACATATTCAATTTGTAAGCGAACTAAAAACTTTGATAGGTGAAGATTTTAAAAATTTTGTAAAAATTCATGACAAATTTGGAGAGAACTTAACCCTATTTGATGAATCTAAAATTGTTTTTATGGGTGGGTCTTTGATTCAACATGGTGGGCAAAACCCTCTTGAGGCACTTGCTAGGGGCTGTTACATACTAAGTGGGAGATTTAATGAAAATTTTAATGAACAATATCTTGATTTAGAAAAACTTGGCCTTGCTAGTATTTTTGATAATGATTTCAATAAAATTGCATCAAAGATCAATAATTTAATTAAATTAAATTTTGATAATTCAGTTTTGATAAATAATTATTTTAAAGATAATACAAGATTTTTTAATAAAATGATTGAGATGATCGAAAAATGTTAAAAGCACCTAAATTTTGGTATGATAAAAAATTATCTATATATGGACTACTTTTATCACCCCTATCAATATTATGGGCAGTTGGAATTTTCCTAAAAGAAAAGCTAACTAAAATACAAAAGGCTGATATTCCGGTCATTGCAGTTGGAAGCGCCATAATAGGAGGATCGGGTAAAACACCTTCAGTATTATTCCTATGTAAGGAATTAATGAAGATGGGCTACAATCCTCATATAATTTCTAGAGGATATGGAGGGACTTCAAGTGAAATTATAAAAGTTAACCCCGATATGAATTATACTTTGGTTGGGGATGAGGCCTTAATGATGTCTAACTACTACCCCACCTGGGTAAGCAAAAATAAATTTCAAGCGTTTCGTGAAGCAAAAAAAGATGGGGCTGATATATTAGTTTTAGATGATGCACTTCAATCATTCAACATTCATAAAGATTTATCTATTTATGTTTATGACTCAATTCAGTCTTTTGGAAATAGACTACTGGTACCTTCAGGGCCATTAAGAGAAACAATAAAAAAGGTTATCAAAAAATCGCAAATTTTTTTTTTAATAAATACAAATACATGTGAGGATTTAAACCAAAGACATTTTAAACAAGTTTTAAATTATAAAATTTCTATTAATCAGGAAATTAAAGAAAAAAAGCTTATTGCATTTGCAGGCTTAGGTTTTAATAAGAAATTTTTCGAACAACTTCAAAATGAAAATCTTAACTTGGTTCAATTAAAAGATTTTCCTGATCACCACCAATATACAATTGATGATATGTTTATGTTACTTGATGAGGCAAATAAACATGATGCCTTTCTTATTACAACAGAAAAAGACCATACAAGAATTCCTTCTGAATTTAAAAGCTCTGTTGGGATAATTTACGGTGAGATAACTTCAGACAATCAACATCATTTAGCAAAAGAAATTGAAAAATATATCTAAATCGTTCAAGATATATCTTGAATATTTAATCTATGTTTTAGCACAAAATATATTTAAATTAATTAGTTTTAATACAACCTCTTGTATAGGAGGTTTTATAATAAGACATTTAGGTCAGTTTTCAAAATATAAGAATATTATATCAAATAATTTATCGTTATTAGGGTTAGATACATCAAAAATTACTAATAAAAATCTTGAACAAACAGGTAAAGTTTTCTTTGAATTTTTTAGTTTGGATAAATTTGATTGGAAAAATATTACTTTAAAAAATAAAGAAAATTTAGATTTAATTCGAAATCATAATGGATCAAGAATATTTATTTCAGCACATATTGGAAATTGGGAAATTACAAGAAATTATCTTCTAAAAGAGGGTTTTGTTCTTCATTCAGTCTACAGACAAGCAAATAACATGATGATTGATAAATATATTCAAAAAAAACGAGAAACAAATAATGCTTATTTTTATAAAAAAGGATCAGATAGCGCAAAAAATATGATCAAAGTTTTAAAAAATGATGAGGATTTAGCATTGTTAGTCGATCAAAGAGATAGTAGTGGGCCTTTAATTAAATTTTTTGGTAAAGATGCTTTTGCATCAGATGGATTTGCAAGTTTGGCTTTGAAATACAAAACTTTGATTTGTCCATTATATTCAATCAGAGATGAAAATGGATCATTCCAAATTATTATGGATAAGCCTTTAAAATTTAGTGACTATCAAGACTTAAATCCCAAAGAATTGGTTCAAAAAGTATATTTTGAATATTTTGAAAAATGGATAAAAGAAAATCCAGAACAGTGGCTTTGGGCTCATGAAAGATGGAAAATTTAGTTTTTATTTTTTTATAAGTATTTTTCCATCACTCATAAAAATACTAAATTGATCATGACTTTTTAAAGTTTTAATATTTTTAATTAAACTCTCATCATTTTTTATTATTGCATAACCTTTTTTTAAATTTTTATCTAAAGAAGAACTCTTTATGACCCTTTCAAGAAACGATATATTTTTTTTCAAAAATTTAAATTTATTTAATAGAAATATTTTATTGTCTCTGTTTAAAGAGTAAATTTTGTTTTCAAACAAATTAATTTTTTGAATTGGACTAAAGTTGTTAATCTTTAATGACTTGTGATAAATAAAACTTTTTTTAGAAAGAAAAAAATTATTCAAGATTTTTAGATTTGAAGATAAGAAGTTTTCTATCTTTTTTTCAATTTCATAAATCCTTTTTGTTAAAATTCCTGTTGATGAATTAAATTTTATAATAAAATTTTCTGGATCTCTTATTTTTTTTTTAAGTGACTCCATTAAAGATATCCTCTTGTCACTCAGATATGAATAAACTTGTGCCTGATTGGGAACTGCGATTTCAGCAGCAGCCGAGGGGGTTGGAGCTCTTAAATCACATACTAAATCTAAAAGTGTATAGTCGGTTTCATGGCCAATTGCAGATATAGAGGGTATTTTTAATTCAAAAACCCTCTTAATGAGATCAATTTCATTAAATGGCATCATCTCTTCTAGAGAACCTCCGCCCCTAGCGAAAATTATTAAATCAGGTTTTTTGTCACTTGTTAATTCTTCAATCAAATTAAGATAGTTTATGATTTCAATGTGGCTATTTTTTCCCTGAACAGGAATAGGATACAATTGAATCTCAGTTAAAGGAAATCTATCCTCTATCCTGTTAATAATATCATGTATCACAGAACCCGAAGAAGAGGTCAATACTCCGATTTTTTTGGGATATTTTGGTAAGATAACTTTATGTTTTTTGTCAAAATATCCACTTTGTGTTAATTCTTTTTTTCGATCTTCTATTAATTTTAGTATTGAACCAGCGCCACTGTATTCTACTTGATCAACAATAAGTTGATAGACAGACCGTCCAAACTTTGAATAGGAAGTTACCCTTCCATAAAAATTATATTCAGTCCCCTCTTCAATTTTTATATCTAATCTTTCAGAATTACCTTTCCAGCAAATACATGAAATAACCTCATCATTCTCCTTAATAGAAAAATACATATGTCCTGAGTTAGCAATGGTAATAGGACCAGACTCACCAATTAATTTTATATAATCAAATTTTTCCTCTAATAAATCTTTTATAGATCTATTAAGTTGTGTTACTGTAAATTCAGGAATATTATTCATAAAATAAATATATCAGTTTTAAATAGAAATGAATATTGTAGTTATAGGTTCAGGTGCTAGAGAGCATGCGATTTGTAGATTAATACACAGATCATATCTTTGTGAAAATCTTTACTGTTTTCCAGGTAATTATGGGATTAGTCAAATAGCAACATGCAAAGACATCTCTGGAGTAGATGAAATTATTAAAGAATGTAAAATAATCAATCCAGATTTAATAGTAATAGGCCCTGAGAATTATTTGTCTCAAAATCTTGCTGGAAAACTAAGAGAGCTAAATTTAAATGTTTTTGGCCCTAATAAAGAGGGTGCCAATTTAGAGTCTTCAAAAGAATTCATGAAAGAATTTTGTTTAGCTCATGAGATTCCAACTGCCCAGTCAAAAACTTTTAATGATTACCAATCTGCTAAAAACTACTTAGAGATAAATAAAGGCCCCATAGTCGTAAAATATGATGGACTTGCAGCTGGAAAAGGTGTTTTTGTTTGCCAAAATTTTGATGATGCACTATCAGCATGTAACAAGATATTTATACAGAAAATTTTTAATAAAAATGAAAATAAAGTAGTTATAGAAGAGCTTCTAAATGGACAAGAGTTAAGTTATTTCACCATAACTGATGGTGATAATTACGTCAATTTTGGATCAGCTCAAGACTACAAAAGAATTGGAGATAATAACACTGGACCTAACACAGGAGGCATGGGGACAGTAAGCCCTGCTCCCATTTTAAATCAAGAATTAGAGGACACTATTCAAAAACAAATAATAGAAAAAACAATTATTGGCCTCAAGAAAGATAATATTAAATTTCAAGGAGTTATATTTTTTGGAATTATGGTTGATGATAACGGGAGTCCTTTTTTGCTTGAATATAATACTCGTTTTGGAGATCCTGAAATTCAGAGTATCTCACTTAGAATTAAATCAGATTTCTTATCTCTTCTTCATGCTACTGCTACTAACAATCTCAAATATGCAAATATAGATTTTATACCTTTTAAAAAATCAATTTGCTTAATCTTAGCGACAAAAGGCTATCCTGATGATTATCCTAAAGATACAACCTTAAATAATTTAAATGATTTTGAAAACTCAGAAGACTTTTACATATTTCATGCTGCTACTAAAATGAATGATGGAAAAATTTTTTCAACAGGAGGAAGAGTTCTATCAATTGTCTCTTTAGACGAAAGTTACTCAAAATGTAGAGAAAAAGTTTATGAAGTAGCTGATAAAATAGATTGGGAATTTAAATATTTTAGAAAAGATATTGGTTCAAATTTTTAATTCTTTTCTCTTTAAAAAATAACTTTACTAAATTTTCAGATTTATCTTTAATTTGTGTGTATTTGATATTTGGTATTGTTCTTCTTTGAGGATTATCATTTTTCAATAAGAAATAAACTTTACTTATTCTTGTTGATTTGATGACCTCCTTACACATATTACAAGGTTCCAAATATGTTATCAGTTCAAATCCATCTAATCTCTTTTGGTTCAATTTCTTACAAGCTTTACGAATACATAAAATTTCAGCATGTGCAGTTGGGTCATTATAGCTAATTTCACAATTATGAGCCTTTGACACTAATTTATTAGTTACAGGATTAATTATTACTGATCCAACAGGTATTTCATTTAACTTCATAGCTTTGTGACTTTGACTCAATACAATTTCAATAAAATTTGATAAATTATTTTTGTGCATAATTATCCTATCATTGGTATCACAACTGATTTCCAAGAAAAAGCAAACTGTTATTCTAAATATCCATGGTTTGCATTGAGAAAGCATTATACACATTGCTTAGAGAAATTTGGTTGCACTCCAATAATTTTACCAATTACCAAAAGTGTGAAGAATATAGATTTTTTAGATGGTCTTTTAATATCAGGCGGTGATTTTGATATTGATCCTATTTTTTACGGACAAAAGATTAATTCAGATAGAGTACAGACCTCTCCAGATAGGACAGATTTTGAGATTGAACTTATAGATAGATTTTTTAGTCAGAATAAACCTATATTAGGAATATGTGGAGGGTGTCAATTGATTAACATTTATTTACAAGGTTCATTAATTCAACATATTCAAACAGATATAAATCATGAGCAAGTCAACCCAAGGAATGAAACAAGTCACGAAATTATTTTAAATAAGGGTTCTTTCTTGGAAAAATATAAATCTAGTGGGAAAATTTATGTGAATAGCGCACATCACCAAGCAGTAGATAAGCTTGGCAATCATCTCAAAATAGATGCCTCAGCTCCCGATGGAATTATTGAGGCCTTTCATCATGAGTCACACCCCTACTGTGTTGGATTACAATGGCACCCAGAATTTTTGATAACAGATTTTGATAAAAAAACTATTAAAGGCTTTGTAGATAATGTTAAGAAAAACTTTAAGTAAAAAAGTATCTGAAATTAATCAAATTTCAAGAAAGCAAGCTGAAACCATAATTAAAGAAAAGAATATTATTGTTAATGGAGTCTTAGAAACTAGACCCTTTATCAAAGTTATAGATACTGACATTATTGAATTGGATAAAGATTTTCAAAAGAAAATTAATATTCTTATATTTAATAAACCTAAAGGCTGTATCACATCAAAAAAAGATGAGAAAAATAGATCAATAGTTTATGATTATCTTCCTAAGAAATTTCATCATTTTCATTATATTGGAAGATTAGACTACAATTCAGAGGGATTATTAATTATGACTGACAACACCTCTTTCAAGAGATATATGGAGTCACCAAAGTCTAAAGTTAAAAGAGTTTATTTAGTTAATGTGGTTGGAACATTTAATGAAATAAAATTAAAATCAATGAACAAAAAAATTTATTCAGATATATCTTACGAAAGACCTAAAGTTAAATTGGTTCATAGCAATAAGAATAAGCACACACTTAGGTTTGAATTATTAGAAGGAAAAAATAGAGAGATTAGGAATATTTGTGAAATTTTTAACTTAAATGTAGAAAAATTAAAAAGGATATCATTTGGAAAATTTTCAATTAAAGCCATTCCTTACTCAAAATACAAAGAAATGAAGATAATTAGTGAAAATAATAAGCGGTAAGATTAAAGGACAGTCTATTTTAATTCATAAAAATAGTAAATTTCGGCCAACATTATCAAGAATAAGGGAAGATTTATTTAATATAATTAATCATAATAAAATATTAAATATTAAACTAGAAGAGTCGATATTTTGTGATTTATTTTGTGGTTCTGGATCTATTGGACTAGAGGCGATATCTAGAGGAGCAAAAAAAGTAATTTTTAATGATATTGATACTGTCAATATTCAAATTATTAGAAAATTTCTGGTTAATACAGAATTTAAGAACTACCTCTTAAAAAATGAAGATGCTTACATTAAAAGTGAATTAGTTTTAGAAAATTCAGATATTATTTACATAGACCCACCTTATAAAGATAAGGTTAATTTATTTATGCACAATATATATAAAAAAATACCAATAAATTGTTTAATTATAATAGAAACAGACCAAAAGTTTGAACATCAAAATTTAATATTTCAAAAGAAGTATAAAAGTAAAAATTTATTTTTTTTAAAGAAGACTAACGAAATTTAAAATAATTAATAAACTTAAGAAAGAATTTCTTAAAATAACTATATTCTCCAAAAGTAAAAGCTACTACAAATAAAGTTATTTGATATAAGGGAAATATTATAATTAATCTAATAATTATATAGATTGGATAAAATGAAATTAACTCATCAAGTTTTATAATTTTTAAAACAGGATCAGATAAAAATACTGATAATGAACCTGCGATAGCAAAAATAATAAATATTTTAACAAGGTGAAATAATGAGTTTGCTTTAAATAAAAATATTAATTTATTTAACAAATTATATTCTCGTATTTCTTTTTAAAATTTCTACAGCAGGTTGATCTAAAAAATTTATCTTAGCTACTTTAGAACGTAAAAAAATATCAAAAATTAAATAAAAGATTAAGTAGCTATAATCTTCTAAATTCTCATCAATCATAATTTGATCAACAAGAAAATTTTTTTGCTCGAGAGTTTTAATTGCACCTTTTTCTAATACTGAAATAAGGTTATAATTAGCAATTAAATCATTTTTATTTTTTATAATTTGTGTTTTATTTTGCATCTCAAAAAAAATAAAACGTTTATCTTTTGGACCATCTATAAATAATTGAAATTGACTATGTTGATCAATAGAACCATATGCTGATATGTAATTTTTAGCTTTTTTATTTTTACCAAGGCTCTCGGCAAATATTTGTCGATACCATTCATTAACTGAGTGAATTTTATCATGATAACTAAGGCCAACTATATTGCTCAATTTGTTGATATCTTCGTATCTTAATGAAGAAAAGATATTATTAGCGAGAGTTTGATGATTTTTAATGAATTTATTTTTTGCAGCTATAAAATTTTTTAATAGCTTTTTTAAAGAATATCCCATTACAATTAATGGCAATAAGCCAGTAATTGAGAACATACTAAATCTACCCCCAATATTAACGTCGTGATTAAAACATAAAATATTTTTTTTATAAGCAAAATTATGCATGTAGTTTTTATTATCTTCGGTGATGAAAATAAATTTTTTAAAAATATTTTTGATATTTTTTTGCTTTAAGATTTTAATGACTAAATGGAGAAAGAATTGAATTTCGATTGTATTTCCAGATTTTGAAATAAATATAAACTTGTCTTTATTATTAATATTTAAGTTTGTTAAGTTAGATTTAATAGATACCGGTGAAGGATTATCATAAATATACAAAGATTTATTAATTACACTAGGATCTATAAATTGTGCTAATAATTTAGTGCTTAATGAAGACCCTCCCATTCCAAAAACATGCGTTCTAAAACTTTTATTTTTAAAAATATCTAAGTTATATTGAGAAAAATAATCTTTTTTATTAATGGGATTAAACATATCAAGCTCTAAAAAATCATTTAATGAATATTTAAATGAATATTTTTTATTAAATTTAAGTTTTTTGATATTATTTTTAATTTTCATATAGTTTATTTATTTTTAATTATTTTTATTTATTTTTATTTATTGCTATTAAATAGCCACTTAAAAAAATTTTTATCTGTTTTGTAACCAGACTCATTATCAATTTTGTTAACTACGCTATCGTCAATTTTACTAGCATCAGTTTTGTCAAGAATGGACTTAACAAGAGGATTGTCATTTGATGATAAAATTTGAGTACCTTCTTGATTTGTACCGCCTGGTTTTGGTAGATCATTGCTAGGAGGTACGATCAAAGTCTTATTATAGCCAACGCCAACCTCATTCATTTTCTCTCTTTGACAACCAAGAGTGAAGACTAAAAGAATTAATAAAACAAAATTTTTCATAATTTTTTATTTAAAAATAAAATATTAAATATCATTATCATAAATCCTATGGTAATCCAGCTATCAGCAAAATTAAAAGCTGGCCAATGATATTGGGATACAAAGACATCAATAAAATCAATAACAAATCCTCTAAAAATTCTATCTATAAAGTTTCCTAATGCGCCAGAAAGGATCAAAACCAATGAGAAACGAAAAATTTGATCCTGAGTTTTGATCAAAAGATAGACAAAATAAAATATTATTGAGAGTATGAAAAAGCTCACAATTAATTGATTTATTGATGGATTATTTAGAAAACCAAATGCAAATCCATAATTTACGACAAATGTAAAATTGACAAAGGGAAGAAAACTCAAACTTTCATAAAGCTCTAGTTTTTGAATAACCAAATTTTTGGTTAATTGGTCAAAAATAATTAAAAAAAAAAATAGAAAGATAAGTAATTTAACGCTTCTATTGGAATGTTTTCCAAACATCATCACATCTCTTACACAAATTATTTGGATTATCTTCAACTTCTGGGAGGACTGTCCAGCATCTATCACATTTTTTGCCATCAGCTAATAAAACTTCAACAAAAATATCTTCTTCTTCAAATTGAGCGGTGCTATTTATTTTTGTGGAAATATCATGAACCTCTACATTACTTACAATACACATTTCAGCTAAGTTTATATCTTTCAATAAATTTTGACTTTGTACTGATATATATAATTTAATATTTGCCTGAAGACTAGAACCTATCACTTTTTCGTTTCTTTTTAATTCTAATGCTGCGGTAATACATCTTCTTACTCTTTTTAACTCGATAAATGTTTCATTTAAGTGTTCATTGCTGAAGTCAAAATCTTTATCTTTGATTGTTTGCATTAAAATACTTTCAGTATTGTTGTAGTTCCTAGATAGCCATGCCTCCTCAGCTGTAAAAGATATTACTGGCGAAAGCCATTTTGTAAGAAATTCAAAAACTATATGTAAGCAGGTAGTAACTGATTTTCTTTTATTACTAGTAATATGATCACAATAAAGTGTATCTTTTCTGATATCGAAATAAAAAGCGGATAAATCCAAAGTACAGAAATTTAGTAATTTTACATAAATTTCATGGTAATCATGATCATTCACAAAGGATTTTAATTCTTTATTTAATTTGGAGATACTTCCTAGTAAGTATTTTTCTAAATTTGGCATTTCTTTTACTTCAATTATATTTTCAGGAGAAAAATTATTCAAATTTCCTAGTAAAAATCTAATTGTATTTCTAATTTTTCTATATGAGTCGATTTGATAATTAATAATTTGATTATCAATTTTTAGGTCTTCCGAATAGTCTGATGCCACAACCCAAATTCTTAATATATCAGCACCAAATTTATCAATTACCTCATCAGGAGATATAACATTTCCTATAGATTTAGACATTTTTCTTCCCTTGCCATCTACGACAAACCCATGAGATAAAATGCTCTCAAAAGGCGCTCTCCCCCTAGTGCCACATGACTCTAATAGTGATGAGTGGAACCAACCCCGATGTTGATCTGAGCCTTCTAAATACATTGAAGCAGGCCATATAAGATCTTCTCTTTCTTCTAATACATAGGAGTGGGTGGATCCACTATCAAACCATACCTCAACAACATCTTTAACTTGCTCAAAATCCTTTTCATCATAATCAGGAGCTAAGAACCTTGATGGTTTTGAATTAAACCATGCATCTCCTCCCTCTTTTTCATATATTTTTGCAATTCTCTCAATAATTATATTATCTCTGAGAGGTTCGCCTGATTTTTTATTAACAAATATTGGTAAAGGAACTCCCCAAACTCTTTGCCTTGAGACACACCAATCAGGTCTATCTTGGATCATGCTTCTTAGTCGATTTTGACCTTGCTTTGGAAAAAAATCTGTTTTGTTAATTGCATCGATTGCTTTTTTTCTTAACTCATTAGTTTCCATTGAAATAAACCATTGTGAAGTGTTTTTGTAAACTAAAGGCGCCTTTGACCTCCACGAATGAGGGTAGCTATGTGTAAGCTGGCCTTGAGAAATTAAATTATTACATTTATTAATTTCATCACATACTTCTTGATCTACTTTAAAAATATGTTTACCAGCAAACACAGGTATATGATCATAGTATATACCTCCTTCATCAATAGTCATTGGAAGTTCTAAATTATGCTTTTTTCCTAAGAGAAAATCATCCATACCATGAACGGGGCAAATATGAACTATACCTGTACCTTGTTCTGTAGTTACAAAATCACCGTGAAGAATAGGTACTTCAAAATTATATCCTGACTGATATAAAGGATGTTTACACTTTGAATCTAATAATTCACTTCCCTTCAATGAAAAATTTATCTTGCTTTCTTCAATATTATTTTCCTTTAGAAAATTTTCAGTTAATTCCTCAGCAATAATTATTTTTCTTGAAATTTCTTCTTTGACAAAAGATACAGATTGATAATTTATATTTTCATGGATAGCCAATGCCCTATTTCCTGGGATAGTCCAAGGAGTAGTTGTCCATATTACAATTGAATGATCTTTTAAATTTTCTTTATTTGTATTGGAAATAGGAAACGACGCATAAATAGTTGTCGATTTGTGATCTTGATATTCTACTTCGGCATCTGCTAGAGCTGTTTTTTCAACAACAGACCATAATACCGGTCTATGACCTTTATATATTCCTCCATTATCTAAAAATTTACCTAATTCTCTAACTATTTGAGCCTCTGCCTTATAGTGCATTGTTGTATAAGGATTATCCCAATCACCAATTACCCCTAATCTTTGAAATTCTTTTTTTTGTATACCAATCCACTTGTCGGCAAAATCTCTGCATTGTTTTCGAAATTCTATTACAGGGACGTCATCTTTGTTTAGTTTTTTCGACCTATATTCCTCTTCAATCTTCCATTCAATTGGAAGTCCGTGACAATCCCAGCCTGGAACATAAATTGAATTTTTATTTAGTAATTGTTGGTATTTAACTATGATGTCTTTTAGTATTTTATTTAAGGCATGTCCCATATGAAGATGCCCATTAGCGTAAGGTGGACCATCATGTAAAATAAATTTTTCTTTGTTTTTTGATGTATCTCTAAGCTTTTGATAAATTTGATTTTCATACCAATTTTTAAGTATAGATGGCTCTTTTTTTGGTAGATCAGCCTTCATAGAGAAATCAGTTTTTGGTAAAAGTATAGTATCTTTAATTTCCATATTTTAAAATTTTCTTAGCTACAGTGATATCTAAAGAAATCTGCTTTAACAATTCTTTTATTCCATCAAATTTTTGTTCATTTCTAATTTTTTCGAAAAATATTACTTCTACATCATTGCCATAAATATCTTCATCAAAGTCAAATATATGAACCTCTAAAATTGATGTAGTTTTATTAAATGTTGGACGCATACCAAAATTGGCAATACCAAAATAATGATTTTTTAATATTTTAATTTTTATTGCATAGACACCATATGGAATCTGAATAATACTTTCTGGAAATAATATATTAGCAGTGGGTATTCCAATGGTTCTCCCTCTTTGATCACCTAAAATCACTTGCCCAGATATACTAAATTTTTGATGTAAATAATTATTGGCTTTTTTAATTTCACCATTTTTAAGGAGCTCACGAATTTTACTAGAAGATATTTTTTCATTAGAGATTTTATCATTTAATAAATGAAGCTCTTCAAGATTTATATTAGAACTATCACATAACTTTCTAAGAGTATTCAGACTCCCTTTTCTTTGGTTCCCGTATCTAAAGTCTTTTCCTAAATATAGTTTTTTGATATTCAATTTATTTAGTAAAATGTCTTGTTCAAATTGATTAAAACTCAATTGAGTTAGACTTTCATCAAATTTCAAATCAATAAGATAGTCAATTTTAAAATTTTGAAGTATTGATATCTTTTTATTCTTGGAATTAATTAAAAAGTTTTTTTCATTATTAAAAAAAATTTTTGGATGTGGATTGAAAGATAATATTGCAGTTTTAGTATTTGATGAATTAGCATCAGAGATTAAATTATTTAAAACATCTTCATGACCTTTATGGATACCGTCAAAATTACCTATAGTTAAAAATAATTCATCTTTTATGTATAAATCTTCAAAGCTGATATCTAAATATTTCATTTAATTTAAATAGTTTGGAATTTACTTTTGTAATAGATAAGAGGTTTTTTTGCAGATAGTTTATAAAAATCTGTGATTTGGGAAATAATTATAGTGTGATCGCCAGATTTTATTTTTTTTTGAACCTTACCCTCTATTACGCCAAGTGAGGATTTAAAAAAAGGAACTTTATTTTTACCTAAAGAGTAAACTGAATCTTGCCACCTTTGTTCAATTTTGCTTGCAAACTTATTTGCTAGTTTTTTTTGAGAAAAAGATAAAAAATTTACGTTTAAAGAGCTACCTAACTTAAATGTTTTTAAATAATTATTATAATTACCTAAGCAAAATAAAAACATAGGTGGATTAAGTGAAACACTACTAAATGAGTTAATAGTACATCCAAAATAATTTGCTTTTATGTTACCGTTTGTAACTATTGTTATTCCAGTAGAAAATAATGAGAATATTGAGGTTAGAGATGGTTTTTTTTTCATATTAATCATGCATTTGGTAGCGCTGGAGAGACTCGAACTCTCACGAGGTTGCCCTCACCGGATTTTGAATCCGGCGCGTCTACCATTCCGCCACAACGCCTTAAACAGTCATATTTAATTATATTAATAAGGACAATTTAGCAAATTTATAACTTATTTTGTATTTATTGAATTTTAAGAATAATATCTCGATACTTTGGAATACATCTACTTTATGGCACCAATATTAACCTTTGCAATGACTGCTGCAATAACACCTGGGCCAAATAATATAATCCTTTCAACTCATGCCGTAAACTATGGTTTTAGAAAAACAATACCGCTAATCTTTGGAGTTTTTTTTGGATTTTTATCTGTTTTGACACTGTGCCTACTAGGGATTGGAGAGGTATATGAATCTTTTCCAGCCGTAGCTTTAATAATTAAAATTACAGCAGTATGTTTTTTAACTTATCTTTCATACAAAATATTTATATCTTCAGGCTTTTCTGATGAAAAAAATTTTAGGAGATTTTCATTTAAAGATATTTACTTTTTTCAAATAATTAACCCAAAGGTTTTAACAGTAGCTATGTCAAGTTCAGCAGTATTCATACAAAATAAATTTTCATATGAAATAGAATTTTTATTAATTTTTATATGTTTTGTTATTTCTACTGCAACAAGTGCCATAGTTTGGGCTGCTATAGGTCACTCATTTAGAAATTATTTAAGTGATAAAAGAAAGGTAGTCACATTCAATAGAGTAATGGCTGTTCTTTTAATGTCTTGTATATTCTTAATTATTTTATGAATAATAATATTATTAAATTAAGTATATTTTTTATAATTAGTTTTTTACTTTTATCTCCTACTATTTTTATTTTATTTAAAGGATTTATCTCAATTAATCTTGATCATAATCTGTATGTTACAAGATATATATTAGGTTCTACAAAAATATTATTTCTTGTAACAATAATTGTTTTATTGATAAGCGTTCCCCTTGCTTGGATAAACACCATGACAAATTATTGGGGCAGAAAAATTATTCAAGTAATGTGTATTTTTCCTTTGGGGGTTCCGGCGTATATTTCGGCCTATTGTTATGCAGAAATTTTAGAACCAGGCGGATATTTGTCTTTTATCTTTCCCCAATATGATGGTTTTTCCTTAAGAAATAGTTTTTCTGCTGCCCTTGTTTTAAGTTTTTCACTTTTTCCATATGTTTATCTTTTAACAAGAATAGCAATCATTAATTTTTCAGTAAGATACTTAGAGGCAGCAAAAACTATGGGGAAAACACCTTTTGAGTGTTTTTACAAAGTGAGTCTTCCTATGGCACTACCTGGGATAGCTGCAGGATTAGCTTTAGTATTGATGGAAACTGTCAATGATTTTGGAGTTGCAGATTTCTTTGGTTTGCAAACACTGACTATTGGTGTTTTTCAGTATATTTCTATAATTAACGATTTACCCTCAGCTTTTTCATTATCTCTAATTATTATTATACTTATGTCGTCTCTTTATTTTTTTGAACAAAAAGTTAAAGGTAATAAGAGATTTCATAATTCAAGCTATGAGAATATTCAATGGTCAAGATATAATTTAGGTAAGATTAAAACTGCTGTGGTTTTGATGATAGGGTCAATACCAATATTATTTGGTTTTTTAGTACCTTTAATTTTTTCAATTTATTTATTTTTAACTCATATAAATGTAATCGATTTTTCAAACTACCTTTCATCTCTTTTTAATTCAAGCTTAGTTGGTGCATTAGCAGGATGTATTTGTATTCTTGTTTCAATATTTATAAATTTTATAAGTAGATTCTCAGAAAAAAGAAGATTTTTTATTTATAAAAAAATAATAAATTTAGGATACGCTCTTCCAGGAGTTGTTATTGCTTTAGGTGTTTTAATTCTATTAAGTCTTTTTAATAACTTCTCTTCATTTTCTTTGGCAGCCACTTTATTTGGTCTTATTCTAGCATTAGTGATAAGGCTTATAGCCTTATCTAATAATTCTATAGACTCGGGGTTAGACAAGATAGGTAAATCAATTGATGATGCATCTAGATTAATAGGGAGAAGACCATCAACTACTTACTTTAGAATAATCGTACCTCAAATAAAAATAAGTATATTAGCTGGATATTTAATAGTTTTTGTAGATACATTTAAAGAATTACCTATTACTCTACTTTTAAGACCATTTAACTTTGATACTCTAGCAACAAGCTTATATGAGTACTCTTCAAATGAAATGTTTGAACATGGAAGTCTTCATGCTGTTACAATTATAATTTTCTTGTCTATAGTAATTTATATCTTCGACAGTTTCATTGAAGAAAAAATGATTTCTAAGTCAAAAAAATAATTTATTTATTAAATTTTTTCATCAATCTTAACGTTTCCTCACTTACATGATGTTCGATGCCCTCACTATCGTATTGGGCAACTTTTTTAGACACACCTAGTTTGAGTAAAAATTGATAAACAATTTCGTGTTTTTCTCTTGAAATCGCAGCAAGTTTTTTTCCCTCCTTCGTCAAAAAAATTGAACGGTAAGGCTCGGACTTGGCTAAATTAAAGTTAATCAGTCTTTTAAGGTTTTTGTTGACTGTTGCCTGTGAAACACCAAAGTGAATAGACAAATCTGAATTTTTGACATCTCCTTTTATTTCAGCAATTTCTTGTATAGCTTCAACGTAGTCTTCTAAAATTTCATTTTTATTTTGATTTCTGATATTTGAGTATTGAGAATTAGATTTATTCATAAAAACAATTAAATGTAACATATAAAGAATAATTTGACTATTTGTTAGTTATATCTATAATTTTTAGCCTAGGCTAAAAATGACAGAATTAGTAATTCAACTTGGTAGAAAATTTCAGTATTTGAAAATTTCTAAAATATTTCTTTTTACTTGCATGTTAATAATGCTTATTAATGACAAATCCCGAGAAATTTTTTTATCTTCTTCAAGTGATGCATATATAGCAGTTTCATCATTTGTAGGTCTTACTCTTTTATTCTTCGTCTTTCTTGAAAAAAAGAACTTTAATATCAAAAATTTTATTTTAAAAAATAAAAAATTTGAAATACCTATCTGCTCCTTTTTGGGTGCCATTCCTGGTTGTGGAGGTGCAATTATGGTTATGAGTTTGTTCACAAGAAAAGTTGTTTCTTTTGGTGCAATACTTGCTGCATTAATTAGTACAATGGGTGATGCAGCCTTTCTATTAATCGCAACAAAGCCACAAGCAGCTTTAATAATTCTACCAGTAACTTTTTTAGTTGGAATTATTTCAGGCTATATAGTCCAACCTTTTACTAAAGACTTTTTAAAAAATAAGGTCAATAAATCTCTTAATTTAGAAGAGCTACCTAAAAATAACACTTCTATCAAATTTTATAGATTATGGTTTATATTTTTAATACCCGGGGTGTGCTTAGGATTGATAAATGCTTTTAATATAGAATTAAATTTTCATTTCATGGAAGTAGATATAGTTCAAATATTTTCTTTTTTATGTGCTTTGTTTTGTATTTTATTATGGGTTTTAAACCCTTTAACTGATATTCAAATGGCTTCAATTCATGAGAATTCTTACAGAAGAGTTGTTGACACAACATGCTTTGTAACAGTATGGGTAATTGTTTCTTTTGTACTTTATGAAATGATTAATCTTTCTACTAATGGTGCAATATTCGACTCATTAGTTTTATTTGGTCCATTCATTCCCCTAGTTGCAATATTAATTGGCTTCATTCCAGGCTGTGGACCTCAAATAATGATAACTTCTATGTATGCAAGTGGTCAAATTCCACTATCAGCCCAAATAGGTAATTCCATATCTAATGATGGAGACGCTTTATTCCCTGCTATAGCTATTTCAGCAAGAGCTGCAATTGTTGCAACTTTGTACAGTGCTATTCCTGCTATATTTATTGCCTATCTTTGGTATTACTTAATAGGTTAAGTTAAAAATTATACAAATCTGATGATTAAGAGCATGTATACTTACATTGAAGAAAGATCTAGATCGAAATTTTCTCAGTACTTTCTATCTTTAATAGCATTTATTGAAAGTATATTTTTTCCAATACCACCCGATGTTGTCTTAGTGCCAGTAATTCATTTTAATAAAGATAAATACTTAATAACAATTATCAATTGTACTTTTTTTTCAGTAATGGGTGGAATAATTGGTTATATCTTAGGTTTTTTTATTTTTGACTTAGTTAAAAATTATTTTGATTTAACTAAACAAAATGCTTTTTTGAGCTTCTATAACGACTGGGGCTTAATAGCTATTTTTTTAGGAGGATTTACTCCCATTCCTTATAAGATAATTGCATTAACAAGTGGGTATTCTAATTTTAATTTTTTTCTATTTGTTTTACTGTCTATTTTATCAAGGGGACTGAGGTTTTATATTATTGGATTCATAGTTCGAAGATATAGCGATCAAGGAATTTTATTTTTAAAAAAAAATCAATTAATTATCTTTTTATTAATTCCAATTATCATTATTCTTACATACCTGATCATTACTCATGTTTAATTCAAAAATCATTTTTAATTTAATCTTTATACTCTCAATTGTTTCCATCTCATTTGCTTTATATTTACAATATTTTCTAGATTACATGCCATGTAAATTATGTGTATATCAGAGAATTCCTTATTATTTGATAATCTTTGTTGGATTTGTAAATTTTTTTATTAAAAGATATTTTTCATACTTTTATTTAATTTTCATATTATTGATAATTATTGAATTATTGACATCTGGATATCATTCTTTAACCACCATAGGAATAATTGAATATAGTGGTTGTGAAAGTGCATCTTTACCATCAGATATCACTGAATTAAAAAATGCATTACTTAGCAATAGTTTAATTGTCGAATGTTCTAATGCTAATTTAAAATATTTTGGTATACCTCTATCCTTTTATAATTTCTTGTTTTCATTATTCTTTCTGTTATTAATTATTCTAGATGCCTATAAAAAAAAAATCAAAAAAATTAAATAGCCAAGATAAAAAACTTATTGAAGAAATAATTAGGGTTGACCATGCTGGTGAACATGGTGCAACACAAATTTACAGAGGTCAGCTAGTGATCTTCAATAAAAATACTCCCTTTGGCCATGAAATTAAAGAGATGGCTGATCAAGAAGAAGTTCATAAATCAAAGTTCGATGAATTAATAATTAAAGAAAATGTGAAACCTACAATAATGTTTCCTCTTTGGAATGTAGCTGGTTTCGCCCTTGGGGTAGGAACAGCACTATTAGGCAAAAAGGCAGCAATGGCCTGTACCGTTGCAGTCGAGGAAGTGATTGGACAGCACTACGAAGAGCAAGCAGAGGAATTATCTAAAAGAAAAATCAAACCCGAGCTATTAAAAACTGTTAAAAAGTTTAGAGAAGATGAGCTTGAACATCACGATACAGGTGTTGAACACCAAGCTGAAATGACTACAGGATATGTTTTACTGGCTAAAACAATCAAACAACTTTGCTATACAGCAATTAAAATATCAAAAAAATATTAATCTTTTTCTAAGATACTATCCCAGTATAAATAATCTCTCCAACTTGAATGAAGATAATCTGAGGGAAAATTTTTGCTTTTAAGCCTTAATGAATATTGGGATGGCTCTTTTGGTTTTTTTAATAATTTAAATCCAACCTGAGATAGGCCTTTACTTCCTTTTGTCCAATTACAATGGGAGCAAGCTGTGACTACATTTTCCCAATTAGTTAATCCCCCTTTAGACCGAGGTATTAGGTGATCAAAGGTTAATTCTTTTGTTGAAAATTTTTCATAACAATACTGACAGGTAAAATCATCACGTAAGAACACATTGAATCTAGTAAATGCTGGTGTATGGCTATGAGGTACATAATCTTTTAATGCTATTATACTTGGGAGTTTCATTTCAAAGGATGGAGATGAAACTTTTTCATCATACTCTTCGACAATACTTACTCTTTCTAAAAAAACTGCTTTGACTGTATCTTTCCAGCTCCAAATTGAGAGAGGAAAATAACTTAAAGGACGATAATCAGCATTTAAAACAAGAGAAGGACAATGATTCGTATTAACCATTACCTAACAATAACATAGTAAGGAATTAATAGATTGTTAAAAATTGATTAATCCCAAGATTTATAAAGTTGATTTATTGCTGATAGAGCCAATGGACTTATAGAATGTCCACAATTTTCATCCAAAACAATTTTAGAAGAGATATTTTGAGATTCTAGAAAAGATTGAGTTTCAATAGACTGTTTACTTGAGACAACGTCGTCGATTTTTCCATGAAAAATCAGATATTGGGTATTATTCTTAGTTAATTTTAAATTTTTTAAAATTAATGAGGGCAAGGACCCTGAAATAGAGACAATGCTGTGAAAATTATTCTTCGATTGTAATGCATAATAAGTTGCTAACATTGAACCTTGTGAAAAACCAACAATAGAAATTTGGTTTGTTTCGACTTTATGGTCTAATAAGATATTATTAATTATTTCGTCTAAATATTTATAAGCTGATCTAAGACCCAGACTTAATTCATCAAAGCTTCTCTCTTTTAAAGGAAACCATTGATACCCGAAAAAATTTAATTCACAAGGTTCTGGTGCATTAGGAGATATAAACTCAGATGAACTATGATCAATTACGATATAGTCTTTTAGAGAAATCAAATCACTACCGTTAGAGCCATATCCATGCAAAAATAAAATAATTTTTTTCATTTTTTACTTAATAATTAGACATTTTTGAAGAATTTGATAACTATTAGCCATGAGTACAAATGGCATATTACCTATAATTTTAATTATATCCATGCTTTTAGCACTACTAATGGTCATCGTAGGTGTTATTGCTATGGCAAAAAATGGAAATTTTAATAAGAAGCATAGCAATAAACTAATGAGAATGAGAGTTCTATTTCAAGGAATAGCTGTTTTTGTTTTCGCAGCCATTATATATTTATCAAGATAAAAATTTTTAATTATGGCCAATAAGAAAAATAAAAAAATACTTTCCTCTTCTATAAATAAAAAAAGTTCATCTTTGATGGATGATTTCAATAGTTCAATTAATATTGATCAAAGATTAATAGAAGAAGACTTAGCTGTAACAAAATCTCATGTTGATGCTTTACATAAACTAGGAACACTATCAATTAAAGAAAAGAATAAAATTCATAAAGGCTTATCGTCAATTCAAAAAGACTATTTAGATGGAAAAATTATATTTTCAAAAAAGAATGAGGACATACATATGAATATAGAATATTTCCTTCATCAAAAAATAGGTGATACTGCCTTAAAAATTCATACTGGTCGTTCACGTAACGATCAAGTTGCTACTGACACTCGGTTATGGATAATGAAATCCTCAAAAATTCTCCAAAATGAGATTAAACAGCTTATGATTTCTATTTTGGGACAAGCTAAATATCATAAAGAAACTATTATACCAGGGTTTACACACTTACAAATTGCACAACCAATTCTTTTAGCCCATCACTTGATGGCGTATTTAGAAATGTTTAGGAGAGATTTAGATTATTTCTCTTTTTCTATAAAAGGTTCTGATGAAAATGTTTTAGGTAGTGCGGCTTTGGCTGGAAGTAACTATTCTTTAGATACCCATCTTCTTAATAAAAAACTTAACTTTACTAAGTCTAAAAACAACTCAATGGATGGTGTTAGTGATAGGGATTTTTGTATGTATTTTCTACATGCCAGCTCTATGACTGCTATTCACCTAAGTAAATTATCTGCAGAATTAGTATTGTGGTCTAGTAACTTATTTGGAATGTTTAATGTTCACGAAGAATATTCAACTGGTAGTTCTATTATGCCCCAAAAAAGAAACCCAGACTCATTGGAATTAATAAGATCTAAGTCGAACATTATTCGCACAAAAGCAATGGAATTTTCTAATATAATATCAGGTATTCCCTTGACATATTTTAAAGATTTTCAAGAAGATAAAAAAATTATTTTTGAATGTTTTGATGAATTGAAGATTTGTTTAAATGTTATGAGTGAAGTCATTAAAAAATCTCATTTTAACGAAGATAAAGGTGTTCAGCTTTGTAATAGTTACTTTGCAACAGCAACAGATTTGGCTGATTATTTAGTAATTGAAAAAAAAATTCCTTTTAGACAATCTTATAAAATAATTGCAGATATTGTTCATTATGCGCAAAATCATAATAAAAATTTATCAAATCTAAATTTAAATGAATTTCAGTTATTCGAGAGTACTATAGATAAAAAGATTTATCATTATGTAGATGTTAAGAATAGCCTTAATAGAAAAAAGACTCCTATGAGTACCAATCCAAAAAATATTTCAAAACAAATTAAGAAATATGATTTATACCTAAAGTAAGATGTTTAAAATAATAATAATACTATTTTCTCTTTTTATAATTGGATGTGGAAATAAAAAACCTAACCAGCTACCAAATAATACAGTTGATAAGTCTCAATACCCTTTCCCACCAAATGATGAATATGATTATCCTGAGGAAGAAAATGATTAGCAAAATAATTAATGAATTTACTACGCCATTTTATTTATATGATGAAAATGTTATTGAAAAAAAAATTCAATTTTTAAATAATCTTGATTTAAATTTTAGTCATAAATTTTATTTCGCAGTAAAAGCAAATCCTAATCTTGCTATTTTAAATACTATAAAACGTCATGGCTTTGGAGCAGAAGTTGTTTCTGCAGGTGAGCTATTCAAAGCTTTAAGATCTGGTTTTGATCCTTCAAATATTATTTTTGACGGGCCTGGTAAAACAGAATTTGATCTTAAATATGCAATAACACAACAAATAAGATCAATAAATATTGAGAATTTAGATGAGATTGACTTTATTAACGATTACTCAATTAGCAAGGGCTTGGTAACCAATATTGGCATAAGAATTAACCCTAACATTGACGGATATACCATGGAAAAAATTACAACTGGAAAAACAGGTGGAAAATTCGGATTATCTTTAGATCAAATTAATTTTGAATCTTTCTCAAAATTTAAAGGGGTGAATCTAACGACACTATCTGAGCATATAGGAAGTCAAATTATAGATCATCATCAATTAATAAAATCATACAAGGAATTAATATCACTTGCTGATAATCTCAAAAAAAACAATATTCTAATTGAAACCCTTGATTTTGGCGGTGGTTTTGGAGTTCTTGATCATTCTGATAAAAAAATGAATTTTAGTGAATGGGAAAAAGATCTCAATGATGCCTTAAAAAAGAAATCCTATAAGATTATATTTGAACCAGGTCGTTTTATAGTTGCTGATAGTTGTGAATTAATATCTAAAATTTTATATATAAAAAAGAGCGGCGATAAAAATATTATTATAACAGATTGTTCTTTATCAGAATATTTAAGACCAGCCTTGTATAATATTGAACCACCAATTGAAGTTTCAAGCAACTCTAAAAAACAAATCACATATGATATTGCTGGAGGAATTTGTGAGTCAACAGATTACCTACTTAAGGATGTAACAATACCTGAAGTTAAAAAAGGAGAGTATATAAAATTTTTAAATGTTGGTGCCTATGGATCATCAATGTCGTCTACTTACAATAGCCGTCCAAGACCATTAGAGATAATGATGAATAAAAATGAATATCGTGTGATCAGATCTCGTGACACTCTAGAGGATCTATGTAAAAATGAGATCATGTGATGATATTATTTTTTAAGAGGCTTAATATTATAATTGCCTTAACATTCATTTTTATATCACTAGGTTTAATAAAATTTAAAAATAATCTTGCATATTTAAAAACTGAAAATTTCAATGTTGATGCAATAGTTGTACTAACAGGAGGAAAAGGTGAGAGGATTATAGAAGGATATAATCAAATAGAAAAATCATATGAAAAAAAATTATTTATCTCTGGAGTTGATGATACATTTAACTCTGAAGTTGTTTTAGTTAATATTTTAAATTTTGATAAAGCAATAGTTGAGTGTTGCATTGAAGTAGGATACCTCTCAAAAAATACTTATGAAAATGCATTGGAGACAAGATACTGGGCTCTAGAAAAAAAAATGAATTCAATTTTATTAATCACATCAAATTTACACATGCAAAGAGCTCACTTTTTATTTGATCAACTATCAGGTGTTAGAGTAATACCTTATGCAATAAGCTCTGAAAATGAAATTATACCTCTTGAGGAAATGATCGAAGAATACATTAAGCTATTAATATCAAAAATAGTTTTTATAAAAAAATATGAGATTTAGTTTTTTATTATTTTTTTATTTATCAACAGCGATAATTTTAATTGTTTCATTAATTGGGCTGCCTTTTAAATATAAAAAATTTAAATTCTTTGTGAATTTATTCACTCAAAATATGGTTATTATTCTGAAAATATTCCAGATTAAGATAAAAGTAATAAATCCAGAATTAGTAAGCAAAAAAGAATGTATTTTTGCAAGTAAGCATCAATCTATGTTTGAAACCATATACTACAACCACTTGTTTGATAATCCTGCTTATGTTCTCAAAAAAGAACTCTTGTCCATCCCACTATTTGGAACTTACTTAAAAAAACTTGGTATGATTGCCATTGATAGGTCTCAAGGAATACAAAGCCTTAGACATGTCAATGAACAAGCAATTAGGCTCTCAAAATATAGACCCGTAATAATTTTTCCAGAGGGTACAAGAACCTCTTTTAAAGAAAACAGTGATTTAAAACCAGGTATATATTCAATGTATAAATCTTTGAATAAGCCAGTTGTGCCAATAGCTTTAAACTCAGGTAAATTTTGGCCTAAAAATAATAAAATAAAAACCGGGACTATTACTATAGAGTTTAAAGAACCAATTCTTCCAGGCTTAGGGAAACAAGAATTTTTAGATAAATTGAAAGAAGAAATAAATGATCTTAATCGTTAGGTATAAATTTTCCTGCTTGACGAGCTTTTACAATTTGATCTCTAACCTTTTTTGTTTTCTTTAATTTTATAAGTAAATTTTTTGAATTTTTAACGTTCAAATCATTAGAAAAATTTTTTAATTCTGAAATAAAATTTTTGGTAAGCTTTTGAATTTGTTTACTGTTAGCCAAAAATATGTCTCTCCACATTTCGGGATCACTACCAGCAACTCTAGTGAAATCTCTAAAACCTCCAGCTGAGAATTTAATTAATTTTGAATTTAAAGATTTTTCTTTTTTCATTGCAGTTAATACTAGCGAATAAGAGATTACATGGGGTAGATGTGATGTTAGACTCAATACATGATCATGTTCTTTTGAAGTCATTATTTCTATTTTCATCGATAAAGATTGCCAAAAGTTTATTATTTTATTAATTTCAGACTTAGGTGTATTTTTAATAGGACAAATTATATTATATCTATTATCAAAAAGTCCAAAAAATCCATTCTCTAAACCTGATTTTTCAATACCGGCTATTGGATGAGAGGGAACAAATTTAAATTTAAAATTATTTTTTAGGTATAGACTTTCAATATTATATTTAGTTGAACCAACGTCTGTGACTATAAATTTATTATTATTTAATGAATCGATTTTTTTAAAAATTGAGGAATATTGAAGGATGGGGGTACATACAATAATCAAATCTACATTTATTTGACTAATTTCTTGTAGTGATTTTAAGGGAATAATTTTTGATAGATTAGCTTTTTTTAACCTCTGTTTTAGTGTTGTTGATTTATCAAAAGCATAAATTGAGGCTGTTTTATTAGTTTTCATTACACTTTGAGCTATTGAAGAACCAATCATACCAAAGCCGATAATAACTATGTTTTTAAACATCAAATTGATTTGTAAGCCTTATGACCTCTTTCATATCAGCTTTTGTACCAATAGTCATTCTAACATGACTTGGTAATTTGTATGATGCCAACGATCTAACAGTGATTTTATTTTGATTTAAAAATTTAACATATTTTTTAGCTATTATTTTATTTTGAAACTCCAGAAGTACAAAATTAGCTGTGGTATCTATAAGAGTTATGGCATCATTAGATATGTTCTTTAAAGTGAATTTCTTGTTATCTATATTTTTTTTAATATTTTGCTTTAACCATTCCTTGCTTCTTAAAGAAGCAATAGCCGCTATACATGAAAGTCTTGTGACATTGAAGGGTTTTTTATGCTCATACATTTTAATTATATTTTTTAAGTTGGAATATCCCCATCCCACTCTTAAACCACCTAAAGCAAAAATTTTTGAAAAAGATCTAGTTACAATCAAGTTAGGAAACTTTGATACTAGTTTTAAGCCATCATCATAATTTTTATTATCTATGTATTCACAATACGCAGAGTCTAATACAACTAATGTTTTTTTATTAATTTTATTTAAGAACTTGGTTAATTCTTTCTTATAAAATACTGAACCAGTAGGATTATTGGGATTTGCTAAAAAAAGTATTTTTGTTTTAGACGTAACACATTTAAGCAAATTATCTAAATCAAATTGAAATTTTTTATCATCAAAAATTCTAGTTTTACATTTAAAATTTTTTGCATAAATAGAGTACATTGCGAAGGAATATTTAGTAAATACTACTTCATCACCTGGCTTAGTAAATGTTGCATAGATCATTTGTAGTACTTCATCAGAACCTGCCCCTAAGATAATTTGGTTTGGTTTAATTGAATAAGATTTTGAGATTTCTTTTCTCAAACTTTCTCCATCTAATTCTGGGTAAATATTTGAAAATTTTGTGTTTTTTTTTATCTCATTAATGACATCACTAGAAGGGCCATAGCTATTCTCATTTGAGGACAGGCGTATAAAACCTACAAATTGTTCTGCTCCTCCTTGATAAGTGTTTTTGGGCTGATTTCTATTCATTTTTGAAGTTTATAAATAAACTAAATAAAGAAAATATCATCATTTTATATTGAAAAATAACTCTAAAAGTCATAAATTTTTCAAAACACCGATTTGATAGCAGCTTGCGGGTGTATAAACAGCTAAAGCGTTTCCGTGCAGTTATCATCGTTTACTAGTAAAATGAGAAATATAACTGAAAACCCAGATTATCCAGGCTACTTACTTAAGTGTAATGAAAGTTTACATCTTGATTCAGGAAAATTTATTAATGAATTTCAAATTGCATACCAAACTTATGGTAAATTAAATGAACAAAAAGATAATGCTATTCTTATTTGTCATGCATTAACAGGAGATCAATTCCCGGCAGAAGAGAGTCCAATTACTAAAAAGAATGGGTGGTGGGATTTAATGGTAGGTCCAGATAGACCAATTGATACAAATAAATATTTTGTTATTTGTTCAAATGTTCTAGGGGGATGTGTTGGTACAACTGGCCCCAATGATATAAATCCTGAAACTTCAAAAATTTATGGCATGGATTTTCCAACTATTACAATTAGAGATATGGTGAAAGTTCAAAAGATACTTATTGATGAATTAAAAATAAAAAAACTTTTATCTGTTATTGGTGGCTCTATGGGTGCTATGCAAGTTTTACAGTGGGCAGCTACTTATCCTGACTCTGTAAAATCAATCATAAGTATTGCGGGATCATTAAAACATTCTGCTCAAAATATTGCTTTTGATGAAGCCGGTCGGCAGTCAATTATGCTTGATCCAAGTTGGCATAATGGGCACTATATTGAAAAAAATGAAAAACCAGAAAATGGTCTTTCAGTAGCTAGAATGATTGCTCATATTACCTATTTATCAGAAAAAGCATTTCAAAATAAATTTGGAAGAAATCTTCAAGAAAAAAAAGATTTATCATTTGGATTTGGCATAGATTTTCAAGTTGAGAGTTATCTTCGCTATCAAGGAAGAGCTTTTGTTGACCGATTTGATGCTAATAGTTATTTATACATGACTAGAGCAATGGATTATTTCGATGTTTCAGAGGAAATACATCTCAATCAAGAAAAAATTATAAACAATGAAATTAGATTTTTAGTTCTGTCTTTTACAAGTGATTGGCTTTTTCCTACCAGGGAGTCTAAAGAAATAGTCTCTTTACTTAATTCCATAGGTTCTAATGTTAGTTTTGCAGAGGTAGTATCTGACAGAGGTCATGATAGTTTTTTATTGGACGAACCTCAATTTTTTAGAGTGTCTGAAGGATTTTTAAAGGGTATTAAGAAATGAGAAGTGATTATCAAATTATTCTAGATTTAATTCCTCAGAATTCAAAAGTTTTAGACATAGGGTGCTCTGATGGTGAATTGATATCATTATTGGCGAATAAACAAGTTAGTGCGCAAGGAGTTGAACTAAATCAAGAAAAGGTAATATCTTGCCTTGGAAAAGGGTTAGATGTCATACACGGTGATATTAATTTGATGGTAGAGGACTTTCCATATAACCAATTTGACTATTGTATTTTAACTCAAACTATTCAGGCAGTTCAAAAACCAGATGTATTATTAAATACTTTAAAAAAGATAGGTAAGAATATTATTGTTAGCTTCAATAACTCTGCAAGATTAAGTAAGGTTGCAAGATTTTTACTATCTGGCAGCTTTGACTCTCTTCTGAAGAAAGCAGATAGTGATCAATGGTATAACACAGACTATATTCACCCATGTAGCATCAAAGATTTTAAGAAATTAGCAAAAGATCTTAACTTAAAGATCATTAGCACCTTTGATGTCGTAAATCAAAAAAAGTTTATTGATGGTAAAATACCCTCTAATCTTTTCTGCAAGGAAGTATTATTCCTTTTAACAAATGAATAAAAAGAAAAATATAATTTTCGTATATAATGCCAAAGGTGGAAAATGGAATTATATTATTGATACCGCTCATAAATATATATCTCCTAGTACCTATGAATGTAATTTATGTCAAATAACCTATGATTTAAAAATGAAAAAACCTTGGCGGAAATATGTTGAAAATTCCCCTCACGACCTTAAATTTTTGCATGAAGAGGAATTAGATCAGTATGGATTGTCTCAATATAAAGATCAGCTTCCTATATGCTTGGAGAGGATTGATGATAAAAAATATGAGATCTTAATAACTAAAGAAGAAATGAACCACTTCAAGGATGAATTTGATTTAATTAATTCTCTTGATAGAAAATTAAATACCCATAACACCTAAATAAACTAATCTTAAAGAAGCTACGACTATAAAGAAATTAATAATCATAAAAAATGACTCATCAGATAGTTTACTGTTCATCCAGTGACCTAATACAACGCCTATAATTGCAACAGGGGAGAAAATTAAATAATCGATAAGTTTCTCAAAATCCAATATATCTAAATAAAAGTAAGGAATTATTTTGAAAATATTTATGAGAGCCATCGAGAAAACTAATCCTGAAACAAACTGAACTTTTCTTTTATATAAAGACATAAAGTAAATATTCATTGGCAGTCCTCCTGAGTGGAGGCAAAAACTTGTAAATCCAGCAAGAGTTCCCCAAAAAGATTTACTACCATAGAAAGGTATATTTTTTATTTTAGAATTCGTTACTAAATAGTTGAAAATAACATAAGCTAAGGATATAGATCCAATAAAGATACTTATCATAGATAAATTAATAAATTTAAAAAGTATCATGCCTACTATAACACCTAGTAATGAATATGGGGCTAACGACCAAATAATTTTGTGTTCGTAATTATTACGGTTCAGATATGCAGCCATCACATCGCAAATTAAAAGCATTGGCATTAGTACTGCAATGGCAGTTAAAGGTCCAAATGCGATTGATAAGACAGTAACTGATATTAATGCTAAACCCCCTCCAGAAAAACCAGACTTAGAAATTGCAAAAAGCAAAATGCAAAATGATACAAGAAGATAATAACTATAGTCTATCAAGATTTTAATTTATATTTTTACAGAATTATTTAAATTTATTTATTAAATATTGGTTTGATTATGTTGCAACTATATTTTTTATAGGGATTTTATTTTGTTTTTTAGAGTTTTTTGCATAAATTATTTTTTTACAAACACAAATCATTAATCCGCCCATGTATGGAAAAATATTCTCTCCTATATTTTCTAATGATTTATATATTTTATAGTTGATGTAATTTTTCCATGGAGGAAAATGTAAAAAGTAATTTTTCTTATCTATTACAAAAAAATCCTGAACTAAATTCTTAAACTGCCTTGAGGAATATGATCTACCATATCCAAAGGGATTATTATCATATCTTTGCCAAAGCCCAGATCTTCTTGGAAGAATGGCAATTAAATAACCATTTGGTTTTAATATTCTCCATATCTCCTCAATACTGCTAAGAGGTTTTTCGACAAATTCCAATAAATGTGAACATATTACTACATCTACTGTACTAGGCTCTATTGGAATAAAATACTCATGAATAATTTTTTCTGGAAACTCATACTTTTCATCTAAAGCACCATTTAAAAAATCTGGTCTAAGCTCCGCGACTTCAAATTTTGGATAATATTTTTTTATAAAAGACAAATGGGGACTTGTATAACCATATCCATAAATTTTATTACTATCTGTAAAGTTTAAATAAGACATTATTTTTTGTCGAATTGTTCTTTTTACCATTCTCCCAAGTTTAGATTCATAAAAAGTAAAAATATCCGATGCGTTAATATCCATAGTTGTATTTTATCTAGATTTACTTAACATTCCAACAACATGAAAAGACCAAATATTTATCTTTTCCCCCAATGGGATGATAATTATGGATATTTAATTAAAGATCCTCATGGCACTAAGGGGGTTTTGGTAGACCCTTGTGATTTTGAAATGTGTCTAAAAATATTAGAACTTAATGACTGTGAAGCCTCTCATATTCTTTTAACTCACCATCATGATGACCATGTTGCAGCTGTAGAAGAAATAAAAAAAGAATTTAATTCAATAATCGTTGGTTATGGTCAAGATAGTCAAATTCCCACCCCAGATAAAATTTTAAATCAAGATGAAAACTTTAAAATACTTGGACAAGAATATCGTTTATTACATACCCCTGGTCATACACTTCAGCACGTAAATTATTTTATGCCAAAACATAATATTTTGTTTTCAGGCGATACTCTATTCAATGCAGGATGTGGGAGAATGTTTGAAGGAACGCCCCAAATGTTTTGGGAAAGCCTATCTAAAATTAAATCATTGCCAAAAAATACAACTATTTACTGTGGTCACGAATACACTCTTGCTAATATTAAATTTGCTTTGAGCATTGACCCTAATAATGAACACCTTTTAAAACTTTCAAAATGGGCCTCACGTCAAGATAAAGAGCACAGACCTACTTTACCTACAATCTTAGAGGAGCAACTTTTAAGCAATCCTTTTCTTAGATGTGACTCAGAACATTTTTTTGAGTATTATAAATCTCAAGATCCTATAGAGGTGTTTGCTAAAATGCGCTCTGCAAAGGATAATTTTTAGTAATTTTAGACACTTATATTTTGCTCTTGGTCTTTAGAGCAAATGTGTTAATTTGAAATTAATGAATGAATTTTCACAATTAGATCTAGATATTTCTGAAGCTTATCAAAAGAAGCAAATGGATAAAGTTTGTGCTCTTTACTATGAGGCAGCAAATTACTTTGAAGATAAAGCAGACATTGAAGCAGCATGTTTTTTTTATACTCAAGCCTTAGTAATGGCTTTAGAAGAAAATCATGAATTAAAAGAAAAAATTATTTATAAGTTAGAAAAATACGGTCGTAGCAAAGACGCAACTATCAATTAAGAATTCACAGAGTGGATAAATCTACCATTCAACTTCATTCAACTTGGCTTCAACATCTTAAGAGCGAGTTTCAAAAGAACTATATGATTGATTTAAAGGAAAAACTTTTAAATCTTAAAAAAAATAACATAACTTTTTACCCTATGGGCAACAAAATTTTTAATGCATTTAATTTAACGCCCTTCAATGAGGTTAAAGTAGTGATCTTAGGTCAAGATCCCTACCACGGGCCAAACCAAGCTCATGGTCTTTGTTTTTCAGTGCCATCGTCAGTTAAACCTCCACCATCACTTGTCAATATATTTAAAGAGCTAAAGAGCGATATTGGAAAGGAAATTGATTTTCAAAATGGAAATTTAGAGAATTGGGCAAGACAAGGTGTTTTTTTATTGAACTCGTCTCTTACAGTCGAACAATCAAAGCCCCTCTCCCATCAAAATTATGGTTGGCTAGAATTTACTGACAAAGTGATATCTCTTATCAATAATGAACTAAAAAATATTGTCTTTATACTTTGGGGATCATACGCACAGTCAAAAATCAAATTAATAGATTCGGAAAAACATTTGATTCTTACAGCTCCCCATCCCTCGCCTTTATCGGCACATCGCGGTTTTTTTGGGAGTAAACCTTTTTCCAAGACAAATGCCTTCCTTCAATCAAAACAAATTGATATGGTAATGTGGTAATGAAAAGTAATGTCGAAAATTTTGTGGGGTTTATTGAAAAAGCAGTTATTTTTGTCATTCTAGCTTCGACAATCACAGCCATAATTTTTGAAATACTCAAAATGATCGATGATCGTTATGTAGAATTAGCTGATTTATTATTACTTTTTATCTATGTTGAAGTTATTGGCATGGTAAGAGTTTACTACGTTTCAAATAGAGTAAGAATGACATACCCGCTCTTTATAGCAATAACAGCTCTATCTCGCTTAATTATTCTTCAAGGGAAAGATTCCAATCCTGAGCTTTTATTATACGAGGCAGGTGCAATAGTATTAGTAGCATTGGCAGTTATTATTCTTCGTCTTCGATACGTCCCTGTTCTTCGTCCCATAGAAGATGTTGATGAGATTCAACCTAAAATAAAGAAAAAATAAAACAAGTTGAAGAAAATTGCAGTTATTGGCACTGGGCTTAGTGCTCTATCATTAGCTTATCACCTACCAACACTTGACATCACATTCTTTGAAAAATCTTGGAGGCCAGGGGGGAGAATAAGTACTAGAAGACATGAGAATTACATCTTTGACCATGGAGCTCATTATTTAAAGGAAGATAATGGAATAATAGGATTTAACGAATTTTTGCATAAAATAAATGCAACGAAAATTCTTAATGGCGAGTTTTGTGCCAATATTCAAAATCAATTACCTATTGAAAAAAAACAAATTATTGTTGGGCAAAATGGTATGGAATCTATTCCTCTTGAGTTTCATAAATACCTTCGATATCCCACTAACCTATCAACTCAGATCAACAAAATAGAAACAATAAATCAAGAATATTATTTACATACTGAGGATCAAGAATATGGTCCATTTGATTTTATATTTTGTTGCATACCTTTTGAGCAATCAAAAAATTTATTAAATAAATTTATAGACTTTGACGTCTTATCTGTACCTAATTTTGACTCAATTTGGACTATCATGGTGGCCTTAGACAAGAGGTTGGGTTCTCCATTTCAATTTGGATATCATATGACACCTGAAATTAGCTTTTTAATGAATCAAAACTTTAAACATGAGTTTTTCAGCGATGAATGTTGGGTTGTAAATATGCGAGCTGAATGGACAAAAGAATACTACAATATTGAAAATTACGTCTTGGAAGATTATGTAATAGATCAATTAAAGAAAACTTTTCAATCAGATGCTAAAGCTGTATTCAAAAAATCTCATAGATGGAAATATGCCTATGCAAAAAAGAGTTTAAATGAGTTAGATAGTAAAAATTTTATAGAGTCTATAGATCATCGTCTTTATGCATTGGGGGATTGGTGTCATGGCCCTAGCATGCAAGATGCATGGCTTTCTGGAAAGAAACTAGCTAAACATTTTAGCGAATTAAGAGTTCAGCTTTAAAATCTTAATAATTTAATGTCGCATACAAATTATTTTTTAAGTCATTTTAAAAAAATAATTATTTAGAAATAATTAAATATCAATAACAATTAAAGATTATTTGGTATGTGTAATACAATATACCAAAAAAATTATTTATTATGGAATCCCCTAAAAGAAAAATAAATTTATATAGATAAATAGAAAGGATTTTGTATGAAAAATTTTATTATAAAGTTAAGTAAATCATATGATTTTAATGTAGAAATTGAAGCAAGGTCAGCTGAAGAGGCAAAAAAAATATTAGTGGATACACCATTTGAAAAACTTACAAAAGGTTGTGATTTTTCAGAACCTTCTTTGTCAATAAAAGATGTTGTTTTGAATGACTATGACCCTAGATTTTATAAAGATGATAATAAGTTAAGATAATTTTAATTTACAAAAGATATTAAATTACTAATTTTGATTTTTGATGTAAATCTTTTTCCAGTTTAAATAGTCTTGATCGTTCAATAAGAATCTCATTAAATTTCTAACGTCTTCTTCATCTATTTTGTAATGTGCATTTATTTCCCTAAATGGAATATGATCATTGTGAGCTAAAAATTTAATGTGGTCTAACTCATACGGGGTTAAGTATTTCATCAAAGTATAGACATCAGACATAAAAAAAAATTATTATAGATTTAATATTATGTCTATAGATGAAAAGTTTGTGTTTCTAATTATTAATTAGAAGTGTTTTATGAAATGAATTTCAATTTATATAATTTTAAAAAAAATATAAATTTTTAAGGACTTTTTTTAAAATCAGGGAGAGCGTTTTCCTCATTCATTAAGATGGGTCTACCGTCATGTGCCGTATTCAATGGTATAATTTTATCATTATATTTAACACATAATGTAGGAGCACTTCTCTTTTCTTTACCCAAATTTACTTCAAGATCGACGAGTAAAATTTCAGTTTTTTCAAATATTTTTAATATTTTCATGATTAAGCCACCTATTCTATTTAATTAGCATAACTACTTTAAATTTAAATAATTTTGATTCCAGAACCAAACTGTCCATTATTGACTAGAAATAAAAAAAATATGAAGCTTCCTAGAAATACAAAAACACTCAAAATTGAAATTATCTTATAATAAATTTTCTTTGATTTACTTAAGTTATTACTATCAATAGCTATATAATTTCCTACTAAAATTGAAATCAATAATATAACTATAAAAGTAATAATAAATGCTAAAGACATAATTAACTAAATTGAATTTTATTCTAAAATCATCACATATCCAAATATAACAATAATCATGCAATAAAAAAAAAGAGTTTGTTTATTTTTGATCCTTTTATTAAGGTTTATTTTTTTTTTATTAACCAAAAAAACAAGTAATAAATATAATGGAATACCCCACAAATTAATAAAAATATGAGTTCCTAATGATATTTGAAAAAAACTATCTAACATTTATTTATTATATGATTATAGTAAATTTTCTCAGTCCATGAATAGATATTTAATAATTATATTTTTATTCTTTTCTCCAATATACGCATCAAGTGTATCTGATCTTACTTGTTTGAAAGAATATGATGATGTCACAAATAAATCTTTGATTAGAGATACCTCTCCTACTACAATAAACATTAATACTAAAAAAGATTTATTAAAAAAATTTGAATGGGATAAACAAGAACTAGAAATGCATTTTGAAATAATTAGCGATGATAATTTTGATTTAAAAATTGGATCAAAGGGATACTCTGATATTAATAATGCAGTTTTTTTTGAAATTAATGATAGCCTAGGATATCTTTATCAATACTCTAAAAAAGGGGTTAATTATTCCTGTGTTCAAAAATAATTACTAATCCATTATTTTACTATCAAAACCATATTCAGATATTAATTTTTTTTTAAAGAAACCCTCAATTTTAATCATAGTGATAAAATTATTTTCACATCTCAATAATGCTTTAAATGGTTTTGCAGAGCTCTTACAACTTACATGTTTTTCTTTTATATTATGTATTTCACCGCAAGAGCAATTGTAATCCAGGGATCCATAGCCTTTTAATCGTAGAAGATGTGGGGGTCTAATAGTTTCTTTTTGTAATCTTTCTTTAGCCTCTTTTTTTGTTTTAAATATTATCAAAAATCAAACCACCCCAATACATATGCTGAAATACCTACAAGGAATAACGTAATACAAAACATAACTAAAAATATTTTGTCTAGTTTGTCATATTCAGCTAGTTGAGAATTATTTAAAACCTCATTGCTGTCATAAATTTTATTTCTTTTTATATATACGAAAATAGTAATAGCTAGAGAGATGCAAAATAAGATGAATGCCCACATGAGCTAATGATAGCTAACTCAGCAGTTATAAACTAGCGAAAAAATTATTTTAAAAATTTGTTTATTGCTTGAAAAAGTTATTTTTCAAGACAAACATCTTTAATAACAGGTGTATTTGTACATTCAGCACACTTTGTAATCTGAACGACACACCCGTCAGCTAATTGAGAAACCTCAACCTCTTTATTGCATCTAGAGCAAACAGAGGAGACAGTTAAGTCACATTTAGCGCAAGATATAGTTTGTGCGTTTTCCATACTCATTTGTACCTATATTACATGATTTTAGATGAAAAATGTAATAAATTTCAAAAAACACAAATAATTCAATAAAATCAACATATTTTCTTAATTTAAAATAACGACAAACCTGCTTACAATGTATTAATAAATTATATGGATTATAACTCTCATCAGAATTGGTCATTTCCAACGTCTATCCGATACGGACATGGACGAATAAAAGAATTGTCTCAAATATGTCATAGTAAAAAAATAAAAAGACCTTTTATAGTTACTGATAAAGGTAGTGCTAGTCTAAAATTAATAAAAGACCTTTTACTTAATCTAAAAAAAAACGATCTTGAACCAAAACTTTTTTCAAATATATCCCCTAACCCTCGCGATAAAGAGATACTATCAGGAAAATTAAAATACCAAGAGGGTAACCACGATGGTGTAATTGCAATCGGGGGCGGTAGTGGAATGGATGGTGGTAAAGCAATTTCATTGATTGCCAATAATGATTATGATATTTGGGATTTTGAGTGGGAGAAAACACCCCAACTAATAAATAACAAAAATCTTTTCCCACCTTTGATTTGCATACCAACAACTGCAGGTACAGGAGCTGAAACTGAAAGTTCTGCTATGGTAACTGATACCAAACTCCTTATGAAGTGGTGTATCGCACACCCTGAACAAAAACCATTCGAAGTAATTTTAGATCCTGAACTTACTTTAGATTTGCCTAAAAATTTAACTGCCTGGACAGGCATTGATGCATTAGTACATGCTATTGAAGCATACGTTATAGATGACTTTCATCCACTTTGTGATGGATCTGCAATTGAAGCTTTGAGATTAATTTACCCCAATCTTCCTATTGTATTCAAAAATCCACATGACTTTACAAGTCGTGGAAAAATGCTGGTAGGCTCTTGTCTTGCAGGAATTTCATTTTTAAAAGGCCTAGGATTTGTTCATGCGATTTCACATATGGTTGGTGCCGAATTTGATACACAGCATGGATTAACAAATGCAATTGTCTTACCTGCAGTTCTAAAATTTAATGAAAAAGCTATAAGTCACAAAATTCCAATTATGAGTGAAGCAATGAACTTAAAAAAAAATAATTTCGATTATTTTTATAAATCTATTTGTTATTTTTTGGACCAATTTAATATTCCAAAAAGTTTAAGTGAGATTGGAGTCAAGGATGTATCTTTGACAGGACTTGCTGAGAAGGCACTAAAAGATAGTGCATTTGCGACAAATCCAAGAAATGCCTCTTTAAGTGAAATGGAAGATCTTATCGCAACTACTCTTAATAACGGTCGTTAAACCTATATCAGATAACGTAATTATAATCCTTGATTGTAGGTGTAAAATTTATGTTGAAGAAATGGATTATGTGGGTGATTATTAGATAAAAAGGAGATTATAAATGTTAGTACTAGGACAGATTAAGTTGATTAAAGATTTTCAAGAATGGAAAAAAATGGTTCAAGAAAATGGCGATAAATTAAAAGAATATGGAATGACTTTTATATTTGCAGGAACTCAAGCAAACGATGAAACCATATTAAATACAGTTATGCACTTTCAATCTAAGGAGCACTTACAAAAATTTCAATCAGATGAAGAGTTAACCAAGCGAAGAGCTGAGGTTGTAGATGTAAATTCAGCTGTAATGACTCCAATTTCTGATAATGCTTTTACCAACTTCCCTGAGCCTTTGACTTTAGAGGGGTAATTATTTTTAACTAAATAAAATTATTCATGCCTTTTATCCATCATCAGACAAAGGTATCACAACTAGTAAAAAAATATTGTTTCAGTTACCTAGCTATACTAGTATCACTACTGGAAAATTGTTGAGAATAAACGCTTAAACAATAAGGGGCCATAGCTCAGCTGGGAGAGCGCTACGCTGGCAGCGTAGAGGTCAGGGGTTCGATCCCCCTTGGCTCCACCAAATTACTTTTATCATTAAAATTTTCTCTGTAATCGTTGAAAGGTATAGATAATTTGGGTGTTGTAATTTTTTTGTCTAATGTAAATGAGAATCCATCAGGAAAAACCAACCCATTTAAATCTCTTTTATATTTTGGTTCGAGTGATTTCCAATGATCATCTAGATTTCTGAATTTACTGAGAAATTCAGGTAGATAATTTTCAAGCTTGTCAGAACTATCCTCTTCGGAAGTTCGATTCTTCTCGGCGGCACCATATTTTTAATATCCATAATGTTTTCTAGAAGGTACTGACTCTTTTATTTGTTGGGAGATTAATGCTTTACAAGAATAACCTAGATTATCTATACCCAAATCTTCACAATTTCTAGAAAAATGTATTTCATCTGCAAAATATTCTTGGTGAGATTTATCTAAATAAGGTCCGTAGATACCAAAATGAAATGCTACCTTATTTTTATTTATTTCAATTCCAGGTAACTGTTCCCATAATGTTTGATTGTTTTTTGATATGACAAGTTTACCGTTCATCCAAATTTTATGAAAAGCTTGATTTATATTTTTATTATCAAAATTAATATTAAAGACAAAGTCATACCAGCTATTTCTTTTTATCTCATCAGTTTTTAGAATTGAGTATTCTTGGAATTCTGCACTACAAAATTGATGTTTATCGTTATTATCAAAACCAGCACCTGCGGAGCAATGAATATTACCTTCTGGATGTAAATTAATACCTTTAGCTGATTCATGAGTCCAAATTAAACCCCTACTTTTAATTATATCAAACATAAACATTGGTGGTAAATAGGCGTAGTCACTATGAAATTGTAAAAGTGTTTTTTTCATAGTTGGCATTTCAAATGTATCAGGTAAATATAAAGAAGAGCTAATCCAAACATTTCCCTCAAATCCAGTATCATGTCTTGCCTCAACTCTTTTTTGTTTTTCACCATTTAAGCGTTTACAATCCTCATCTCTTTGAAAACATTCGTCTCCTGGGGCTTGAATAAAAAAAGATGTTTCTCCAAACCGAGTTGGTGAATTTACAACAGAAAATAATTTAATATTTTTTTTATTTTCATATGCTTGCATCTCCTTTTTACCTGTAACTTCCCAGTCATTCCAGCCTTGTAATGTTGTGTCATTAGGATTTTCTATTCCAAGATTTTTTTTATATAAGTCACCTAAAAATGCTGAATTATCAGAAGATAACTGTGTAAGAGTAGCTTTAATATATTCTGTAGAGTCTTGTTCACCCCAAGGAGCCATTCCTTCATAGATAACTAAATTATCTTGAATTTTCTTTTTCAAAATAATTTTTACTTTTACTGGACAATCGCAATCTATATCTAAATTTCCAGTAATAATAATATCGTCTTTTTTTAGTTTAATTTTTGTACTTTTCCTGTACTTATTTGTAATCAACACTCCATCATTGAAAGTTATATTCTTAACCTTTCCATTCACAAAAATGACTTCATCAATCGCATCTGGTTCACTGTCAATGATTGTTTTTTTATCATCTGAAAAAAATAATGTTTCCCATTTTAAGAGATATGCTCCATCTATTTGAGAATTATTTGATTTTTCAAAAGAATTTGGAGTATCATCTTCAGTCTGCTCACCATCTTTGAATGTTAACCCCCAACTCAAACTAGGGATTAGTAACAATAGAGCTAAGAGGGTTTTCATTACAAACAAGTCCAGCCAACTGGATTTACTATACATCTAATCGGTGGAATATTTTGATAACCATTTGTGCTACTGGTATCTGGAGTTAGAAGTTCAGTCCCTAATCTTAGTAAATCAATACTATTTTGAAGTAGAAGTTGATTTTCTAAAACATCGTTTTGCATAAGATTATAGATGTCAATTTCTTTTGAGTTATTTGCCTTGATTTGGGCTTCTAGTAACGCAAGTTGTCTTTCTGTATCCATTATTTGAAAAACGCATTTTTCATAGGTCTCAGTTCCCTTAATGAAGCCAAAATTACTACAAGAATTGTTTATTCTATTAATACTTTCTTCTTGTTTAAGAACAAAAAGTTTTTGGGTAATGTAATTATCGAGTTCTTTTTTATTTTTATAACTTCTATCGGTTTGAAAATTAAATCCTGCAACGCTTACTGTTGAGTTACTTGGAATAAATGGATATTGTATAAACTCATCAGAGATAGGAGGAGCATTGTAAATTCCACTTATTTCAAATTTATTATTAAAACTATAGTTCATAAGCATATCTATTTGGTAAGTGAAATTACCTTTCAGATATATTGCCCAAACTGTTGATTGATAACTACCAGCACCACTAGGTACAAACTTTATTACATCAGCTTTGATGTAGTTATAATGACAATTTGTACAAATATAGTGATTTGAAAATTTTTTTAGTGAACCACTAGTAATAGAAGGACCTTTTTTCATTCCTACTTTATTCCAGTAGTTGTCTTTCTCTTCAGGAGTGCTTGTACATCCTAAAAAAATTAAATAAAAGAGAAGTAGGGATAGAGTGAAAAAATTTTTAAACATAGTTAACTTTAAGAAATCTAGAACATCTCTGCAAACTTTTTATCCAACTGCTTTCGCTCAATCGTATCAGCATTCTCTGGGCCTATTTTCTGGTCTATTAAGGTACTGAATTTGTAGCTATTGATTACTTTAAGAGCAATATTTACACTGTTTTTATTATCTTTATTGGATAGTTCTTTCTCTAATATCTCCAAGGCCAGAAGAACTAAGTTTCTCATTTTTTGCTGTGTGGTATCTCTCAACTGTCCTAGAAGGTCGTTAACCATTGCGATAAACGCTGGTTGTTTTTTCCACCTTGAGACTGTCTCTTCAGTTACACCCAATTGTTTTGCTATTTCTCTCCCTGATCTCCCTTGAGCTACTAACTGAACTGCTAGAAGTTGACTTTCATTGAGGTTTTTTGACATCTCTATATCTGGGTATCCATGTGGTGTTAATAATCAACTATCTCTGTATCATATAGTTCCTGATCTTGTTGGTTTTTATTAATATATTGAGCATTTTGTAAATGATCTTTATATTTTAATAGCAGTAAGTACTGGGTGTTCCAATTCTTGGATATTTGGTCCACCATATTAATTATGGCTAAAAATTAGCATCTCACTAAACACTTTAAGTTTTAGATAATTTGAAACTTACATTCCCCAGCGCATTGCAGCGGTATGAACAGCTGAGTCCCAATGCTTCACTAATTCTTGATCGAGTTTTGTTAAAGTTATTGATGCTCCTTGCATTTCAAGAGATGTACAGTAATTTCCAACTAACGATCTTGCTATCTTAATATTTTTTCCATCGAGCAATTTTTTAGCATTATCATAAATAAGATATAATTCTGTCAGAGGTGTGCCTCCCATGCCATTTACAAAGAGTAAAATATCCTCATTATTCTCTGGCTTTAAATCTTCAATAATTGCCTCTAATAGCTCATTTGTAATTTCTTGTGCTGACTTAACTTTATCTCGTCTTCTTCCTGGCTCGCCATGAATACCAACCCCAAATTCCATTTCATCGGCGCCTAATTCAAAAGTTGGTTTACCTGCAGCAGGAACAGTGCAACTTGAAAAAGCTACACCCATAGATCCAGAGTTAGTATTAACTTTATCTCCTAAAGCTTTGCATTCTTGAAGAGAGCCACCGCTCTCTGCTAACGATCCAACTATTTTTTCAACTAAAACTGTAGCAGCAACACCCCTTCGACCAGTAGTAAAAGAAGAATCTTCTACTGCAACATCATCATTGGTCAAGACTGATGCATTAGGTCCTGACATCATTTCTGCTGCCATTTCAAAGTTCATAACATCTCCGGAATAATTTTTAACTATAAATAACACCCCTGCACCACTGTCAACTTTTTCAGATGCTGCTAACATTTGATCAGGCGTAGGTGAAGAAAATACAAATCCCGGACAAGCTGCATCAAGCATACCATGTCCAACTAGGCCTCCATGCATAGGCTCATGTCCACTTCCACCACCACTAATTAAAGCGACCTTACCATCTTTAGTTGGTGAAGATCTTGTTATAAAATTAGGATCATAATAACAACTCACAATATCCTCATGAGCTGCCCCAAATCCTTGTAAACTTTCTTTTAAAAAGTCATCTGCTGAATTCATAAATTTTTTCATAGTTTCCTCCTAACTATTAACTGACTCACAGACAGTCTTAATCATTAATTGTGATGATCTTGCACCAGGGTCTATATGTCCTTTAGCTCGTTCACCTAAAAATGAAGCTCTTCCTTTGGTAGCTAATAAATCTTTAGTGGATAACATTCCCTTTTCAGCTACTGCTACAGCCTCAATTAATATTTCGTTTTTGTCTTTGTTTTCTTCCAGACCTTTTTTTAAGCAGTTTGATACAGGGATTAATACATCCATCATAGTCTTTTCTCCAACATCTGCTTTTCCTCTTAGCTTAACAGCATCCACACCCTCTGCAAAAATCTCAATTGCTTTTTTAAAGTCAATACCTTCATCGATTTCACTACCTTTTGCCATAGTCATGAACAAAGTCCCAAATAAAGCCCCTGAAGATCCACCTATCCCAGATAAAACCTTCATAGCAATTTGATTCAATGCTTTAGATATGGGTAGGTCTTTAATAGTAGGCTCAAGCTCTATAACTAATTTAATTCCTCTTTGTACGTTAAAAATATGATCTCCATCTCCAATTTCCTGGTCTAGTTTTTCTATTTCAGCAGCATTGGCATCTATGACAACTTGAATCTCTTTAGCCTTTTGAATTAAAAAATTAACACTCATTAGACTTTTGCTCCTTTCTCATCAAAAAATAAAACTTTGCTACTATCAATTGCAAATTTAACTTCTTGACCTTTTTGGCCATCAAAAGAACCTTGGTATAAAGATAAGATTTCAGTTCCATTGTAGTCTAATTCTACAACAGTTTCAGCACCCAAAGCCTCAATAGTTTTTACTGATCCTATTAATTCTCCTTGGCCTAATTTGACATGCTCTGGTCTCACACCTAGTTGATGGTTATTTTCAGAGGAGTGATTTTTGAGAGTAGTGTTTTTTAAAATATTTATTTTAGGCGATCCTAGTCTATTTGCTACATAGATTGAATTTGGACTATTATAAATTTGTTCTGGTGTCCCTATTTGTGCAATTTTTCCATTCTCTAAAACACCAATTTCATCTGCCATAGTTGTTGCCTCTGCTTGATCGTGTGTTACATAAAGAATTGTGGCTCCTAAATTCAACTGTATCTTTTTTAATTCAACTCTTAGACTTTCTCGAAGTTTTGCATCCAAGGATGATAAAGGTTCATCCATTAAATAGATATTAGGGTCTCTTACCAAGGCTCTTCCAATAGCAACTCTTTGCATTTCACCACCTGATAACTCTGTAGCCTTATTATTTAATTTTGGAGTTATTTTTAACATATCAGCAATCTTAGAAACTTTCGATTTAATTTCATCTTCAGGCATTCTCCTTAGCGGGGAGCGAAGAGGAAATGCTAGATTATCGAATACTTTATAATGTGGGTATAAAGAGTATTGTTGAAAAACGAATGCTGTATCTCGAGCTGCAGGTTGAGCTAAAGTAACATCTTCTTCATCAAAAAGTATTTTTCCTTTATCAATTTTTTCAAGACCTGCAACTGATCTTAAGGTGGTAGTTTTCCCAGCTCCCGTAGGACCTAAAAGAACAAAAAATTCGCCATTTTTAACGGTAAAACTAATATCATCTAGTGCTTTGATTGTCTTGTCATAGATTTTAGTAATATTTAGAAGTTCAACTTTAGCCATTATACCATGAACTCACTTGATATTGCTTTATCTGTGGAACCATCAAAAATAATTTGATTATCATTAAGAGTATTAAATTGAACTTGTTCGTTAACCTTAACATTAGTATCACTATCAACTCTTATTTTTATATTTCCTAAACTAGTTTCAATTGTTAAAATTTTTCTTGATCCTAAATACTCAACACCAAAGATATTTCCTTTTATTCCATTTTCTGATACTAACTTTAAGTTTTCTGGTCTTACTCCTAAAAAATTTTGATCAGAAGAGGATCCTTCTCTTTGAGGTGGAATAATTACATCAGTCTCAGAAATACTGACACTAGATTGGTTAGGAGAAATTTTTTCATTGATTGGGATAAAATTCATTCCTGGTGAACCAATAAAATTGGCTACAAATTTTGTCTTAGGTTTATTATAGATAATTTGAGGAGTGTCCGCTTGTAATATCTCACCTTCATTCATTACAGCAATTCTGTCTGCCATTGACATAGCTTCCTGTTGATCATGAGTAACATAGACTGTAGTAGCACCAATATCATCATGGAGCTTGCGAAGTTCTAAACACATTAGTTCTCTAAATTCAGCATCTAGAGTTCCTAAAGGTTCATCCATCAAAAAAGCTTTTGGTCGTCTAACTAAAGCTCTACCCAATGCTACTCTTTGACGATCACCACCTGCCAAAGATGAAACCTTAGATTTTAAGATATGATCAATTCTTAAGAGTTTAGCAGCTTCTAAAACTCGTGAGTCAATATCTTTTTTTGAAAACTTTTGCATCTTCAAAGGAAACGCTAAATTATTTTTTACATTTAAATGAGGATAAAGAGCAAAAAGTTGGAAAACAAAAGCTATATCTCGTTGAGACGCCCTCAGGTAACCAACGTCATCTTTGTCTAAATAGATATTTCCTGAAGTAGGAAGCTCCAAACCAGCAATCATCCTTAGTGTTGTAGTTTTACCGCAGCCAGATGGCCCCAATAAGACAAAAAACTCTTTATTTTCAATAATTAAATTAGAGTTTTTAACAGCTATAAAGTCACCAAAAGACTTATGAAGGTTTTTAATTTCTATTTCGGCCATGGCTAATCTGGGAAATGACTAGTGATTACAAAACCAATAGTACCTATTAAAATAACTATAAACGAATATGTATACATCCACATTGCAAATGGCTGCATTAACATAAAGACACCAATTAAGATTAGAGCAGTTGAGAGGTTTTCCCAAATTACTCTTCTAAATATTTTTCTAAAGATACTTTTTTTTTCAGACATTATTTTCTCACAGCCCCAAATGTAATTCCTCTTAGAAGATGTTTTCTTAATACAACAGTGAAAATCATAACTGGAATTAAAAATAAAGTTGTACCCGCTCCTATAGCTGGCCAATCCAAGCCGCCTTCACCAATAATGGTAGGTATAAAGGGTGGTGCGGTTTGAGCATTAAACTGTGTTAATAGAACTGCAAAAGCATATTCATTCCATGAAAAAATCATACAGAAGATAGCTGTTGCAGCTATACCTGTCATAGCTTGTGGTAGTACGACTTTAAAAAATGCTTGTAGCCTTGAGTAACCATCAATCATAGCAGCCTCTTCATATTCTTTAGGTATTTCGTCCATAAAGCCTTTAAGCAACCATACTGCCAAACTTAAATTAACTACTGTATATAATATGATCATTCCTAAGTGGGTGTCTCCTAACCCTAACTTTCGGTACATGATAAATATTGGTACAGCTACTGCTATAGGGGGAAACATTCTTGTTGATAAAATAAAAAACATAAGATCATCTTTTAGTGGAACCTTAAATCGAGAGAAAGCATAGGCGGCTAATGCACCAAGGAATACCGATAGGAAGGTTGCCCCAAAACCAATTATTAAAGAATTTGAGTATCTCCCCACAAACTTAGAAGGACCTGTAATTACCATTTCTCTTGATCTAACCAATTCTTGATACCAGTTCTCTGGAGGGGGAAGAGAGTCTAAATATTCTTGAGGTTGTCTTGATCTATTAGTGAATAAATTAACATAGCCCTCTAATGAAGGCTCAAAAAAAACTTCTGGAGGATAAGATATGGCGCTATCGACACTTTTAAAACTAGTGGCCACTATCCATGAAATAGGTATCAGAGTAACCACCATATAAACAATTATGATGGTAGCCGCTAATTTCCTTGAAAAACTTGATGGTTCTAGAGGTGATCTTGAAGTATCCATCTATCTGTCCTTTATTTTGTTCATAACTTTGACATAAACATTCCCAAATCCAAATATGGTTACAAACAATATAACAGCAAAAGCTGAACTATAGCCTGTCTTCCATTTTTCAAAGGCTTCTCTTTTTAAGTTTATAGATGCCAGCTCGGTAGCTGAGCCGGGCCCTCCTGACGTCAACTCGACAACTAAATCAAACATTTTAAAATTTTCTATTCCTCTAAATAAAAGAGCTAAAAGTAAGAATGGTAGTACTGATGGAAGCGTAATATGAATGAATTGTTGCCATTTGCTTGCTCTATCAACTTCGGCTGCTTCATACATATAATTAGGGATAGATCTTAAACCGGCTAAGCAAATTAACATAGTGAAAGGCGTCCACATCCAAGTATCTACTATAACAATTGACCAAGGTGCAAGAGTGCTTGATCCCAACATATCAAAAACACCAAAGTCATAAAAAAAATTTACTACATAATTAAAAAGTCCAACTTGAGGATTATATAAGTAAGTCCAAAAGACTCCTACAACAGCAGGTGATAACATCATTGGTAATACTATTAGGGTAGTTAATAACTCATTTCCTTTAAATTTTTTATTTAAAAGCAAAGCCAATCCAAGCCCGATAAGAGCTTGAAGCACTAATGTCCAACAAACAAAGTGGGCAGTGATTTGCATCTTTTCCCATATTTCTTCTTTGCCTAAAATCTTTTTATAGTTTTTTAAACCAACAAATTTTGGCTCTCTTCCAATTTTATTTGCATAAAAATTTGTAAATGACATCCTTATGGCATAAACCAAAGGGTAGATATTAATTGCTAGAAGCAAAATAAGAGTTGGGGTGATAAAAATCCAAGCTATAGCTTTATCAGACAGGCCTTTAAATTTTTTTACCGCGCTCTTCATATGTCTAAATTGTATTTAATGAGTTAGGGTGGGGAAACCCCACCCTAAAGATTATATCTTATATTTTTCCGTCAGCTTCAAAGACTTCTTCCCAGTCCTCGATAATCTTATCAAGGGCTTCCTGAGCAGAACCTTTTCCGTTTACAACATAATCGTGAATTCTTTCCTGCATTGGCAGCATTAATTCTACGAATGTTGGCTCTTGCCAGAAATCTTTAACAATACCCATGGAGTCTAGGAAACCTTGAGCATATACAGCTGAGTCAACAAAATCAGGAGATCCTAGAACATCCATATGACATGAATATCCACCTAAATCCCACCATTTCTGTTGAATGTCTGGTCTTGCAAACCACTTCATGTATTCAAGGGCTAAGTCTTGTTTATCAGAATAACTGACAACAGAAATACCTTGTCCACCTAAAGTTGCTGCACAAACATTTTGACATGGGTTTGCGAAGAAACCTGACTCACGTCCATCACTGTCTTCTTTATAAACACCTGGCCAGAAAGCATACCAATTCATTTGGAAAGCCACCTGCCCTGATTTATATGCATCAAGGTTTGCAACCATGTAAGCATCAGAGTGCCCTGGAGGAGAGCAGTCTTCATACATTTTTCTGTAGAATTCAACAGCTTCTGCTGCCGCTGCTGAGTTGAAATACCCATCCATTGAATACGGATTATTTGGATCTTCATATTCCATACCCCATGCATACATAGCCGCTGTAACTCCCATAGTGATACCCTCAGAGCCACGCTCTGTGTTAATAGCTGCACCATATCTTACAACACCATCAATTTCTCTTCCTTGGAAGAAAGTACACATATCATATAGTTCATCCCAAGTTTTAGGGACGCCTAAATCATAACCATGTTTTGATTTAAATTCAGATTGTAACTCAGGTCTATTAAACCAATCTTTTCTATAAGCCCAAGCTAATGCGTCACCCATTGCTGGAAGTGCATAGTAGTTTGGAGATCCTTTTGGCCATGTTGAATAAGCATAAACAGTGGCTGGATTAAAATCATCCATTGATATTCCATTAGCATCAAAGAAATCATTTAATTTTACATAGTGACCATAAACTGCTCCGGCTCCAATCCACTGTGAGTCACCAATCAAAAGATCGAATGTCTTACCTTGGTTGTTAAGTTCGTTTAACATTCTGTCAGCAAAGCTTGTCCATGGAACAAACTCAAAGTTCATATCTATGCCAGTTTCAGCTGTAAACTCTTTACTTAATTCTTGCAATGCGTTAGCTGGATCCCATGCGGCCCAACCCAAAGTCAAAGACTCTGCTTTAGCATTTAAAGAAAAGAATAGAGCAAACACTGGAACTAAAAATACTGAAAGTATTTTCTTCATATTGTATCCTCCTAATTAATTAATAGAAAAAATAGTATACAAATATTTATGCAATTAGAAATGTTGAAAATTCATACCTTTTAATGTATTGGAAAAAAAATTTACTACACTAAAATGTCATTTGGAGGAAAGTTATGTCGTCAATTAAAGGACCAGCTATATTTTTAGCACAATTTGCAGGTGACGAAGTACCGTTTAATAATCTCGAGAATATCTCAAAATGGGCGAGTGATTTGGGCTATATTGGAGTACAAATCCCAAGTTGGGATGGAAGACTATTCGATTTAAAAAAAGCCTCAGAGAGCAAAGAATATTGTGATGAGGTAAAAGGGACATTATCTAATTATAATCTGTCTCTAACAGAAATTTCTACTCATCTTCAAGGCCAACTTGTAGCTGTTCACCCTGCATATGACACAGCCTTTGATGGTTTCGCTGCTCCAGAAGTAAGGAATAATCCCAAAGCTAGACAAGAGTGGGCTGTAAATCAATTAATGATGGCAGCAAAAGCTTCTCAAAATTTAGGTTTAACTAACCATGTAACTTTCTCTGGAGCTCTTGCTTGGCCGTATGTATATCCTTGGCCTCAAAGACCTGCCGGTTTAGTAGAAACAGCATTCGATGAATTAGCCAAAAGATGGAAACCTATTCTTAATCAATTTGATGATTGTGGGGTAAATCTATGTTATGAAATTCATCCTGGAGAGGATCTTCACGATGGAATTACATTTGAAATGTTTCTTGAAAGAGTTGGTAATCATTCTCGATGTAATATGCTTTATGACCCTAGTCATTATGTGCTTCAGCATCTAGATTATTTACAAAATATTGACATCTACCACGAAAAAATAAAAATGTTTCATGTTAAAGATGCTGAATTAAATCCTTCTGGCAAACAAGGTGTTTACAGTGGATTTCAATCTTGGAAAAATCGTGCTGGTCGATTTAGATCTCTTGGAGATGGACAGGTTGACTTTAAATCAATCTTTTCAAAATTAACAACATATGGATTTGATGGTTGGGCAGTATTAGAATGGGAATGTGCCTTAAAACACCCAGAAGATGGAGCCAGGGAAGGTTCTCGATTTATAAAAGATCATATAATAAGAGTAACTGAAAAAGCATTTGATGATTTCGCCGATGCAGGCACTGATGAACAAGCTAATAAAAAAATGCTTGGAATAGACTAGTAATGAGTCAAAGAATAAAACTAGGTATGGTTGGAGGTGGTCAAGGAGCTTTTATTGGCGCTGTACATCGTATAGCCTCCCGTATTGATGATAGATATGAGCTCGTAGCTGGGGCTTTTTCTTCCAATCCAGAAAGATCTATTGCGTCAGGAAAAGAATTAGGAATAAACCCTGATCGTAATTACAAAGATTATCAAGAAATGATATCAAAGGAGTCTGAGAGAGAAGATAGAATAGATGCTGTTGCAATTGTGACACCTAATCATATGCATCATCCAATATCTTTAGCCTTTATTAATAAGGGTTTTCATATTATTTGTGATAAACCATTGGCAATGAATTTAAAAGAGTGTGAAGAGTTAGTTCAAGCGAGTGTTAATAAAGACATAATATTCGCCCTTACTCATAATTACACTGGTTATCCCATGATTAGAAATGCAAAAGAAATGTGCAAGAAAGGAGAATTGGGTAATATAAGGCTCATTCAAGCAGAATATGCGCAAGATTGGTTAACGGAAGATCTTGAAAATAAAATAGATAGTGGTGGAAATAAACAGGCATCTTGGAGAACTGACCCTGCACAGTCAGGTAGTGGTGGTTGCATTGGGGATATTGGCACCCATGCTTTCAATTTAATAAGGTTTATTACAGGTTTAATGCCTCAACAAATATCTGCAGAATTGACCAGTTTTGTTCCAGGAAGAAAACTTGATGATAATGCTCAAATATCTATTCGATTTAATGGAGGTGCCAAAGGAACCATATGGTCTTCTCAAGTTGCACCAGGCAATGAAAATCATTTGCAAGTTAGAATTTACGGAGAGAAAGGTGGACTCGAATGGTGCCAAGAAGACCCAAACTACCTTTACTTTACAAAGTTTGGTCATCCAAAACAAAAGATTACTCGTGGAGGTGCAGGGTCCCTTTCATCAGCTAATGATGTAACTAGAATACCTCCAGGACATCCCGAAGGATACTTAGAAGGTTTTGCAAATATATATACAGATGTTGCTAATGCTTTAATTGCCAAAATGAATAATAATTATGATGCTGAAAAATATAATTTTCCTACTGTTGTAGATGGATTAGAAGGCATTAGATTTATAGAAAGATCAATAGCCTCTAGCTCTTCAGACTCTAGTTGGGTAAATTTTAAGTAAACATTAATTGAATTACTGTTATATTTAGATAATGAGATACTTATTTTTTTTAGTGGTATTAGCTTTTGCATTTAATTCCAAAGCTGATGATTTTGAAATATCATTTGATTGGAGTGATCTTGAGCTATGCACTACTGGGAATCCAAATATTGTGTCTAATCCTTATTTTGAATTAACGAATGTACCAAATGGTACTAAGTGGATAGAATTTAAATTAACTGACTTGGATGTTCCCTCTTATAACCATGGAGGTGGATGGATGGAATACAAAGGTCAAAATACAATTGAACCTGGAATATTCAAATATAAATCGCCCTGTCCTCCTAATGGCAAACATAATTATCAATGGACAGCATTTGCAAAAGAAAAAAAAGGTGCGTTTGGCAAGACTATTTCAAAAGCATCTGCATCAAAATTTTATCCTTAATTCCAACTTAGTGTTTTCCTAATAGCCCAATATTCTTTTACCGGTATTGCAAATTTTGTTAATTCAGGGATAATTGTTTTAACTTTATTTAAAGATTTAAGATTTTCTTTTATTTGAGGAATTGTAGAAGCTCCTGTTAAGACAATTTTAATATTAGGCTGTTGATAAACCCAAAGAAAAGATAATTCCTCTAAGCTTAATTCTAATTCTTGCGCAGTGTTCTTAAGATTTTCAATTTCTTTAATATGATATTTTTTATTTACATTGGTTAGCATGCCATTTGAAAAAACTTCTTTAGCTATAATATTAATTTTTTGATTTGCTACTTCATTAAGTATTGAAATACACGATTGATCAAAAATATTGATAGTTGATTGAAGAAAACTAAAAAGTTTTAGTTTCTCATTAACTTTGATTAAATTTTCTATGGTTTTTTTTTGTTCAGGCCCACTAGTTGAGATGCCAATATCAATGCCTCCTTTTTTTATAACTTCAAGTTCTTTAATAACCTCAGCGTCATCTAGAACTTTACTATCAGGTGTTACAGAATGGATATGGTAAAGATCTATGCTTTTACCTAAATTCATCCTAGTTTCGACCCATTGATGTTTTAAAAATGAGGCGGAGTGGTCTTTTCTTTCATGTTTTTCAACATTTATCTCCCAATTAGCTAAATATTCGTATCCCCACTTTGAACCCACAAACCCACTGAAATTTGACTGTTTTCTAATCCAACTCGAAAGAAATTCCTCAGCATTTCCATAAACTCTAGCCACATCAAAATAACGAATACCATTTTCATAAGCATAATCTAAAACCTGATGACAGTTAGCTCTCATTTTAGATAGAGATCTATCTTCACCTAAATCCTCTCCGTGGCCAATATTGATATAACCAGGTCTTCCTAGTGACGCTAGTCCAAGCCCAATTTTATTATCAAGTTTAAACAACTATAAATTTTTTAATTTCTGATTTTAAAGCATACGGATCGGTCAAGTGGATTGTTTGAAAGCCAAGCTGAATGGCAGTTTCAATGTTATCAGCACGATCATCAACAAATAAAGTTTCTTCTGGGATTAAGTTGAATCTTGAGGCTGCTAATTTATATATTTTAGGATCAGGTTTTACTAAAAACTCTCTTCCAGAAATAATTTTGCCGTCAAAATCTTTTAGAAAGGGGTATTGTTCTTCCATACCATCGTAAGTTTCATCAGACCAATTAGATAAAACATAGCACGGATAACCTTGAGATTTAATTTTTTGAAATATGTTAATTGTGTCTTGGTAAGAGCCGTTAACCATTTTTCTATGATTAGGATAATAAAGTTTGATTTCTTTTTCGTAGTCAGGAAATTTAATAATCGCATCTCTAACAGCGGTATCAATTTTTATACCTGCATCGCAGCGCATATCTAAATGGTGAAATGCTATATTTTTTAAAAAGGCTTCAAGTTTTTTTTCATCAGGAATAAACTCTTTAAAGACATGCTTAGGGTTCCAATCAAAAAATACATTTCCAAGGTCAAATAAGAATTTTTTTACTGCCATTATCTAATCGATAAATGAGTTTATAAGGTTTTCAAGATATTCTTGACGTCCTGATTTAGGGTTTGGATTGATATTATTATTTATCACTTTTTTATGGAGATCTTCCAACGATAATGAATTCATAATGTCTGGATTATGGTTCCATAATTCATAACGTTGAGTTAAAAAATCGGAGTAACTGCCATCATTGATCATCTTTTCAACTGCAATAATTGCTCTTGCGCAAGTGTCCATAGAACCTATGTGTGCAAAAAATAGATCTTCAGGGTCTATAGACTGCCTTCTAATTTTCGCATCCATATTCAAACCACCAGATGAAAAACCTCCATTTTTGTATATATAATAAAAAGGTAAAATTAACTCCTCTACATTATTAGGAAATTGATCAGTGTCCCAACCTACTAAATAATCTCCTCTGTTAATATCAATACTTCCAAACACATCATTAGCTAAAGCATATGCTATTTCATGTTCGAAGGTATGCTTGGCTAAGATGGCGTGATTGACTTCAATATTTAATTTAAATTCTTTTTCAAGACCATATTTTTGTAAAAAAGCAAAGACACTAGCAGAGTCAAAATCATATTGATGCTTTGTAGGCTCATGTGGCTTAGGCTCGATTAAAAGTGATCCCTTAAAACCTATCTTATGTTTATGTTCAGCTACTAGATTTAAAAATCTACCTAATTGATCTAGTTCTTGTTTCATATTGGTATTAAGAATAGTTTCATAACCTTCTCTTCCACCCCAGAGAACATAATTTTGCCCTCCCAAAAATTTGGTATTTTCTATACACATTTTTACTTGAGCGGCCGCATATTGAAAAACATCAGGATCAGGATTTGTAGCAGCACCTGACATGTATCGTCGATGACTAAACAAATTTGCTGTTCCCCATAGCAATTTAACTTTTGAAGACTCAAGTTTTTTTGAAATTTCATCTACGATAATCTTTTGAATCTTTTCAGTCTCAGAAAAGCTTGAGCCCTCTGGAGCTATATCAATATCGTGAAAACAAAAAAAAGGAATACCTAGCTTTTCAAAAAAACTGAATGCATTATTAAGTTTATCTTTAGCTTGTTCAATAGGGTCACCAGACTTCATCCACGGTCGAAGAAAAGTTTGTCCACCGAAGGGATCTCCACCTGGCCAATTAAAAGTATGCCAATAGCATACTGCCATTCTTAAGTGTTCTTCTAGAGTTTTTCCTAATACTTTTCTATCAGCATCATAATATTTAAATGACAAAGGGTTATTTGAGTCTTTTCCTTCATACTTAATATTTTGAATATTACTAAAATAGTCAGACATAATTAATCGTAGTAAAACATGGGAGCTTTTTTAAATTCTTCCCAAGCATGTGGGTCATGTCCTGTTACAACAATTGCTTTTTTTTCTTTTGCAATTTTTTTTAATTTTTTTACTGAGTCTACAACATCTACGGCAGAACAAACTAAACCAGGTAGAGTTAAATTATTCCAATGATCCATAGTGTAAGCAGCATCAATTGTTAACAAAACATATCCTGTGTTGGGTAAGTTAACCAAGAATGACTGATGACCAGGTGCATGCCCAGGTGAAAAAATTGTAATAATGGAACCATCGCCAAAAAGATCATAAAAATCATCTTTTTTATGATCTAAGAACTTCCAATTAATATTTGGTTTATCAAAGTCTTTTTTAATATATGCAGGTTTAGAAAACCAATCAGGGTTATAAGCATAATCATATTCTTTTTGCTGAACTATATGTGTAGCATTTGGAAACCTTCCAATACCTCCTGAATGGTCAAGATGTAAATGTGAGTGTAAAACATATTTAACTCCCGCAGGATCAACGCCAATATTATTGAGTTGGTCAATACAATTTTCTTTTTTACCCATTACAGGTTCATATGCTGCTACTACCGCTCCCCAATGTGCATGCATATCCTCACTCACTTCTTTCGCATTACCTCCATCAATGACAACATCACCCTTAGGGTGTCTTATTAAAAACCATGGAACAGGGATTTCAAACTCTTCATTAGATTGATTCATTTTGATATATTTCATTTTCGTTTTTAACGTTCCTGTTTGAAACATATAAAGTCTAATATCTGAGGAAGTATTTGTTAGATGGTTATGCTCAATTTTTGATTGAGCTATTGCTTCTTTTATAGAGTAATCATTGTTTTTATTTATCTTTTTATTTTGGATAATATCTTCAAATTTATCTAAATCAGATTTTTTGTAATCAGTAGTAAGATTTTTTTTCATTTATTTAAATTCTATCTCAATAAACCTATATGGAAAATTGTTATTATTCAAAACGTTATGATTTACTCCTTTTTTCCTATAGTAAGAATTACCAGAGGAAAGTTTAGAAATAGTGATCTCACCATCATGATTAATAATTTTTAATTCACCATCTAACATAGGCACGACTACATAATCATACTCATGAATGTGTTGACCTGTTTCATCACCAACATCAAAAGACCACTCAGTGACTCGAGTCTTATCGTTATCTATCATAACGTTGGCTTTTGCCATGGTGTTAAATATTTCTACAGGGAACGCTCTCAGCTTTTTCTGCTTTAAGAGCTTCTGCAGCTTTTGTTGCTTCTACTTCTGAGTCAAAAACCATATCAGGAAAAAGAATGAAAGGTTTTGCCCTATCTGCACTTAATTGACCAACGCACCAAGTCTTTCCAGGCTCTACACACATAACCATGTATGTTCCAGGAATAGGCCCATAATGCCTGTTATTAAGAGCAAAAAGGCACTCCGCCATATCATTGAGTTTATCGACGTCTAAGTTTTGAAGAGCTTTTTTTTCTAATTCGTTAATGGGAGTATCAAGAGCCCCTAAAGTTTCTTTGCCCCAAGGAATTTCCTGCATATTTTCTTTTTTCATCTAGGGTAAAGGTCCGTCCTTTAAAAATCCCTTTAAGGTGTTTTCCATGATTTTAGAAACGTTGTTGTTGTAATTATTATGAGATAAGCTTCCGCACCATGCTAGTGAACCAGGTGCAAACATAGCACCATTATTAGGTGTTTTATAATAGATCATATCTGCTCTTACCATTGGGTTTTCATGACCACCGCCATAATAACCTCTAACAGCAAAGTGTATTTCTTCATTTACCTGTAGCATCATGTTAGAATGGTCCTGAGATCTAGCTAAATAGAATGCATTGTGAGGAGTTCCAAATTCTAAATCATAACGATCTAGCTCTAATCCAGCAGCGCCGCCGCCAACTAATCCAAAATCACCAATAACTTCATCAGCGCCAATCCCCTCAAAAATCCAGGAACACTCAGGTTTAAAACTGTCTTCCTCTCTTTTATAATAAGATGAAACATCAAATCCATATGAAGTGAATGTAAGTCCACATACTTTTGATGGAATTCTTCCTCTAGCTCTCCACATACCACCAAACTTTCCATCAAATGCATTATTGTATTCGCCGGGATTAGAAGTCCATGCTCTAGTTCCTGCTTCACCTTTTCTAACTTCGGTAATATTAGAATTATCAGGATGGTATTCACTAATCCAATAGAAACCATCAGAACCAAGATAAAAACATCTACCGCCTTGCATTTGATAAGACTCAAGAGCATCCATATACTTCTCTGATGAATATTCAGGATGACTTCCAGTTAAGACAACCCTATATCTGTTTAAAAGATTTACACCTTCGTGTTCAAGATCCTCATCTGTCATAACATCAAATTCAAAACCTTTTTCCTCTAACCAATCAGTTAAATGGAGATCGGCGTTTAACTGCCAAAGGGAAGGTGAAAGCCAATGTCTATATTTTGGTCTCATATTTAGAATTGGCCTTAATCTTGATGAAATAGAAACTCCATGTCCATCAGAATGAAGTGAGTATGTAGATAAACCATACTCTCTGTGCTCGTTAAGATATAGATCTGATGGATTTAATACAGGTACTTTACCAGCCAATAATTGTGCTACAACCGAATTGGTACCTAAGTTGTCATTTGAATATGCCATATAGCTATTAGTTGGTAATAAAAACAAAATCTTAGATGTCGCTTTACCTTTTGGCGGTTTAACGCAAAAAGGGATGTAGTCTTCAAACTCAGATTCTTCCCTACCATCAACTCTTAATCTAGCTGCATAAACTCCGCTTTTTAAATTTTCAGGTACCTGCAATGTAAAGTCAACATCCCAACGTGCATCATCAATATCGTCATCGTGAAAGTGAATTGCACCATACTCATCTGGCTTATGATGAAATACCATTTCATTTGCAGTCCAGTTATGGCCTGTCATACCTCTATTTGGCATATTGATTATAAAACCATGGTGATTGTTTGGAGAGGTATCAACAATTTTAGTGGAGGAAATGCTTTTTCCTATATTAGCGTGGAAATCCCATGCTGCAACTACGGTGGATCTTATGTGGGTATTACATTCATCATAGCTTGAAGCTAAAGACTCAATCTCAGCTTTAGATAAAGCTACATTAGATAATCTTGGTCTATCGATCTTACCATTAAATGTCTTTGTCTGTTCGGGTAATTCAATTGGTTCTAAAACTTCTTTAAAGTGCCCCCCTGATATTTTTCTACCAGATCTGTTATGCAGTGATGTGGCTGCTATGAGAACAGGAGAGTCATTTGAGGCAGGTATAACAGAACTTGTGGTCTCAATAATTGCAGATGTTTCTTCAATAGGGTTCAAGATAGCCATTCCCAACCCACCATTAGTAGAGGTAACTCTTGGTTCTTGATGTAAAGTAAGTCTTCTTGTTTTTGCATCAAAAGTTGCAATTACAAGATACCAAACTTTTCTTAAAAGTTTTTTCTCTGATGAAATAGTAGTAACTTGGGAGCCATCTCCAATCTCAACTGATAGGCAACCACTGTCGTCTACAAAAAGACCAAAGCCTTTCTTGTCTTGCTCATTAAATTTTGTGAGGATGCCTTGCCTTCCCTTGTCTGGAGTAGTTGGAAAGATATATGCTTGCATTGTAAAACTTTCAATATTTAAATTATCATGTTGTGGGATAACAATATAAGAACCGCCATGTATTCTTTGATTTTTACCTTGATAAGTTCCATTACATGAAGCGCTTATTTCTTCTTCTTTATAACCAGGTCCCTCTGGATTAGTATCTCCGTGAATTAACCTTACAAGCTGAACATCAAACTTATCATCTTTCTCCGCGTTAATATAAAATTTTACATCTTCTCCCGGATGGGCTGAGTACTTATCGCTATATCCTGTAATTTTTAACATTCTTATTCTCCACTATATTCTTCAAGTAATCTGTTTATTCTTTTTAAAAAGATAGCATGTTCACATGCTTCCTCAGATGAATAGGAGTCTTCAGTTATTTCAACCGGCTCTCCTCTCACACCGGTAGTTAATCCAATTCTATAATCCTCATGTAATTTTAGGCAGATAGTGACAAAGCCATTTTCTTTACTGCCCCTTCTGAGTTTATCTAAAAGCGTTTGCAGATCTTGACTATGCTGTATTACACCATGGTCTCTTGTAGCAGCTCTTCCAATTGGGGTCGCCCTATGCTCTTCTATGAGAGCCTTTAATTTTTGAGGGTCTCTTAGCATAGGTAAAATATATTTTTTTGTTATAAAATCATCGGTGTGTTTATGACCTTTATTAAGTTGCACATTTGAAGGTTGTTTATAGCTAAAATCTGACATTATTTTATTGTAGTTCCTCTTGTCTCCTCAAACAGTTTTTCGTTCCAGTATTTGAAACAGAATACGAAAAAAGATGCAATAAATAAAGGTTTTTCTAGTTTTCTGTTATTCATAACGCATAAACTGAGAGGATAACTGTAGCCACAGCCATGCCTATTAGTATCAGTGGCCAACCATATCCACCTCCCATTTTATCAATGTAATTTCCTTTTTCCTCGACATCATCGGGGACTGAAAACTCATCTCCATTTAAAATTGGTTTTTTTGGAAGTGTAGATAAATCAAGCTTATTTGCCATAAACCAAATTAAAAGAACACCGATAGCCCACCAAATAATTTGATATGCCCAAAGAGAAGGGATTCCCATAACCCACTTATCATAAGGCTGATCAGAACTTCCAAAAATTAAATTTCCAAATATCAAACCTGGACCTATGGAAAAGAAAGCCCAAATCAAAAATAAGACATATGCTAATGACTTAATTTTTTTTCTTGAATGATGAATGCCCATATGATCATTCATAAAATTATGAAAACTCTGTCGATGATCTTTATCAATATCATTACTAGAAAAAGCAGAGGATAAAAAACAAACAATAACATTAAAAAATAATCCCCACAGGCCGGAGTAAATAGTAAGAGGCCATCTTCCCCATGGTAATGCATTGCCTGTTAATTTATGACCAAATGTTTCTGCTAGAATTACAAAAAACATTCCTGTAATAAGACCTAGGGTGGCTCCTGTTCTAGTAATCCAAGGAAACCAAATCATACCCAGCAAAACAGGGAATAACTGAAAACCAAAAGCTATGGCTAATCCACCTAAAAGTATTAGAGATGTTTCAAAAAATGTAGCAAGGTAAAGAGCTGCTAGGCAAATGAGAAGCATAGCAAGTCTAGCTACTAATAATTCTCTTTTCCATGAAGGTTCTTTATCAATATAGGGTCTGTAAAGATCTCTTGCTACCATACTGCCTGAAGTCATCAAAAAAGCAGCGAGTGTAGATTGAAGTGCCGCAATCAAACAAATAGCTAAAAGTCCTACTAATATTGGAGAGGCTAAACTAAAACTACCAATAAATGTAAATACAAGAGAAGAAATATTATTAAAGTCTAATTCTGGTAATAATTGATTAATCGCAAACCCATTTAAATTCACTGAAGAATTGGCACCTAATAAATTAGCACCAACACCTAATAAAGCCGCAAAGATAAACAAAAATACACCAACTATGGCTCCCGAGCCCCAAATTTGGAAATAATAAAAAGATTTTGGAGATTTGACGCTATAGCTCCACATTGAAAATGTTGGAGATAAAATGATACCCATATAAGAAAGCGTAAATGACAATATCATTACTGCAGTCCATGGCCCACCTGATGGATTATTTTTTCCAAGACCAGCAACCCACTGTATTACACCAGGAACGTTGAAAAAACCTGAGAGGTCTCCTCCTCCGTATCCTTCAGTTGTCCCCCAAGATCCAAAAGATATAAAATTATTAGCAGTTGACAGATCATCAAAAAAATTAAGACCACCTAAATAATAAAAAGCACCAAAACCAATTGATATGAATAAAATAAAAAATAACCAAGATTGGAGGACTCCAATGCTAATCATTGGTTTAAAGCCCCCTGAAACAACATAAAATAAAACAACTGCTGTTAATACCCACATTGCAGAGTCTCTACCCAATTCACCAGCACTTATGAATTCAACCATATTTCCTGTTGTGCCAATAATAATACCTAAGAAAGGTACAGCAAAAAATAATGCAATAATTAAAATTGTAATTCGCAACGTATGACTTTTATAATATTTATAGTACATTTCACCCGGTGTAATGAGGTTATATTTTCTACTTAACATCCACTGTCGTTTAAAAAATAAAATACTTCCTAAAGGAATAGTAATTACAATTGCAGCTGTTGCTAAGAATGAGTATCCATCAGCATATATTAAAGATGGATAAGTAATTATTGTTATGCCAGCAAATGTAGCTGCTGTAGCCGAGAAAAAGAAAACCCACGATGAAATACTTCTGTTAGCTAGATAATAAGACTCAGGTGAATTATTTTTTCTTAATGTTCTGGCTCCCCAAAATAAACAAAAGCTCCAATAAACAATTAGAAAGAAAAAAAACCAATATAAATTAGCTAACATAATAGAATGTTAAATTAAGAATTATATTCAGTTTTTTCCTTAATAATTCTTAATGCCTCTAATAAATAAACTCTAAAAAGCTCATGATTTTCACTCATTGGGAAGTGACCTATATCCTTCATTTCAATATAAACTCCTCCTTTGATTTGCCTTGCAGTGTCCTCAGTAGCCTCTGGTGGTGTTAAATAATCGTAATCACCAGTAAGCATAATAACAGGACATTTATGGCCATCTATATTCTGAAGTTCATCTCTCAAATCATGATCTACAGAGTAAAAATGAAGATCGCCTTTAAAGGCTTCAGAGCCTTGAGTGTAGTAATGCCATGTAAGCCAGCGATCCATATCAGGGGATTGAGGCGCCATTAAATCCCAAACACCACTACCACAAACTTGTGCGGCGTTGGCATGAGGATGTCTCCACCAATCAATATAAAAACCTGGAGAATAGTGTGCAGCTTCAACTGGGATCACTGCCTTAAATTTATTTGGATATTTTAATGCTAGCTGTAGAGCTACATTTCCTCCAAATGAAGATCCCATAAAAATTGGATTATCTAGGTCTAAAGCCTTGCAAAGCTCCAAGATAAAATTGCAATAGTGCTCAGCAGTAAGCTTATATTCTTCTTTCCACCATTCAGTATTATGTGCTGGATCTGATTTTCCATGCCTTGGCAGATCATAAGCTATTACCTGATAGTTTTGAGTAATCTCATCATCTTCAAGAAGTCCTCTCCATTGATGATTATGGCAACCAGCTGTATGTTGACATACTAATGGGGTTCCTTTTCCATTTGAGAGATAAAAAACTTTATATTGTTGACCATCAACTTCAATTGTAACGTATCTTCCGATTGGATCATGGTGCTTGACAGCCATTAAAAACTCTCCTTACTAAAAACTAATATCATACTGGCACTCCTACTTTTCTTAAAAGTTCAAACTGAACAACAAAATTTCTTAAATTTTGCATTAAAATCAAATGATTTCCCTCGATCAAAAGATCTCTTCTAAATGAAGCTGCATAAATACCGTGATACATAGGTTTAGGAACTGGTCTAGCAAATTCTCTCCAAGTGTTTTCTGACGCTCTTAGCGCGAAGTCATATGGATCAAGTCCTCCAGGATTTGTATTAATGTTTTTAACTTTACCATCATGCATTTCTATTATTACTTTTGCACTTCCCATATCAAAAAGGAATGAACAAGTGTAATATTTAGCCATTGCTTTAATTGTCTCGTCGCTCTCTGTAAGATCTTTAAATTTCTTAGCCCAAGATTTTATATCTATGCTCATAGTTTATTCCTATTTCTTTTTTGGTTTACTATTTTTATCTTCGTCAAATCTCATGTGTTTATCTTTTTTTGGATCTTCATAATCACCTAAGATATTTCTAATATTACTAGCCTCACCAGGAGACATTCCTATTTCTTTTAGTAGGCTGTCAAGGAAAGGTTGCTGTGCTCTATACCTAAGTGCAGAGTTGACAACATTATCAGCCAGCGATCCTTTTTTTGAGTCTCCTCCATATGAAGCTGAGGAACCCTCAGACCCACTTCCATCGGTTGAGGAAGAACCTCCTTGACTGAAACCAGGTAGGCCATTTACATCAACAACTTTGATGGAGTCAATATTTTGCATTGGTTTGACCCACTCTCTGATAATACCTTCAATCTTTTCAGCTAACTTTAATCTTAGTGCGCTTCTTCTACTTGCATCACTTCTTAAATTTTCAGCCTCATTTAGAGCTTTCTTACCAGATGCTTCGATTTCATACCTAATCTTTGCAGCCATAGCAGCTAGTTTTTCTCTTTCTGCATTCTTGCTTGCATCAATAACACCAAGAGCTTTTGCTTTTTCAGCCTGTTCAATATCTCTTATAGAATTAACTTTTTCTTCCGCCTCAACTGCTTTCGCTCGAGCTACTTCTTCTTCCATCTTTGTTTTTAAAACATTTTTAGATTTTTCTAAAACCTCTTGTTGCTTTTGTTTTTCTTCTATTTCAATTCTTTTAGCTTTTTCAATATCAAGAACTCTTGTTTCCTGCTCAGCGGCAATCTTAAAAGAGTCAACATTTTTTTGTTGAGCTGTTTTAGCATTTTTAATTTGCTCTTCTGCCATAATATAAGCCTCTTCTGATTCATATCTTTTTTTAGCCTCTTCTTTTGCAGTCTGAGCTTTTTCTTCCGCTAACTTTATATCAACTGAGCGTTGCTTTTCTAAACGACTAAATTCTACATCACGTTCAAGCTCGAGAATTGATTTTTCTGTATCAACATCTCTTTGTTTGATTTCAATATCGGTTTGTTTTCTGAATTCGTTTTGATCTTTTCTTCTTTTTTCAATTTCTTGTATAAGTTTCGTTTCTTGAATGCTTTTTTCCATTTCAACAAAATCTTTTTTACCAATTCTTGCAATTTCAATATCTTTTTGGGAGGATATTTCAGCAAGCTCTGACTCTTTTTCTTTTTCAGATTTTGTTTTAACAGTTTCAGTATTTTCAATAGCTCTTTGCTGTTCAATTTCTCTTTTTTGTTGGTATTTAGAAAATTCTTCTTCTTTTTCTATTTCCAAAGTCTGTTTAATTGACTGAAGGTTTTTATTCCTAATGCTGACCTCAGTATCCTTTTCAATGTCGTTTCTTTTCTTTTTTCTTGATTGAGTAAACTCAGTGATTTGAGTAAGACCTTCTGCATCAAACGTGTTAGACGGATCAAAAACACTAACTGGTGCTTGGTTTAGAGATGTTAAAGAAACAGTCTCTAACTCTAAGCCCGTGTGTTTAATAGCTTCTTCAACGTGAGTGGCGACTTTTTTTATATATTCTGATCGATTTTCTTGGATTTCATCTAGGCTCATCTTTGCTGCCACAACACCAAGACCGTCAACAAACCTACCTTGAACTAATTCTTTTAAACTATCTGGTTCTAAAGTTCTATTTCCAAGCGTTTGTGCTGCAATTGATACAGCATCATTAGTAGGAGCAACTCTGACATAAAATTCGGCTGTTACCTCAGCCCTCATTCTATTTTTTGTAATGAAAGATTTATTACCATTTCTTTGAACCTCGATACATAATGTCTTCATTCCAACTGAGGTAATATTATGGATAATAGGTAAAACAAAGGCACCACCGCTAATGACAACTTGCTCACCGCCCATACCTGTTCTAACAAATGCAATCTCTTTAGAGGAACGCCTGTATAACCAGTGAAGTAAGTAAACAATAATAGCTATTGCTAAAGCTATTAAAATAATGACCGCTATAATGTCTGCTCCGCTTGTAATGTTCATACCTATATATCACCTCCTAGATTGATTTTATTAAGCATTAGCTCTCGTGTCCTGTGTTGCTGCCTTATAGATAATCATACCAAAGACAATTTTATTAAGAAAATCTGCAAGATTATAAATGATGTTTACACTATTTGGATCAATTCCACCGCCCAAATGTTCAATAAAATATCCCATAGGATAAATAGCCCACCCAATAGTCAGTATTAATCTATTAGAAAAGAAAGCCATTTGGATATTTTCATTACCGCATTTAGCATTTGCTCTCCCAGCCTCACCTACATAAAGCTCTCCTAGGATATACAGCCAACCAACTAGACCCACAATAAAACCTAGGGTCTTGCTCATGTATCCAGCAGCTCCCAAAAATTCTGCAACAATGAATACTAGCGTTCCCACTAGTAATCTCCAAAACATGCCTTGTTTTACTTTTACAACTGACATTAGCATCGCATAAAAAATTAATACCTGCATTGGGAAATTTAAAAACCAATCAATATATCTTAGAATGGTAGGTGCAGTACCGCTCACTACCCATAAATTTTTAATGAAGAAGTAATGGATAGAGGACATAAGGCAGACAACTGCAATCATTGTCATTGGGGTATGCCATCTAACACTAACTTTGCTTCTCTCAAAAAAGAAGAATAAAGTAGCTCCAATCATCGCTACAGAAATTAACCAGAAAGACCCACCTACTATGTCGTAGGGTAACAACATTTTATTCATTTACCTATGTATTCCTCTTAATTATCACTATATTAGTAAAATCACTGTGATTATAAGTTTTTGTTTCAACAAATGAAACGAATATTCCCGCCTTATTATATGTATTTTTTAAAAAACTGTTGATCATATTTGCTCTCTTATATGTGGAGCTCTAGAGTACAGTGCTACAAGAGGAAGAATCAATAAACCAAATATAAACTGCTGTCCCTCAAAACTAAGACCAAGGCCTGCAAGAAATGTACTTATAACTTGCAAAGCTAGACAGCCTATTACGGTGTATCCGTATCCACCATAACCTCCTAGCAAAGAGGTTCCACCAACAGCAACTGCAGCAACTGTTAAAAATAAATATTGGTCTCCTACTCCTATGAAGCCTCCACCACTCCAACCTAAAAGCATAGCTCCCGTGGCTGCTGATGTGAAACCACTAATCACATACACGCCTACCCAGTAAAGTCTTTCAGATATTGATAACCTATCAGCAGAGAGTCTCTTACCCCCAACGGCATATAAGTTTCTTCCCCATTTAGTGTGTCTCATCCCAACAATTAGTACGATAGCTGCAAGGATCCAAATTAAAATAACGGGAGGTATTGGGAGTCCAAAAAATTTTCCATTTAATGATGCTAGATTTTTTAACCAATCTGGTACTACGCCAAAGACAGTGCCGCCAGTAACAGTTGGGAGTGAGACTAAAATTTGAACACCACCAACACACATGAAACCAACGCCCATCGTAACAATCAGCGCCTGTCCTTGGAGATTATAACTTATCAGGCCATTAAACAAACCTACAAGAATTCCGAATATTAAAATAACTATGAAAGCTAGCCAAGGTGGTACACCAAGAGAGATCATTGACATTAACCCTAAGTTTGAAGAGCCAATTAAAAAAGGAATTGAAAGATCAAGTCCCCCTAACATTACAACAAGAGTTTGACCAATTGTTGCAAGACCCAAGAAGGAGGCGAAAACCAACATTGATTTTATATTTTGAATCGATAAGAAACCATCGATTGAAACTGAACCTATAATAAAAAGACCGATTAATACTGAGACACCTATTATAACACTTCGATTGATGTTAAGAAATTTATAGGCAACAAAGGCAAGGATTAAAAATCCAAGAAAAATTATAGCAGAGACAACAGTTCTTCCTGAGAAAAAGCCCGGAACAAGAAAACATAGTAATATGAATAAAGCCAAAAGAAGTAAAAACCCCGTAACAGCAATCCAATTTCTTGATATTAGCTCCCAAAATAAACTTCTTTTAGCTACATCCTCACTCTTCTCAGTTTTTTCTGAAGTATCTTTTTTATCAAATATTCCATAAGACCACTTAATAGAAAAATGATGCCAACCCCACAAAACCAATGCGGTAACAGCAACTGAATAAAAAGCTACTTGAATCCAATCAGTTCTATCTACATAACCTAATACTGCCGTACCTATACCAGCAGCAACAGCAAAAAATATTCCTAAACCCTTTGAAAAATTAAATGTTCTCTTTTCCATGTTAATTATACATCTCTATCATCTGATAGGCCTCCCCATTTTTCAAGTCCCTCTTGAGATTTAAGTTTAACTTTATAGACGCTAAACGCCTGCCAGACTAAAGGAGCAGATAGAATGCAAGCTGAGGTTATTAAAAGCATTTTCCAAAACGGATAACCTATACCGTAAAATAAAGCAGACCATGTAAGCGCGGCTATACTTAGTATTGGTATATATCTTTTAAATCTTTGATAAGAAATCTTACCTTGCAGTGTGAGATAAGTAAAAAATTGGAATACAAAGATTGCAAAAATAATTAAACCTGTCTCTTTTAATAAAGTAATATTTTCACCTAAGAATTCTCCTCTAATAGGTTCATTGTATTTAACAGAAGAGGTATCTCCTATTCCAAGCTCAGTAATAATTGGAGAGAAATATTTAGAACCATCATCTGATATAATTGTTCCTGAAGGTGAGGCTAAAAAATAAACACCTAAAATCGCAAGTAAACCTAAAAATACAATGAATATATTATTTAGATTTATCTGAGAAAATAATGTTGGCGCAGTTAGAAGAAATAACAAAAGACAAATAAGTATTACAGCATATCCATCTATGCCAAAGAAACTTTGTCTATTTGCTTCAACACCATAATAGGCTACTCCAGCAAATACAATGAATGACACTGCAATAGCAAAAAGAACTAATGTCTGGGTTTTTATTTCTTTTCTAAATTTAGGTAGAGCTATAATAACTATGGCTGAGGTAAAAAATACTATTCCAGCAAGAGTGGCAATTGCGTAAGCAATACCAACCAAAAAACTCGATGAAGTGAAATCTGGTATGCCTGAGCCAATTCTCAAATACTCTGAGGAGAAATACTGGGGAGCATAATTTAATATGTATTGTAAATTTGAACCTAAATCATGATTTACAAAATTAACAGCTCGAGTTCCACTAAATACGCATCCAAAAAATATTACAATAGATGCGATGATAAATGAAACTGTTGAAGCATCCCTATGCTTAATTAAAAGATAAATCAAATATATTAAAGCGGCGATACCTATAGCAATAAACATCCATATTGTGGAGTTTCCTCCTTCTGCGCAGGCTTTACCTGTAATTAAACAATCACTTCCAGACTCCAAGGCTTTTTCAAATATCTCAGCGTCTTTTGATTTACCTCCAAACCCACCAACGGTTCCGCGTGTAACCTGATCAAATTTCATATGAATTTGAACTGCAGCTGCGCTCAACATACCTATTATAAAGAAAACAAAAACGGAGAGGTTTTTTAATGCTTTTTGGATATATGGAAGGGCTATGAGTATTAACAAAGAGGCTACTAAAACAGCTCCATATGAAAGATCAGTCACAAAACTTTGAAATCTTTCAAATCTAAAAGTTGATAAAATAAAGTTAATTAAGTAAATGTTGAGAGCTCCTAAAATTGCACCGAAGGCACCACCTCTTCCCCCAACCAAACTAGAACCGCCTAAAACTAAAGCAGTAATAGCCATCAAAGTATAAGTAGTTCCTTGAGTGGGATCTCCTGAGCCTATTAAGCCTGTGAAGGCAATAGCAGCCAATGCTGCATAAACACCACCAATTATATGAGCACCTATTCTTACTAAATAAATTCTTACACCACTTGTATAGGCTGACTTTTCATCAGAGCCCATCAACTTTAAGTGCTGCCAAAAAGCAGTGTGAGTTAGTGCATACCAAATTAAAGTGGAAAATATAAGAAGGATAAAGGTCGGTTGAATAATTTCAGTTCCAGCACTCCATGATAGCATCCAGTCTGGTGCTCTTCCACCTGGTCTAGGCAAAATTACAAGATTAATACCAGAAAAAGCTAAAAACATACTCAGTGCAACAATAATTGGTTGAACTCGAACAAATAAAACAATCAATGCGTATAAAAATTGATAAATAACTCCTATTGCGAGTGCGCATATAAAATATGCAACAGGAGATTGAATGTATCCTGCCCCATAGAGCTGAATTGTAGTAACGTTAATAAAGCCTATCAGAGGACCCATTGATAAATCAACCGTCACACGACCTGAAAGCGCTAATGCTGTGAGTGCGTAAGTTGCCAGAATTAATGGAGTCGAAACCATAATTGCAGTTCCAATTCCAGAAGGGGAGATAATTTGTGGACCCCTTATTAACGCAAATATAATGAGAGCAAAGAATATAAAAATCGGGACAATTAGATACTTCGTAGACTGAGGGTCCGAACCTGAGATTTGTGAGGGTTTAATTGAGTTTAGAACTTGAGATACCATTTTTTAATCAAAGAATACTATCTTCATCTCCTCTCCATTACCAAGTGTTCGGGATTTCTTTTTAATGATACCCATTTTATCTGTATCTACAATTTTGATTTTTGTTTGCTCTAAATCGTTGAAGCTTTTCATCTTCTTAGTGTGTGCATCAACTCGAGCAATTAATGAATTTAAATTATTCTCAATATATTTTGTATTATGAGTGCCTTCTTTAAAATTTTTATCATTAAGTAAAGAAATCAAAAATGGAATATTTGTTTTAATTCCTTTGATTTCTATTTTACCTAAATAAGAAATCAATTTATCTATAGCATCCTCTCTTACCAGGCCATGCGAGATAATTTTTCCTATCATAGGATCATAATAAAAACTTATTTCATCCTTTTCTTCAAAACCCCAATCAAGACGAATACCATTTGGAGGATGAGGTAAAAACATTTTTAAAAGCTTTCCTGGTGATGGTAAAAAATTTTTTTCTGGATCCTCTGCATACACTCTGCATTCTATAGCATGTCCATACGTAGAAATTTTTGCTTGATCCAGAAATTTGGTCTTTCTACTGAATGCAAAATTTATTTGCATTGAAATTAAATCATTATTAGTAACTAGTTCAGTAACTGGGTGTTCAACCTGAATTCGAGTATTCATTTCTAAAAAATAATATTTTTTTGAGTCAATATCATAGATAAACTCTATTGTTCCTGCTCCTTGATAATTTACGTAAGATGCTAATTTCACAGCAGACAAAGCCATATGATCAATTACATCTTTAGAAATTCCAGGGGCCGGTGACTCTTCGATTATTTTTTGATATCTCCTTTGCATTGAACAATCTCTTTCGAATAAATGAACAGAGCCCTTTTTTCCAAATCCAAATACTTGTATCTCTATGTGCCTTGCATTTGTGATAAATTTTTCAAGAAAAATACTCCCATCTCCAAAGGCTTTTTCTGCTAATGAGCTTGTTTTTTCGATTGCTTTTTCCAAATCTCCATAACTACTTACTACGCTCATACCAATGCCCCCTCCACCGGCACTGGATTTTACAAGAATTGGAAAACCAATTTTTTCACATTCTTTTTTTAATTGGCTCTTACTCATGCTCTCTATTTCGTTGATACCAGGACAAATTGGAACATTAGATTTTATTGCTAGATCTCTAGCGATATCCTTATTGCCCATAGAGCGAATAGTTTCAGGTTTAGGCCCTATCCATACAATTTGGTTATCAATAACCTTTTGGGCAAACTGGTCATTTTCAGATAAAAATCCAAAGCCAGGATGGATGGCATCAGCTTTTGTTTTAAGAGCAACGTCGATTATTTTGTCGGAAGAAAGATAACTCTCTTGGGATTTACTTGGTCCAATGTGAAATGCTTCATCTGCCATTTTAACATGTTTTGCATTTTTATCTGCATCTGAATAAACGGCAACTGATTTATAACCAAGCACTTTACAGCTCTTTATAATTCTATTTGCTATTTCTCCGCGGTTGGCTATTAAAATCTTTTTCATTTATCAGAAATTATGTAAGGCATTTTATTATTGGGTTTTTTACTTGATGATTCTTTTATATGATTTTTAGAAATATTTTTTCTTAAAGCTTTTAGAATTTCAATTGCGTTAGGAGTGTCTGAGTGAACACAAATAGTTTCACATCCCACATCAACATCTGTGTCATTAATCGTTTTAACTTTATTTTCTTTGATTGCCCTCATACATCTCTCTACCGCTAAATCAGCTGGGTAGTGTTTATTTCTTCCTTTTGCGATTACTAAATATCCTGTTTCGTCATACTCAAGATCTGAGTAAAACTCTGCTATGAATTTAACACCCCTCTCCTTGTATACCTTTTCGTGAAAAGTATTTACCATACCAAAAATACCTACACCAAAAACTTCTGCAGCATCAGCTATACCCTGAGCTACGTCTTCTTCTTTTGCAGAAACTCCATAAAGTGAGCCATGAGGTTTAATATGATTTAAAGGAACATTAAGTTCGTCTAAGTAAGCCTTTAGAGCGCCAGTTTGATACATAACTAGATTTTTAATTTCTTCTCTATGCATTTTCATAGGTCTTCTGCCAAAACCCACAAGATCGGGATAGGCTGGATGAGATCCTACCTTAACATTATGTTTTTTTGCCAACTCAACTGTTTTTCTCATAGTGTTTGGGTCAGATGCGTGAAATCCGCAGGCTACATTAGCGGCATCAATAAAGGGCATAATTTCTGCATCTTCAGCAAATGAGTAGATTCCAAAGCCCTCTCCCATGTCACAATTAAGATCAACCATATTTCCTCCTTACCTATTAAATTTACAGAAAATAAAGGTTTATTGTTAAATTCTTATCCACATCATGGAACGTTTTTTATAAATATTATCTATATTCTGTATTATTGTATTAATTAAAAGTAAGGAGGATTAAGATGGCAATGCTAAGAAAATTTATAGCTATATTTGCTATTAGCTTCATCGGTATCGCAGGCACTACAAATGCTGATATTTTAGATGAAATCCCAGCCGATATCAGAGACTATGTTTATGATCCAGATTTTATGGATCCTATGCAACCACTAGGTGAAAGTGTCTATAGAAACTGGAAAAGTGATAGACCACTTCCATGGACTATCGGATATGCAAGTTCATATGCCGGTAACCTATGGAGAAAAGGTGTTATGGAAAGATTGTATGGTGACTATCTTCCTAAGATGAAGGAAGCAGGTATCCTAAATGATATCGTAGTTACACAATCTAACTTAAAAGATGCTGTTCAAATTCAGCAGATGAGACAGTTAGTTGATCAAGGTGTTGATGGACTTATTGTATGTTGCTCAAACCCTGTTGCATTAAACCCAACTATTGAATACGCATACGGTAAAGGTGTGCCAACAGCTTCAATGACAGGTTTTTTAACCTCAGAGTATGCGATTAGTACTTCAGTTAACTATGCCTTAACTGGTTACTATATTGCTTCTTGGCTAGCTGAAACAATTGGTGGTGAAGGTAACGTTATTATTATGGAAGGTATTCCTGGTGCTTCTGCTTCTGACTCGCAGCATGCTGGTATGTTAAAAGGATTTGCAGAATATCCTGACATCACAGTTGTCGCTGAGATAGCTCATATGTGGACTCCTCAAATTGCACAAGCAGAACTTCAAAAATGGTTGTCAGCTAACACCACTCAAGTAGATGGATTTGCTGTTCAATCTTCCGGAGAGTCTGGTGCTTTAAATGCATTAGAATCCTCAGGTAGACCTATGGTGCCAATGGCTCTAGGTGGAGAGATTGGAGCATTTTGTTATTGGAGAAATAACCCTGACTTCATAGATAGAGCTGTATATGCATGGCCTCCAGGAGACGATGCTGAATTTGCCATGAACGTTCTTTTAAAAACTATGAAGGGCCAAGGCTTAAAAATTGAGTCTATTCTTGTGCCTCCATATGAAGAGGATGTTGAAACAATTCAATCATTTGTTCCAGAGGATTGTGACAGAAACTCAAGTGAGTTTAGAACTGTTGGAATCGAAAACTGGGCAAGTGACGATTATCTCAATAACTTCTTTGATAATGGTGAGCCATTAATCTAATACTCAATCGTTAATGAATGAGGAACAAATTCAAGATAGCGCTTCAAACGAAGAAAAAGCGCTATCTTCTCCCAAAGCAGGGGGAGATATTTACGTTCAAGATGCAGAAAAATCCTTTGGTGTTACCAAAGCCCTAAATGGAGTAAATTTCAAGGCAAATTTTGGAGAAATTCATGCGATCGTTGGAGGAAACGGATGTGGTAAGAGCACTCTTGCTAAAGTAATTTCAGGAGTTCTTCCGTTAGACAAAGGCAAGGTTTCTATTATGGGTCACTCGCCAAACTCTCCAATTGAGGCTCAAAAAGTTGGAATTTCAACTGTCTTTCAAGAAGTGATGATTGCTGAAGAGGCAACTGTCTATGAAAACCTATTTATTGGTTATGACACTTTTTTTGGAAAAAGATTAAATCACAGAGAAAAAGTTGAAAAAGCAGCTTCGATAATGTTAGAACTCGCAGGAGAGTTTGTCGATCCATACACATTAGCAAGCCAACTTTCCCTGGGAATGAAAGCTTGGATTACAATCGGTAGAGCTTTTTTAAGAAACCCTAAGGTCTTAATTTTAGACGAGTCCTCAGCAGCCTTAGATTTTGACTCAACAGAAAGACTTTTTGCTAAAATGAGATCATTAAGAGATCAAGGTGCCGCGATATTTATTGTTACTCATCGAATTGCAGAATTAGTAAGAATTAGCGATAGAGCAACTGTTATGAGAGATGGCAAAGATGTAGGCGTATTAGCTGGAGATGAAATTACTGAAAAAAATTTATTAAGATTGATGACAGGTGATAAAAAATTTTCTACTGCCTCTGAAAATAAATCTTCTCCTCCACTATCTAAAACCGATGAAATAGTATTGTCTTCAAAAAATTTGAAAGTTTGGGAAAATGGTTCTGAAATTAACTTTGATCTTCCCAAGGGAGAAATCTTAGGAGTAACTGGACTTGATGGTCAAGGTCAGGATAACTTTGTTAAAGCGTTATCTGGAATTGACCAACCACTAGGCGGGGATGTTATTGTTAAACAATCAGACGAGGAAAGAGAATTAACAAAAAAAGAACATAAAAAAATTGGAAGTTTATTAGATGCAAAAAAAAGTGGCATTGCATATGTATCAGGAGATAGAAAAAAAGAGGGGATATTTCCTAATATGAGTATTTATGAAAATATGGTTATCCCTCTTTACAAAGGTAAACAGGCAAAAACTTCTGGTGGTTTTTTAGGTTTTATTAAATGGATAGAGTTAAATGGAATATTTGATTGGGAAGTAGAGAGATTGAGTATAAAAACTGGACCTAAAAATAATCTAATTACGTCTCTTAGCGGTGGTAATCAACAAAAAGTTATGATTGCACGTGCTTTCACCACAACTCCAAAAATATTGATACTAAATGATCCGGCAAGAGGAATTGATGTTGGAGCTAAAAGAGATTTGTATAAGCATCTAAGAATATTTGTCAATGAGGGTGGTACTGTAATTTTCTTGTCTAGTGAATTAGAGGAATTCATTGGGCTTTGTCATAGGGTATTAGTTTTTCGTGATGGTAGTATTTTTGAAACTTTTGAGAAAGAAGACATTAACCCTAATGTAATTTTAGAGGGAATGTTTGGACACACGAAAAAAACCTCTATGTCTAGCCAAAATGTAGATAAACAAAAAATCAATGAGACTAGTGAACTAAATAAGAGTATTTCCGCAAATGTAGTTCAGGCGCCTTTAAAACCAACTAATATTAAAGTTGTTGATTTTAAAAAAAATTCAGACCAAAAAGATAAAATTAAAATTAAATACTTTTAGATTGAATGGTTCAAAAATATAAAACTTCAGACATAAACTTATTTAGTAAAATAAATTTAGAGGATAAAAACTATTTAACTAAAAAATCAGAGTTAAAACCATTTTTAAAAAAACCAAAATCTTCCTATAAAAATCAGGATACAAATAAGTTTGAGCAACTAGAAGGAAGTTTGGTCAATAATGATTTTAAAAAAGAAGAAAATTTATTTTTTTCACAAAATAATATCGATGATTGCTCTAGTTTTAAAAAAATGTTCCCACATAATTATAAAATTTCGAAATCAGGAATTAAGAAACCTTCAATTAAAAGACATGTTAATCCTGACGGCAGTTATCCTAAAAACGATATAGAAAAACATATAGACAAGGTGCAAAATATTTTTCAAGGAGAGTATGAAAAACCAAAATTTCTACCTGGAGGAGACAAATACCTTCTTGTGGAATTTGGAAATATAATGAATTTAGAACTGAACTTTAAAGCCCAAGGATTAGCAAAAGCTATCGAAATTGCAAAAATTAAGGGTGTTTATGAAACACTACCTTGTTTCGCATCTATGATAGTTCACTACAATCCTGATGAAATACAATTTAATGACTTAAAAATTGAACTTGCTCAACTAGTCAAAGATTTAAAATCATCTGAAGACACAGTTGTAGAAAGTAGATTGTTTAGATTTCCAACAGTCTATTTAGATAAATGGACTAAAGAGGCAGTTAACGATTACACATCAAAAATAGCATTTAAAAAACCTGACCCTGAGTTTATTGTCGAGTTAAACAATCTTGATAATGTTGATCATTTTGTACGAATTCACTCTGGAACAGAATACTGGGTTGCCTCATTAGGGTTTTGGCCAGGATTGCCTTTTACCATGCCTCTTGATCCAAGATGCAAGTTAACAGCTCCAAAGTATAATCCTCCAAGAACATGGACACCAAAAGGTACGGTTGGCATGGGTGGATCTTCAACTGCAATTTATCCTGATAAGCTTCCTGGTGGCTATCAAATTTTTGGGAGAACGCCCGTTCCAATTTGGGATCCTGAAAGACGATTTCAGGTTTTTAAGGATAGTATTTGTTTATTTAGACCAGGTGATCGTATTAAATTTGATCCATGTGGATATGAGGAATTTGAAAGTATTGAAAAAAAAGTAGAAGAAGGAACTTATCAATTTGATCTGATGGAAAATCACAAATTTTCAATTAAAGAATATAAAAAGTGGTTATCTAAATTGGATTATAATAAAAAATTCTAGAGTATGTTTGAAGTATTAAAAAAAGGTTTAGAAACATCTATTCAAGACTATCCTGGTCGAGTGGGTTATTTAAATCAAGGTTTCCCACCATCTGGTCCGATGGACAGTTGGTCGTTTAGGCTTGCTAATTTATTAGTGGGAAATGATCCAAATGAAGGTGCTTTAGAATGTCAATTTATGGGTCCTTCTTTAAAATTTGAGACAGAACATGTAATTGCTATTTGTGGTGCTGATATGCAGCCTAAGATTGATGGACAATCAGTACCAATATGGGAAAGTATTTTAATAAAATCAGGTCAGACACTTGAGTTAAATTTTTGTCTTAGTGGAGCTAGATCTTACATAGCTTTTTCAGGTGGTATAGATATAAAAACTTGGATGGGCTCTAAATCAACTTTTCATAAAGCAGGTGTTGGAGGAATTGATGGACACGCTATCCAGGAGGGGCAAAAAATAACTCTCGGAAAGTCTGATGGCTTAGTTGGAAAAAAAATCAAAAGTGATGCTATCCCCGAAATGTCAAAAACAGGAGTATGGGAAATTGAAGTTGTAAGAGGTCCTAATGATGATTGGCTAGACATAGAAGGTTATAAAACTTTTCTACAGGCAGAATGGAAATTACAGGCTAGAAGTGATAGAACTGGTTTTAGACTTGATGGTCCTACTTTAACATTCAATGAAAAAGCAACTAATAAATCTCCTGAACATGGTTATGAACCATCAAATATTATTGATCAAGGATACCCTGTTGGTGGAATTAACCTAGCTGGCCAGACTCCAATAATTTTAGTCAATGACGGACCAAGTATGGGTGGTTTTATTGTGCCTTATACTGTCCCTTCAGCATCTTTTTGGAAATTAGGTCAAGCAAAACCAAGTGAAAAATTTAAATTTAAAGAAATTTCTGTTGAGGAATCTCAAGAAATGAGATCCTCGCAAACAATGCTATGTTCCAGAGAAAGTATTATTTAAAATGGCATCTGAAGTCTTAACATCCGTTCCAGGAAATATATGGAAAGTTTTAGTAAGTGTAGGGGATGTAGTTAATGAAGGTGATGTTCTTTTCATTATGGAAGTGATGAAGTCAGAAGTTAATCACAATGCACCTATAAGTGGCACGATTGTAGAAGTTAACATTCATAATGACCAAGAGGGTGTTAGTCCAGGTACTGTAGCAATAGTAATTGAATAAATGAGCAATGAATTAATTTTCTATAACGGTCCTACTTCTCCCTTTGGAAGAAAATGTAAAATTGTAGCTTTAATTTTAAAAATTGAGCACAAAGAAGAAAAAATAAATATATATAAATCTAAATTTCTAGATGAACACAACCCTTTAAGACAAGTACCAACACTTATTGCCAATGGGAAGACAATTTCAGATAGCGATAATATCTGTTTATATCTTGATGAAATTTCTAGTTTCGACTCAATTTATCCAAAGGAAAGGTATTGGGATTGTATGACAATAATTAGCGTCACAAATGGTATTATGGAAAATGCTGTAAATAGATATATTGAAATGTCAGCAATATCAGAAGATGAGCAAAGAAAAAAAGCTATTGATAGATATGAAAAAAAAATACTAAGGTCTATTGATTGGATTGAAAATAAGTTTGATGAACTTTATAGTGATAAAATTACTATGGATCAAATTGCTGTTGCTTGTGCGCTAGATTACACATCATTTCGTTTTACTAAAGATTGGGGTAATGAGAATCCAAAACTGAAAGCTTGGTTAAAAAATATCTCAAAAAATGATTTCATGATAGATACCAAACCAGGAGAGAGTTTTAAATATGAATAATTATTTAGAAAAACAATTAAACATGATAAGCTATAAAAATATGAAAAAGTTTTTAATTCTTATAGCTATCACTGGCCTTCTTCCTTTGAAGAATATAAATGCTGAGTATGAAATGCATATCCCTAACTGCACTCAGAAAGGTGTTGAAAATTGTGGGGGATTCTTATTTGATAATGAAACTGGAGATGTTTTATTTTGTGGCTCTGAAAATTGTATTGATCTAAAACTTCCTAAATCTTGGAGAGCTAAACAAAAAGATAAACAATCAAAACAAGATCAAATAATTGAGATGCTGTCAAATATTCAAGTCGGTACAGTTAATATGTCTAATGAAAAAATTGATAAATCCTCTCAGCCAGCTCAAGAAAAGAAAGTTGATACCAAAAAAGAAGAGAAAAAATCTGATACAAAACAAGAAAAAAAACCTGAAAAAAAAGCAGAAAAATGTGATAAAGAAAAGAAGAGTCTTTGCAAAGGATCTGGTGGTATGCAGCTTGGGGGAACTAAGATGAAACTAAAAAAACCAAAAAAATCTGATTAATTTGAAAAAAAAAATAGCTAAAAAAACAATAGCTTTATTTGTTATAAGAGAAAAATTAGCCTTTGATCTTTGTAATGAGATATACATGCAAAGAGATGAGGCATATGAAATTATAGATTTTGCACTACAGCTGACAGATAAAATTCCTGAGTCCTACGAACAACTCAAATCTGAAATTAAAGCATATATCGTTATTAATATGTTTTCTTTGTTAACAAAATTTCAGTAAATTAAATCCCACTTGTATCAATATTTTTTTCATTTGCTTTTTGATTATTAATGTCTGCTTCTTGATCAAATAAATAATTTTCATTCTCTAAAAAGTTTAAATCATTTAAAATGATATCCATTCTTCTATTATTAAAGCTGTAATCGCAGGTAACGCTAAAAATTAATTCTTTATTATTAATTTTTTCAATTAAATAGACTTCCCAGATTGTTTTACTTTTAAGCTTATTAGGAAATTGTTTAATTTCTGTAAAATACATGTCACTATTTTTATTTTCAAATGATTTAATAAATTTATTTTGCACATCTAAACATTCAACAGGACTCATTTCTAATTGTTTATTTGAACCATGGATTTCAAAGATATTTCCAAATTTAGTAGATTTAATCTTATATTGATTAAGATATTTATTTGAGATTTGAACTCGATCTTCATAAATTTCAATATTATCTATTTTATCTTTTTTATAATTTACATTACCGTCGTTTTGATATTGGAGAATGTCCTCATATAATCTGTATCCAAAAAGCTCGATTGCTCTAGAATTGGCACTTGTAAAAAAAATTAAAAGAATTGCCAAAGTTAATCTAAACATAGGCCATCGTATCATTCTTTTAATTCTTTGTAATTGTATTGAGAGGATAAGGTATATCCTCAATAGAAAAGTTTTTACAATGCTCAATGCCCTCAATCAATTTAGACCATAATATTCTGCCGTCAGTTTCTAATGATGGCATCGAAGAAGAAGCTAAACTTAAAAACCAAATTTTAAAAGAGTCTTTTGAAACTCTATCTAAATCAGAATTAATTAATCGAGAAAAAGTTTCCTTCCATTGAATTAACAGTGTGATTAATTCTTCATTTGAAAGGTCTTGTGCCATTTTAAAATATTTCTTTTGTAAAGATTGATGATCTTGCTCAAGCATAGATAATTTAAATTGATAAGCGCTGTCAAGAATCAAGGCCTTTTCAGGACCATCATTCATATCTATCCATTCAATAAATCCTTTTAAAAGAGAGGAACAAATATTTTCAAGTTGATCCTTTTCTGTATTTGCTATCATTTTTGAACTTAATAATTAAATTTTTAATAAAGACTTAATTTCTTTTGTAAGAGATAATATTTCAAGACAACCTTTGCCTGTTCTTTGTTTTTCAACAACTGTTAAACCTAAGCCCATTGACGAAACAAAAATCTGTCTGTTACCTAAAATAGTTTTAGCTTTTTTTACACCCATTTCATTTACAAATTTTATTGCCTCTTTAATTAGTTTTGATTTTGAATTGGCTCTGTTAATTAAAATCAAGATTTCTTTTTTTTCTCTCTTTGCTAATTCGATAATTGACTCAGTTGCCCAAAAATCCACTTGCGATGGAGAGATTGGGATAATAACTAAATCAGCAATTTCAATGGCTGGTCTGCCATCAGCATCAATTTTAGGAGGCGTATCTATAATCACTATATCTGATTTTTCTTTGAGAGTTTTAGCTTCATATTGAGCTCCCCAAAGACTCGCAGTCTTAAACTGAATAGTATTTTTATCTTTTAATTTTTCACATCTAGTCATGAACCACTTTCCAAGGCTTCCTTGAGGGTCTGTATCTAGCAATGTTGTAGATAGATTATCTTTTATTGAAAATACTGTTGCTAAGTTAGCTGCAATTGTGGTCTTGCCAGAGCCCCCTTTTTGCTGAGCTACTGTTATTACTTTTGACATATCTAAGTATAAAAAATAAAGGATTAGAAGAAAGACTTATTTATAAAATTTTGTGGACTTGTTTTTATATTTGCTGATTTTAAAATGTTTTTAATAGGAAAAATATCCACATCATTTATATTGCTTGGATGCAATTGTTCAATTTTAACACTACGCCAGGAATCCGCTTTGGCGATAATCAATCTATAAAATCTGCACAGGAAGTTAGTAAAAAACTAGGACCAAAGATACTTTTTGTAACAGATCCTGGATTGGTCAAATTAGGTTTAATTGAAGAAACTATAAATGCTCTAAGAAATAATTCTGAAGTATTAATTTTTGATAATGTAGAAGCTGACCCTTCTTTAAAAACATTAATGTTATGTGTGGAAGAGGGTAAAAATTTTCAAGCATCTGGTGTAATTGGTTTTGGTGGAGGATCTTCAATGGACATAGCCAAGCTCACTGCGCTACTTCTTGGTTCTGGTGAAGATATTCATGAGGCTTGGGGAGTCGCTAATGCCAAAGGTCCAAGATTATCATTGGCCCTTTATCCTACTACTTCAGGAACAGGTTCAGAGGTGACGCCCATTTCAATTATTACTCAAGATGATTTAGAAAAAAAAGGTGTATCTTCCCCACTTATACTACCTGACCTAGCTATTCTTGATCCTCTTCTTACTTTAGAGCTTCCCCCACATATAACTGCGGCAACTGGCATAGATGCGATGGTTCATGCTATTGAGTCTTATGCCTCAAAAAGTATGAATAATAATTTAATTTCTAAGATGTTAGCTAAAGAAGCTCTGAAACTTATTGGTGGATCTATCAAGATTGCAGTTTCAAATGGCAAGGACGTAGAGGCTCGCTCCAATATGCTTCTTGGATCAATGTTGGCTGGCGCTTCATTTGGCAATTCACCTGTTGCAGGCGTTCATGCTCTCGCTTATCCTATTGGGGGGACATTTCATATACCTCATGGTCTCTCTAATGCCATAGTTCTTCCATATGTTTTAAGATTTAATATAAAAGATCAAAAAGCAGCTAGACTATATAGTGAAATAGCACCAATAGTTTTTCCAGAAATGGATCTCTCTACAAGCACTCAGGATATAGCCTCAACATTTATTGAAAAATTATCTGATCTATCCTCCAGTTTAGGTCTTGAGCAAAGACTAAGAGATGTTGGTATACCTGAAACAGCTTGTGAAACTATGGCAAAAGACGCTATGAAACAAACAAGGTTATTAATTAATAATCCAAAGGAAATATTAGAAAGAGACGCTTATGATATTTATAAATCTGCTTGGTAAGGTGGTTCTATTTGTCAAATATCCAATAGCTCTAAATCTTGAAATATTTAATTTTTAAACTAAACAATATTTAAAATGTTAACAGTAAAAGACATATCTAAAAATTTTGGTGAATTTAAAGCTATAAACCAACTCTCTTTTGAAGTTAAAGTGGGTGACGTTATGGGTTTTCTGGGACCTAATGGTGCCGGGAAAACTACATCTATGAGAGTTATCACTGGGTATCTAAAATCTGATGCCGGTACAATCTTTATTAATAATAAAGACATAGAGCAGGATCCTATTTTCACTAAATCTATGATTGGCTATCTTCCAGAGGGAGTTCCGCTGTATTTAGATTTTTCACCTTACCTATATTTAGATTATGTTTGCCAAGTCAGAAATATTAAAAATTCTAAAAGTGCCATTAAAAAGGTTATTAATGATCTTCAGCTTGAAGATGTAAAAGATGTCCCAATTGAAACGCTATCTAAAGGTTTTAAAAGAAGAGTGGGTATAGCACAAGCACTCATTCATAATCCAAAACTTCTTATACTCGATGAACCCACAGATGGTCTAGATCCTCTACAAAAGTTTGAAGTAAGAAAATTAATCAAAAAACTCTCTAAAACAAAAGCTATTATTATTTCAACTCATATATTAGACGAAGTGCCCGAGGTGTGTAACAAGTGTCTTATCATTAACAATGGTGAAAAGGTTTTTGAAGGATCCCCCTCTCAACTAAAAAAGAAAATTGGTAAATCTCTTGATGAAAAATTTAGAAAGTTAGTAAGCTAGTGCTCGCCCTGATTAAAAGAGAATTGAAGTTGTATTTCATTACTCCAGTGGCTTATATTTTTACAGCTATCTTTATTTTAACTTCAATGTCCTTAACTTTTTATTTTGGATCTTTTTTTTCTTCTGGTGTCGCTGACTTAACTGTATTTTTTAGCTTCATTCCTTGGGTATTTATATTCTTTGTTTCTGCGGTCACTATGAAAAGTTGGTCAGAAGAAAAAAGGTTAGGCACCATCGAACTTTTAATGACTTTACCCATACCTTTATGGAAAATAGTCCTTAGTAAATTTTTGGCAACTTGGGCTTTTGTCGTCTTTTCTGTTATTTTAACTTTTCCTATTTGGATTACTGTAAATTACTTAGGAAATCCCGATAATCTTGTAATAATAGGTCAATATCTAGGCGTTATTATTATGGCCGGTGCTTATGTTTCACTGGGTATCTTCTTTTCATCACTCACTAATAATCAGATTATCGCCTTTATACTCTCAATATTGGTTTCATTTCTTTTTACCATTAGTGGTTTTCCTTTGATGATTAATTTTATTACTAGTGTTCTACCTATTGAAATAGTTGAATTGATATCTAGCTTTAGTTTTTTGACTCACTTTTCAAGCATTCAAACAGGATTCTTTTCTATTAAGGGATTATTATTCTTTATTTCATTTATTGCTCTATGGAATTACTTAACAATCATTAAATTTTTAAATCGCGAATAATGAATAAATTTTTAAATAAAAATTACTTTTTGATATCTGTTATAAGTACAGTGATTCTTTTTCTATCTTTTAATTACATTATTCAAAAAGTTAACTTTAATTTTGGAATTGATTTCACATCAAACAAGACTTTTACTCTTTCTCAAGGAACAAAGAGAGTTATTGATGAAATTGAAGAACCTTTAAAAATAAATTTTATTTATAGTAGAAATTTATCTAAAAATATTCCAATAATTCAAAATTATGCAAATCAAGTTCAAGGACTACTGAATAGATATTCAGATTTATCTTCAGGTAAAATAGAACTTAATTTTATTGAACCAGAGCCATACTCTGATGATGAAGATTATGTAAATAGGTACGGTGTACAAGGTTTTCCAATTGACCAAGAAGGTTCTAAAGTTTATTTCGGCTTAATTGCCTCTAATACGACTGATGACATAGAAACCGTTGCTTTCTTCGATCCCTCTAAGGCAGGAACTTTAGAAAAGCAAATTACTGATATCGTTTATAAGTTAAACAGATCTAAAAAGCCTATGATTGGATTTTTATCTTGGGTAGACACTGCCCCTCCTATGATGCCAAACAATCAACTTGGTCAAGGGGAATACACTATATTAGAAGAATTAAGCTATTTTTATGATTTTGAATTTTTAGATACTGATTTAGAAAGTTTCAAAAATATTGATCTACTGGTTGTTTATCATCCATCAAACATCACTGATAAGACTGAATATGCAATCGAACAATTTATTCTAAATGGTGGAAAAACAGTTATTTTCCTTGATCCCTTTTTTGAGAAAAACGATCATTCTAATAAAACATCTAATTTAGAAAATGTTCTAAAAACCATTAATATCAATTATAATACTAATATTATTCTGGATGGAGCTCAGGCAACTAGGCTTCAAACACAACAAAATATATCTGATAACACATCCCTACAAACTCTTCTTAAATTAAATTGGCCTGAGGTAAGAGGTCAATATATTAATCAATCTGAAGATATTGGAAATGGATTATCTCTTATAAGATTAGTTTCAGCTGGTGGGTTATCACCACTAAATGAAGAAAGTGGAATTTCATATACTCCAATAATTTCTTCAAGTGAGGTCACAATGGATCTACCAATGAAAGAGGTTCATGATCCTATCAAACTTATCAATAACTTTAAGCCGACAGGAATAACATACGACTTTGGTGTAAAATTAAGCGGTAAGACATCAAGTAATTTTAATGACTTTGAATTTAAAAATGAAAATCATATTGACTCTTCTAAAGATATTAGTGTGGTGCTTTTCAGTGATGCAGATTTTATAAGGAATGCTTTTTGGGCTAGAATTCAAAAATTTCTTGATACTAATGTTATTGAAGCAACATCAGACAATGGAAGTTTAGTAACTAATGTTTTTGACTCAATGACTGGTTATGATGATTTTATTGATTTAAGAAATAAAGAAGCACCGTTTAGACCATTTGTTGTTGTACAAAAACTCCAAGCAGAGGCAGAGCAAAAATATTTAGGCCAAGAACAACAACTTCAAACCCAATTAGATGAAACTTTAGCAAAGATACAAAATTTATCTGGTGGAAGAGATGCAGAGACTGTTGACTTATCAGATAAACAATTGATGGAATTAGCTAATTTTCAATTAGAAGTTGAAAAGAAACGTCAGCAATTAAGAGAAGTTAGAAGAAATTTAAGCAAAGACATAGACACTCTTGCTAATCAAATTAATATTATGAATACATTCCTAATCCCAATACTCTTAATTTTGTTAATGTTTATAGTACCAAGACAGCTTGGTATTAAAAAAAGAAAAAGCAAACCATGATAATAAAAAATTTAAAAATATTGTTAACATTGTCATTGGGATTTCTAGTGATATCCCTAGGAATGTATTTTGATGATAACTCATCTAAAAACAATCTTCCTTCTGAAAGTTTAATGCCTTCATTTGATGAAATTTTAAAAGAAATAGCCTACATTGAATTCTCCAATAATGTAGGAAAATCAGTCATTGAAAACGTTGATGATCAATGGTTAATAACTAGCTCAAATAATTTTCCAGCAAATACAGAGATTTTAAGTAGGTTTTTCATACAACTAAGAGAGGCGAAAATTGTAGAAGCTAAAACTAATAGATCAGATTTACATTATAAACTTGGACTTGATGAAGAAAATAGGATGAGACTGGTATTAAAATCAGTATCTGATCAAATCATTTATGATTTAGATATTGGAACTTACAATTACAATATCCCAGGTACGTACATTAAAAATACAAATGAAACCCAATCTTACTTAGTAACAACTAATTTATCTGCGGATGTTTCAGATTTTTACTGGACTCCAACAGATCTAATTAATATTGGAAAGTCTCAAATTAAATCAATCCAGATTTATAACCAAGATCTGATTAATCTAGTTGAGGAAAGCGGAGTTTTAAAACATGGAAATCTCCCAAATGGATTTTCAGAATTAAGTGAAGATAAAATTAATGATATCCACACCTCACTAACTGACATACAACATAATGGGTTTATTCTTAGATCAGACTTACCAAATTCACCAAACTTCAAAGTTAGATATTCACTAAAAAATGGAACAATTCTTTTTATAAGCTTCTATGATATTTCAGGTGAGGGAACTCATGTCACCTTAGATTGGAATTATATAAATGATGATATAGAAATATCAAAATTTATTGATCCAATTTTAGATGGAAATCAACTTCAACTAAGCTCTGTTTCTTTATTATCAAGATTTGCATACAAAGTACCACAATTATTATTTGATAATAATAATTTAAAATTAAAAGCTAAGTCGGAATAGTTTTAGAGATCTCTAATCTTAAATTTAATATTATGTTTATAAGCATGTTTAGCTTTTAAAAAAGGCGATGGGAATTTTCTATTGTTCGGAGAATTTGGAAAATTTTGAGTTTCTAAGCACATTCCTTGATAGGAATTAAGTTTTTTATTTCTTGAAAAATACCTCAAATGTTGTCCTGTATAAAATTGAACACCTGGTTGATTAGAAAATATACTTAGTTGAATTTTGGACTTTGGAGAAATAAGCTTTGCAATCAGATTGGAATTATTTCGAATGATGAAATTTTCATCAAATCCTGAACCCTTTTTCTTTATTTTATCGCCAATATTGGCTAATTTTCTGAAATCAAATTGTGTATTTTTAACACTGACTCTTTTTCCAGTGGGAATGTTGTCTTTATCATTTTCTAAAAAGTAATCAGAATTGATAAAAAGATTATGACCAAATATATCTTTTTTAATTTTGTCTAAATTCCAATAAGCATGATTAACAATATTTATGGGGGTTGTTTTTGAGGAAATTGCTCTGATACAGATATTTAAACAGTCATTTTTAAGAAAAAATTTACAAAATGATATCAATTCACCTGGAAATCCCTCCTCACCATCTAAAGATTTGTATTTATACGTTATATGGTTTTTCGATAAGTCTTTTACTGACCAAATTTTGGAGTCAAATCCTTTTTTTCCTCCGTGTAGAATATTTTTACCCTCATTTTTCGTTAGTTTATATATTTTATTACTTATCTTAAATTGTGCATTTTTAATTCTATTGGCATATCTACCGCAAGTTGACCCTAAATAGTTTTTATTTTTTTTATATGATGAGATTTTACCAAGATTTAAAATTAAATTAATTTTTTTTTTCTTGTGGAATACCTCAAATAAAGTTGCTCCTAAATTTAGTGTTTTTATTCTTAGATATTTATTCTCTAATATATGAGATTTAATCATTAATGATTAAATAAAGTAATATTTTCTATGACTTTTTTAGAAGACTCTTTTAGTTTTGGGAGTGTCGATTTGATTAATTGAATTCTATCATAGACAGTTGGGTTATTTGAAATCTCCTCTCTAAGGGAGTCACCAAAGGTTTTTCTAAGCTCTGTACCAATATTAAATTTACATACGTTAGTATTATTGGCAATATTTCTTCTTAAATCATAATTAATACCACTACTTCCATGTAAGACTAAAGGGATATTAGTTAAATTTTCTATATCTTTTATTACCTTCATGTCTATAGATGAAGATTTATTGGTTTGAAGGTGAACATTTCCAGCGCTTATAGCCATAGCATCACAACCTGATAATTCTGCAAATTGTTTCGCTTGATTGGGATCAGTGCTTTGAGACTCAGCTCCTTCATTGTAACCAACAAAGCCAATTTCACCCTCAACTGAAACATTATAATTATGTGCTAATTCAACAATTTCATGAGTTTTTTCAATGTTTTCATTCAAGGGGAGCTTTGAACCATCAAACATAACTGAAGTAAATCCGCTATCTAATCCCTCAATACATTCCTCTTTAGTATAGCCATGATCGAGATGGCAAACTATTGGGCAGTTGGATTGGTCGGCTAAATATCTAAACATTTTACCTAAAATTGCTACTGGTGTATTGGCTCTACACCCTGGTCCTGCTTGTAGAATGACAGGTACGTTTAATTCTTCTGCTGCTTCTGCATAACATTGGGCATCTTCCCAACCCAACACTACTAGACCAGCAACCGCATAATTATTCTTTTTTGCTTTTTGTAAAACTTCACTAAGAGTTGCAACGGTCATTTATATTTAGCAATCATATCCTTAATTCCAGGTATCGTCTCTATTTGATAGGCATGAGTTTTTTGAAAGTATTGAATAAGCGATCTTTGAGAAAGACCTACTAAAATTGTGAAGTAATACATTTCATATCCCGGTGCCACCACACACGGATGATAACCTTTATTAATTGCTATTGTCGAACCATTAAATAATTGGTATCCAAAGCCCTCTTTGTCATCTTCGTATTGCATTACCTGAACTCCAAAACCATGACCAGGTTTAAATCGATAATTATAAACTTCGTCATGACGTGTTTCATTAGGAAGCCTATCAGTATCATGCTTGTGAGGTGGAAAACCTGACCAACCGCCTGCACCTACTGTGTAGAGTTCATTAACAAGTAACCTTCCAACTTTTTCGTGTTGTTTTGCTCCAAGGATATGTTTTATTTTTCGGTGAGTTTTAGTATCGTCAGATCCATACTGGACCATATCAATTTCATTTTTTGAAACTAAAAAAGGGTCTAATTTTTTTTCATATATTCCACCTGCTATAAAACATTCAGCTTTGTCTGAAAGACATGTAATAGTGCATTGAGAATTGGATGGGATATAACTACCCTCAGGCTCTCCGTCCCAAACATCAGTTTTTCTAGTTCCAATTTGGCCTAATTTTTTACCGTCAACTGTTAATTCCACAATTCCTGTAGCGGGGACAACGCTAGTTTCATGCTTTGTGAGTTGGTAGCTATAACTTTCCCCTTTTTTTAAGTTGATTATATTAAAATAAACAAGAGGTACGGTCTTATTTTCTTCTTCAAATAAGGCGATATTTTTGTTGTCTGAGTAAGGTATATGCATCTATGTCTCCATCGATTTTTGATTAATAAATTTTTCTAGTTCGTCATTATTTGGCATAGCTGAAGAACAGCCAACTTTAGTAACAACTAAAGCTGCATTAGCAGAGCCTCTTTTAATAGATTCCTCTAAGGAAAATCCTTGATAAAGAGAACTGATAAAGCCTCCATTGAATGCATCTCCTGCCCCAGTAGGTTTTATAGCATCCACTTTGAATATTCCAAACTCAAATTCTTTTTCTTTAGTAAAAACTCTAGATCCCTTTTCACCCATTTTATAAACTATAATCGACGGTTTCTCTTTTATAAAGTGTTTGGTTAACTGGAAACCATCAGGTGAATTATCAGCAATATTAAATTCAAGATCATTGCCAATGATAATATCCATCTCACTCATTATTTTTTTATAAATATCTGATTTAATTTGATCAGACTCCCAATTATAAGGCCTGTAGTCTAGATCAATAATCAAAGGTATATTTTGCGAAGAGGCTTTTTGCGAAGCATGTAAAACCGCTTCCCTAGAAGGGTTTGATGATAGAGCTGTACCAGAAATAAACACAGCAGAATAATCTTGAAAGTTAATTTTTTCAATATCATCTTTTTCTAACTGTAGATCACAAGAATTATTTCTATACAAAATAGATTGATTATTTTGGAGTATTGTTTCCACCACAGCTACCTGGGTTTGAAATGTTTTATCAACTTTTCTGCAAAAATCACTTCCAACTTTAAATTCTTTTAACTTTCCAAAAATATATTCACCTATTGCATCATCTGATATACAGGTGACTAAATCTGAATAAACACCCAGCTTTGATAAAGCTACACAGGTATTAGCTGCAGATCCCCCTAAATGCGTAGAGAAGTCTTTTACATCAGATATTTTTGTACCTGGAGGTTCTGGATAGATGTCCATACCAGCCCTGCCTATAATTAGTATTTTTTTTGATTTATCAAATTCCATTTAAAAAAAATTAGTCTAGAGGAAATATTGTTATTACTTAAGAATTTTCTGCACTTCTTCTAAGGTGAAGAAGTCTGCTTTTTTACAAGTAGTTTTAATTTCTTGGGGTGATTTTGAGTCAGCCGCCTTCATGGTAGATTTAATAATATCTAATACATGGAGAGATAACTCTCCATTACACCTATGATTTAGCTTATTTTCTATGCAATATGCCATTTCAGAAAGTCCCACTCCACGATAATTTGCATTTGTTGAGGACTCGTTAGCCCTACTACTTTGGGAAGTGATATTTATTTTACCTAACGGCAAATCGTCAGTTTTATGTTCTTCCCACAATCCAGAGTCATCATTGATAGTCATAACTGATCCTCCAAACATATTGGGATCAGGAACAATCATAGAACCTTTGTCTCCATAAAGTTCAATATGGTTGCGTTGATGCGCTACCACATCAAATGAAAGAGTAATTTGAATCAAGGCTTGATTATGAAATTCTAAATTAACTAAATAGCTTGTTGGACATTCGACTGTAAATTCTTGATCTTTTTTTTGACCAATACCAATTATTCTTTTTTCAAAAACTTTTGTAGAAATACCATGAACACTTTTAGCTGGACCTAGAAGGTTGACTAGAGCTGTAAGGTAGTAAGGGCCCATGTCCATTACAGGTCCTCCTTCGTTATTGGCAAACCAAGGTTCTGGATTGGGGTGATATGACTGAACTCCTGGATAGGCAAAAATTGCACTACCAAGTCTAACATTGCCTATTTTATTTTGATTTATTAAGTCTATAGATTTTTGAATACCTCCACCTAAAAATGTATCAGGGGCATTTCCAATATATAACCCTTTGGATTTTGAAAGAGCTAACAGTTCTTCGCCCTCTGAAAAATTAACAGCCATTGGTTTTTCGCTGTAAACATGCTTTCCATTTTCGAGAGATTTTTTTGCAACTTCATAGTGGGCTCTTGGTATTGTTAAGTTTAAAATGATTTCAATTTCAGGATCATTTAATAAATCTTCGACAGAACATGAAATAATGCCATAAGTGTCAGCACATTTTTTTGCATTTTCATGATTAATATCTGCGCATTTAACTATTTTAAAATTATTAAAATAATCATGGCCACGAAAGTATGTTTCAGATATATGTCCGCACCCTATCAGTCCCACACTAAATATTTTATTCATTGAAAATAATTGATTATTTATCTAAGCCACACATATTGACATATTTGACTTCGAGAAAGTCATCTACACCATATTTGGAACCTTCTCTTCCTAATCCAGACTCTTTGATGCCACCAAAAGGCGCTTCAGCCTTTGAAGTTAATCCAGTGTTAACTCCAACCATTCCATACTCTAAGGCCTCAGAGACTCTCCAAATTCTTCCAATATCCCTAGAATAAAAATATGAAGCGAGACCGAATGGAGAATTATTTGCCAATGATATGACTTCATTTTCATCTTTGAATCTATATACAGGAGCAACAGGACCAAAAGTTTCTTCACTTGTGATTTTAGCTTCAGGTGTTACATCTGTTAAGATAGTTGGTTGATAAAAATTCATTCCCAAAGAATGTTTTGAACCGCCTATAGCAATTTTAGCTCCTAGCTGAATTGCATCTTGTACATGTTCCTCTACTTTTTCTAATGAATACTCATCAATCATAGGTCCAGAAGTAGTTTCTTCGTTCAGTCCGTCACCAACCTTTAATTCCGAAGTGGCCTGGACAAATTTTTGACAAAATTCATCATAGATACCATCTTGGGCATAAATTCTATTTGCACAAACACAAGTTTGACCAGTATTTCTAAATTTACTTTGAATGGCGCCAATTACTGCGTCATCAATATTTGCATCATCAAAAACTATAAAAGGTGCATGACCTCCAAGTTCCATTGAAACTTTTTTGACAGTTCCAGCGCATTTTTGAAGTAGAATTTTGCCAATTTCAGTTGATCCAGTAAAAGATAATTTTCTAACTAATGAGTTTGAAGCGAGCTCATCTCCAATCTCTGATGCTTTTCCAGTAATTACATTAAGTGTGCCTTTTGGAAAACCTGCTTCCTCAGCTAGGGCCGCTAAAGCTAGGGCTGAATAGGGTGTTTGACTTGCTGGTTTTATAACAACAGGGCATCCTACAGCGAGTGCTGGTGCACATTTTCTTGTAATCATTGCATTTGGGAAATTCCAGGGTGTTATTGATGCCACAACTCCAACTGGTTGTTTGATAACTAATATTCTTCTGTCTGTAAGTGGATCAGGGATTGTATCACCATAAATTCTTTTTGCTTCCTCAGCAAACCACTCAATAAACGAAGCACCGTAAACTATTTCACCTCTAGACTCATTTATAGGCTTGCCCTGTTCGAGGGTCATCATTTGAGCTAATTCTTCTTTATTGTCTATAATAAGCTCATACCACTTTTTTAAGATTACTGATCTATCTTTTGCAGATTTTGCTCGCCATTCTGGCCAAGACTTATTTGCAGCTTCGATTGCTAATTTAGTTTCATTTTTTCCACATTTTGGGACAGTTCCTATTTCTTCTAATGTGGCAGGATTATTTACTGAAATGATTTCACTAGAGTCTGCATTAATCCATTGGCCATTGATAAAGCATTTATCTCTATATAATTTGAAGTCTGTAATTTTCATAATTAGTTTATAACAGCTTTGAAATTAATTTCTATCTAATCAATCTTTAGAGGGTGTGAAAAAGAGTATCAGTAATATTATCAAATTTTCATTTTTTCAGATGGCAATGGAGGAGAAAAAGGATAACCACCAACAACAGATTGATCAAAGTCTATCACCGAACCAGTCATCATTCCAGAGTCACTAGAGGCTAAGAATGTAACAGCTTTTGCAACTTCGTCTGTCTTAAGTAGTCTTTTAAATGGTTGTTTCTTCTCGGCCTCCTCAAGCCAATTTTCAGGAGCATTATGAAATTTTGTTTGAATAGCATGTTCACCATCAGATGCCATCCAACCTATATTAAGTTGATTTACTCTAATATTATTTTTTAAAAGAGCAAAAGCAGTATTTTTAGTCAAAGTAGCAAGAGCACCTTTTGATAGACTATAAGATGATAAAAAAGGCTGACCTGTGATAGCAGCTTGAGATCCAATATTAATGATTGAACCTTTGATTTCATTTTCAATCATATTTTTCACAACATCTTGAATTAAAAAAAAAGGTCCCTTAACGTTGACACCAATCATTTGGTCAAATAGTTCCTCAGATGTTTCAACAATATTACCTCTATCTGTCAAACCTGCAGCATTGACAAGAATATCCACATGAGAAAAATTTTTTTTTGTAAATAATACAGACTCTCTACATTCATTGACATTAGATAGTTCAGTTTTAAAGAATTTTACTTTACAGCCTGTTTCTTTTGAAATTTTTTCAGATAAATTATTACCTCGGTCTTCATTTCTTCCAAGAATTACTATTCCTTTTGCTCCAACTTTTGCAAAATTTAAAGCTATCGCAGCCCCTAGTCCTTGTGTACCGCCTGTGACTATAGCAATTTTGTCATCAACTCTATTCATCTATGTAATTTTCTATTTCATATCCATACATGTTCAAGCATTCCACCAACTCTTTATTTCCAATCTTAGCATATTCTAATGGATTAGCTTTTGCAGGGTCTTGCTCAGCTTCAACAATAAACCAACCTTCATAATCATTTTGGGCTAAAGTTTGGATAACTTCTTTAAAATTTATATTTCCATCACCTGGAACAGTAAAGGCACCTTTTAAAACAGCATCAAGAAAGCTTTCTTTGTTTCTATCTAAATTATTTACTATTTCAGATCTAATATCTTTTGCATGAAAATGATTAATTCTTTTAGCATATTTATTGATTACATCTAAAGAGTTACCGCCAGCAAATGTCATATGTCCAGTGTCAAATAAAAGTTTAACCGCTTCTCCGGTGTAGTTCATTAAACTATCCAGTTCTTGTTCTGTTTCAATAGCAGTTCCCATATGATGATGAAATGATATAGGCATGCCAAAATCAGCACAATATTCAGCAAATAAAGTCAACTTTCTCCCATATTCTTTAAAATCTTCGTTATGAATTTTAATCTTTGTATTCAGTGGAGCATTTCTTATGTTTTGAATGGTCCCTGCTGTTTCACCGTAAACTAGACAAGGTGAATT
>CABWYP010000001.1 GCA_902509695.1 uncultured Alphaproteobacteria bacterium | reverse complement strand
ATTGGGAATTAGATTTAATTTTGGAAAATTTTTTTTACACTCTAAAAATAACTTATAATTAATTTTTGGAATAGAGCGATTTTTTTTTGTATCTAAGTTTAAAATACCATTTCTACAATGTATAAAGATTTTATTAATTCCAAAACTAGAAAATAAATCTAGGTAAGAAAGTATATAATCTTTATCTTCTTCTAAGCCAAGTCCGAGTCGGCATTTGATAGAAATTTCATTTTTATAGTTTGTAATTGAGCCTAAACACTTTTTTATCAATTCTGGTTCTTTCGTTAGAGCTAAGCCTAATTTGTTTTCTTGGACACGAGAACTTGGACAACCAAGATTAAAATTTATATGATTTATATAATCTACTTTGTTAAGTTTTTGGATTGCCTCTTTGATCTCTAGAGGATTTGACCCTGCTATTTGCATGGCACTTTGATTTTCTTCTAAAAAATGTTTCTCTAGTGTCTTAATTTCATTAAAAATTATTGCCTTATCTACAATCATCTCGGAAAATGTTGTAATATTTTTTCCATATAAGTTCTCAGCTAAACTTCTCAAGTAACAATCTGAATAACCCATCATAGGTGCTAAATAATATTTCATAGAATTTATTTTTTTCTTCATTGAAAAATACTTCAATAAAAGTAAAAATCATTAAAAATACAAATCTTTGGAAAATATCAAATTAAATCAACTAGTTTTCAATATAGATGGTCTAATACCAACTATAGCACAGGAACGTGCAACCAAGGAAATCCTAATGGTTGCTTATTCTAATAAAGAGTCAATAAAACTCTCTCTTCAAAATAATAAAGCTTATTTTTGGAGTCGAAGTAAAAAAAAAATATGGCTCAAAGGAGAGACTTCTGGAAATATTTTAAAACTGTTTAATATTTATTCAGACTGTGATAACGATACATTAATTTTTGAAGTTGATTTAGAGGGTTCAGCTGCTTGTCATACTGGAGCTAAATCATGTTTCTTTAAAAAACTTGAATTATGAGTGATATAATAGCCTATAAAGATCATAACAACGAATACTATGATCATGAAATAGAGAATGGCATACCTGTAAAATCTAAATCAGAAGATGCCCTTAATATTATGCGTCACGATATGGCCCATATTTTAGCTGAAGCTGTAACTCAGTTATTTCCTAATGCAAAACCAACAATCGGTCCTTTTATAAAAAATGGCTTTTACTATGACTTCGATATGGAAAGTACTCTCTCTGATGAAGATTTAATTAAAATAGAAGAAAAAATGAGAGAGATCTTAAATGAGGGAAGAAGCTTTATAAAAAGAACAGTCTCTAAAGAAGAAGCTTTGAAAATTTTTAAGGATAACAAATACAAAGTTGAATTAATCAATAATCTTGATAATTCTGCAGAAATAAATTTATACGACCAAAAAAATTTTACTGATTTATGTAAAGGCCCTCATCACTCTTCCACAAAAGATTATGAGGCTAATATTAAAATTACCAGTGTATCTGGTGCATATTGGAGAGGCATCAGCACGAATAAAATGTTGCAACGAATTTACGCTACTGCTTTTTATTCCGAAAAAGAGCTTAACAAGCACCTTAAAAATTTAGAGGAAGCTAAAGAGAGAAATCATAGAAGATTAGGCACAGATATGGGTTTATTTTTATTAACAGACTTATCAGCTGGGAATGTATTTTGGAAAGAAAAAGGTTTAACGCTCTATCAAAATATTGAGAAGTTTATTAGAAGCGAACAACAAAAATTAGATTATAAAGAAGTAAAAACTCCAGAATTAGTATCAAACGAGCTTTTAGTCAAATCTGGGCATTGGGATAATTTCCAAGAAAATATGTTCACTTCTGAAAAGGATAATAAAACTTTTGCTTTAAAGCCAATGAATTGTCCTTGTCATATAGTATTATTTAACTCCCAATTAATTACTTATAAAGATTTACCCCTAAGATATTCAGAATTTGGTAAATGTCATAGATATGAGCCATCTGGTGCTTTAAATGGGTTATTTAGAGTTAGAGGTTTTACCCAAGATGATGCACATATATTTTGCACTGATGAGCAGATTTATGATGCTTGTAATGAAACAACTCAATTAATTGAGAGGGTTTACAAAAAATTTGGTTTTGAAAAAATTAAATACAATATCTCTACTAAACCCGAGAAAAGTATTGGATCCCAAGAAAGTTGGGACAATGCCGTCAATCAATTAAAAAAGGTTCTTACTGATAATGGTAAGGATTTCAAAATTCTTGATGGCGAGGGTGCATTCTATGGTCCTAAAATCGAATATACACTTGAAGACTCCCTTGGTAGAGAATGGCAGTGTGGAACAATACAATTAGACTTTAACTTACCTGAAAGATTAGGAGCAAGGTACAAAGATAAAGATGATAAAAACCAAACACCTATAATGATTCACAGAGCAGTTGTTGGTTCTTTAGAAAGATTTATAGCTATTATTTTAGAAAATACAAATGGATGGCTTCCATTATTTATTACTCCTATTCAATTAGCAATTCTTCCCGTATCTGAAAAATTTGTAGATCACTGTAATGATATTAACTCTAAGCTAAAAGATCTTGATGTTAGGGCTATAGTTGATTCCTCAGATAATAAGCTCGGCTATAAAATTAGAAATTCAGTTTCTAAAAAAATACCCTACTCTTTAGTAGTTGGTGAAAAAGAAATTGAGACCAAAACATTTAATGTTAGAAGTAGAAAAGGTGAAAATACATCTTTTAAAAACATTGAAGAACTAAATGAATTTTTTAAAAATAATTAAGTATTTTTTTTTATATTTTGAATTAATCTAATTTCATTCATGAGCGACCATCTAAAAGCTGTCTTGATTGTAGTAACTAGTGGCTTGATATGGAGTTTTGGTGCCTTGGTAGTTAAACATATGACCGATCCTCAGTTATATCAATTACCCTATCTAGTAATTAGAGGAAGTACAGTTGCTTTTATAATTGGTTTATTTTTATTAATTAATGAAAAAATAGACTTTTTTTTTAACTTTATAAAAATTGATCGAATATCAATTATTGGCGGTTTATCTTTAACAACAGCAATGATGGGTTTTATTTATTCTATTAGTTATACAACAGCTGCTGTTACATTATTTATGTTAGCTTTGATGCCTTTTTTGGCATCATTGATAGCTTACGTTTTTGTAAAAGAAAAAATATCCTTTCAAAACTTTTTGAGTATGGTTATAGCTTTTTTAGGATCTATTATTATAATTTATTCTAGTGCTTTTAGTGGATCTATTTTTGGTCTTATAATGGGTTTTATTTCTAGTTTAGGTTTTGCTACGTTTTCAGTAGCTTTGAGAACTAAAAGTAATTTCAGAAAATTTTATATCTTAATTTATGCTGGATTGTTTTGTTCAATCATTTCTTTGTGTTTAATGATGTTAAATGGTCAAGAACTATATTTACCTCTTAAAAATATTTTTTTAAGTGTTACTCATGGAGCTATTGTAGCAGCAGGTTTAATACTTTTTAGTTTTGGATCTAAGCATCTTTTATCTGGTGAATTAACAATGCTTTCGTTATTGGAGGTAGTTGGCGGTATTTTATGGGCTTGGTTGCCTATTTTAGGAATAAATGAGGTTCCTAGTTCAAATACTATAATTGGAGGTATTGTTATTTGTTTGGCAATTTTAATAAATTCTTATCGATTTAAGACTTAAAATTTTACTAGATAGTTAGCCCAACTACACCAAGAAAAGTTAAAAAAATTCCTATGCTTTGAATTTTTGATATTTGTTCTTTAATTATAATTCTAGCAAGTATAACAGTTACAAGCCCAAACCCTGATGAAATAACTACAGCTATACTGACTTTATCAAAAGCATAAGCAGAGACTAAACAAAAATAACCTGTAGTTTCTAATATTCCTTGAAAAAAAAGAATAGGTATGGCTTTTTTTGTTAAGATTATTTTTGATTTTGTAAACAATAATAAAAGAGCTATTCCAATTAAGCTGAAAAATCTTATATAAATAACTGTTTCTAAGGGATCCATTGTGTTTGAGGCCTCTTGTGAAAAAATTAAACCGACAGCTAGCATTCCACTCGACATAAATGAGATTGTAATAGATTCTTTTATTTGTTTACTATTTAAACCTAGACTTGATTTAAAACTCTCTGCACTTATAGAAATTAAAATTGCTCCAGAAATAACAACTAGGGTTGATGCCCATTGAGTCAAAGAAGGTTCGCTTCCTAAGAAAAACCTTATTAAAAACACAAAAAAGGGATTGGTCGCTACGATTGGAGCAACTATGCTTACAGGGCCCATTTGTAAACCTCTATATAAAAATAGAAGTCCAAACATAATTAGAATTCCAGATAAGAAACTATTACTCAAACCAATACTATTGGGGTTAAGATCATCTCCAAAGAAATAAAACAATATTAAATAAAATATTGCCCCTACTACAAGCATCCAAAAAAGAGAGTTTTTAAATCCAACTTCCTTTGAAGAAAATCTTGCCAGAAAGTCTCCTATGCCAAAACTTAATGCTGATAAAATACCCAGTAATATTGTCATTTTAAAATATTATACGTGAAAGCTTTCACCACAACCACATTCACTTGTTTGGTTGGGGTTATTGAAAACAAAACGTTCTCCAAATTCTTCTTTTACATAATCCATTTCAGTTCCAATCACAAACATGACTGCTTTACTATCTATATATAATGGAAACTTGTACTCATTAACTAATTCACAACCGGTGATGTTATTTTCATTTGCATATTCCATTACATAGCTTAAACCAGCACAACCTTTAGTATTAAGGGCAATTTTTAAACCGATAGCATTTTTATTTTTGTTTAAAAGATTGGAAATTTGATCTTCAGCATTATTAGATAATTTAAAGAGTGGAGTTGTCATTTAATAGCCTAAAGCTAACTTAGCATCTTCACTCATCATATCTTTATTCCAAGGTGGTTCAAATGTTAGTTTAACACTAACTTGACCAACATCAGGCATTTCATGAACTTTTTTTGCTACATCTAATGGGAAACTATCAGCAACTGGACAATTTACAGTAGTAAGAGTCATTGTAATTTTCATATTGTTAAATTCATCAATAATGATGCTATAAATTAGTCCTAAATCATAAATATTGATTTTTAACTCTGGATCATTGATTTTTGATAACACTGCAATAACTGCTTGTTTAGTTACAATGTCTTTTTTTGTATTAGAAATATCACCAAATACAAGTTCATCATCTGAATTCGCCTTAGGCATGAAATCAGATAATTCTTTATCATCAATCATTGCAGAAGTTTTACAGTTTTTTTTAGTGACTCTACAAGTATTTCGACATCATCAGCATCATTATAAATACCAAATGAAGCCCTACATGAACCTTGAATATTCAATTTTTTCATTAAAGGCTGACAGCAGTGTTGACCACCCCTTAACATAACTCCATATTGATCTAAGAAAGTAGCGACATCATTATAATTTATATTTTTGATATTAAATGAGACAATTGAACTGGCATTTAAATTTGGTGAATTCCCATAAATTTCAACAGCTGGTATATTGTTTAATTTATCAATTAATAATTTTCTTAGACCTCTTTCTTCTTCAAAAAAACTATAAAAATTTATTTTTTTGAGATAATCCAGTGAAGCTCTCAAACCAATTACTGCTTCGATAGAAGGTGTTCCCGGTTCGAATTTATTAGGCAGCATTGCGCATGAGTAACTATCAAGAGAAACCTCTGTAACCATTCCTCCACCAAGAAAAACTGGTTCGATTTCCTCGAGGAGATTTTCTTTGCCAAATAATATACCTACGCCTGAAGGACCATATAATTTATGTGAGGAAAAAGAATAAAAGTCACAATCTAAATCCTTTACATCTATGTCACAATGTGCAATTGATTGACATCCATCAAGAGAAACGAGAATATCTTTAGAAATGTTATTTTTAATTTTTTTTACATCTAATATTTGACCAGTAACATTAGACATATGTGTTATTGCAATCATTTTAGTTGAATCATTGCAATTATCTATTATTTGCTGTTCATCAATAATTCCATTTTGATTAACAGGAATTATTTTTAGTTTTAAATTAGATTTTTTACAAATATTCAACCAAGGCAAATAATTAGAGTGATGTTCAAGCTCAGTTACAAGTATTTCTCCATTATCTTCAAATTTAGAAGTGATCGAATTAGCTATAATATTTAGAGAGTCAGTCGCCCCTCTTGTAAAAATTACTTCATTAGTTGATTTGGCATTTATAAATTCCTTGACACTTTCTCTAGTTCTTTCAAATTGGTCAGTAGCGTCGATGCTCAATGAGTTCATACCTCTATGTACATTTTCATAGGAGTTTTCATAAAAATTTTTAATAGAATTAATTACTGCAATTGGCTTTTGAGTAGTAGCAGCAGAGTCTAAATAAGTGATAGAGTTATCTCTAATCTTTTTTTTTAATATTGGGAAGTCAGATTTAAAATTCATATTAATTTATCAAATTATCTAATAATTTTAGTGAAAAGTCTTTTAATTCTACAGAGCTAATATTTTCAAGAGTCTCTGATAAAAAAGCTTTTTGAAGTATTTTTTGAGCTTCATTTTTATTAATACCTCTAGAGTTGAAATAATAGATTTGATCTTTGTTAATTTGAGATACTGTAGAACCGTGAGAGCATTTTACATCATCTGCATAAATTTCTAGTTCAGGTTTATTATTTGCTTTTGAGATATCGTCTAACAATAAAGATCTACTCATTTGGTAACCATCAGTTTTTTGTGCAATAGAATCAACATATATCTTACCTTGAAAATTTGTGATAGCACCCTTGTCAACTATTGATTTAAAAACTTCCCTACTAGATGATGAGGGCTTGAGGTGTTGAATAAAAGAGTAATTATCGTTTACACCAACATTATCAAAATTTAATCCAGAGAGTTCAAAGTGACAATGACTACCCAAAGATGCAAAATATTCATTTCTAGTGTGAGCATTATTAGATTGAAATGTAATAAAGTTTAATTTTGAGTGATTACCTTGTTTTGATTCAAAGTATAAAAAAGATTTATGATTGGATATGTTATAATGAATTATATCTAAATTAGAATTATCTGATAAATCAATTAAAATAGATTTTGGTACTTCATCTTCCACATTGGTATTAAGTAAAATAATAGTTTGATGTTTTTCTTTTTTTTTAGTGATAGTAATATTTTCAGTCATTTTTGAAATATCCAAAGAAAATATACTTTGTTCAAATTCATCTAGTGGAATTAGAGAGCCCGATCTTTCGATGAGAGACTCAACTCGAAAATAACTATCATTACTATAAAAACTCCAATTATCTAAAGTAGATCTTAAGTTAACAGATTTAAGACTTTTGGTTGATAAATCTAATGATAAATCCTTAATATCTCTAAAATATTTAAAATCTCTAACAGAATTTTTAGGGATTATTTTTTTATGCAATTGAGCATATTTATAATTTTCTAGTTTAAAGTTTCTAAAAGGGTTTTGATTTTCTATTATATATTGAGTTTTTGCTGAAATATCTTCTACGGATTTGTGATTATTTTCTTTGTTAATTTCCATTAAGCTGACTTTGAAATTTCATCATATCCTTTTTCTTCTAATTCCAATGCAAGAGAAAAATCCCCAGATTTGACTATTTTTCCATCAGCAATAATATGAACAAAATCAGGTTTTATATAATTTAAAAGTCTTTGGTAGTGTGTAATTACTAAAAAAGCATTATTAGGGGTTCTTAATTTATTTACACCTTCAGATACTATTCTTAAAGCATCAATATCAAGTCCGGAGTCTGTTTCATCTAATATTGCCATCGACGGATCTAATAAAGACATTTGAAGTATTTCCTGTTTCTTTTTTTCACCACCTGAATAATTAACATTTAAATCTCTTTTTAACATCTCAGGTGATATATCTAAATCTCCAGCCTTGGATTTAATAAGTTTTGCAAATTCTAAGGCATCTATTTCGTCTAACCCTTGATATTTTCTTTTTGCATTAATAGCTGTTTTTAAAAAGAAAGAAGTTTGGACACCAGGTATTTCCATTGGGTACTGAAATGCCAAAAAAATGCCCTCGTTTGCTCTTTCATCTACATCTAAATTTAATAAATCTCTACCGTTGTAATGAATACTTCCACTAACAATTTCGTAACCTTCTTTACCTGAAAGAACATATGAGAGGGTGCTTTTACCTGATCCATTAGGACCCATTAGGGCGTGAACCTCTCCATCGTTAATTTTTAAATTCATTCCTTTGAGAATTTGTTTGTCCTCAATTGATACACAAAGATTTTTAATTTCTAACATTATCCTACACTTCCTTCTAAACTAATAGCCACAAGCTTTTGTGCCTCGACGGCAAACTCCATGGGTAAATGTTGCAATACCTCTTTACAAAATCCATTTACAATTAAACCAACTGCATCTTCACTATTTAATCCTCTTTGCATGCAATAAAATAACTGTTCTTCGTTGATCTTTGATGTAGTAGCTTCATGTTCAACAGTAGAGTCTGAATTACTTGATTCAATGTATGGAACAGTGTGAGCACCACATTCATTACCAATTAACAGTGAGTCACATTGTGTAAAGTTTCTCGAATTACTAGCTTTTGGTTGCATATTCACTAAACCCCTGTAAGTATTGTTGGCTTTACCAGCGGATATACCTTTAGAGATTATCTTTGAAGTAGTGTTTTTGCCAATATGTATCATTTTAGTTCCAGTATCTGCTTGTTGCATATTGTTGGTGATAGCAACAGAATAAAACTCGCCCTTAGAATTATCTCCTTGTAAAATACAGCTAGGATATTTCCAAGTAATTGCTGATCCCGTCTCTACTTGAGTCCAAGAAATTTTTGAATTATTTCCTCTGCACGCACCTCTTTTAGTTACAAAGTTATATATACCACCTTTACCATTACTATCCCCTGGGTACCAATTTTGAACAGTGGAATATTTAATTTCAGCGTTTCCTAATGCAACTAATTCTACATTTGCTGCGTGTAATTGATTTTCATCTCTCATAGGTGCGGTGCATCCTTCAAGATAGCTTACATAGCTGTCATCATCAGCAATTATTAAGGTTCTTTCAAATTGACCAGTATTAACTGCATTTATTCTAAAATAAGTTGATAGTTCCACAGGGCATCTAACGCCTTTGGGTATATATACAAAAGAACCATCAGTAAAAACAGCTGAATTTAAGGCAGCAAAAGAATGATCAGTAACAGGTATAACGCTTCCTAAATATTTCTTTATAAGATCTGGGTGATTTTTAATTGCTTCTGATATTGGACAAAAAATAATACCTAAATCATTTAACTGTTTTTTATAAGTAGTTGCTACTGAGACCGAGTCAAATACAGCATCAACTGCAACTCCTGCTAGCATTTTTTGTTCAACTAAAGGTATGCCAAGTTTTTCATATGTTTTTAAAATTTCAGGATCAATTTCATCAAGAGATTTTGGTTTGTCTTTCAAGCTCTTGGGTGATGAATAGTAGTAAATATCTTGGAAATTTATTTCAGGAATGTTTAGTTTTGCCCAGTTTGGCTTTGGCAATCTTAAAAATACCTTAAAAGCCTTTAATCTCCATTGCAGCATCCAATCAGGCTCGTTTTTTTGGGCAGAAATGAACTTAATAGTATCTTCATTTAGACCCTTAGGTGACTTTATATCGTCAACATCAGTTGAGAAACCATATTTGTATTCATTGTTACCCAGCTTATTAACTTGTTCTATTGTTTGTTTAGTGGCTGCCATTGGATATCGATATATAAAATAATTAAAGAATTTTACAAGAAAATACGAAAATACTATGTTTTTAGTTCAGTTTTTGTTTAATAATGCCGCCACCTAGCACTCTATCTTGATCATAGAGTACGCATGCCTGTCCTCTGGTTATTGATTCTGCGGGCTCATCAAATTCAAATGAGAAATCACCTGAATTTTTGTATAAAATTCCTCTTTGAGGCTCAGATAGTGATCGTATTTTAGCACTGCACTGAATTTTCATACTAGATTTATTTAAGTCAAAATCTGGCATAATAAAATTTAAATTATCCAGTGATAATGATTTGCCAAGTAAGTCTTTTTTATTACCAACAATAATTTGATTATTATCTTTAAGGATATCAATAACGTATAACGGATTTTCACTGGATATACCTAAACCTTTTCTTTGACCAACTGTGAAGTTTTGAATACCTTCATGATGAGCAATAACATTTCCATTTAAATCGATAATTTCGCCTTTATTCTTTTGTGATTTAATAAATTTTTTATAGTCACCGTCTGGAATAAAACAGATATCTTGACTGTCTTTTTTGTTATAAACATTGAGACCTATGTTTTCAGCAATTTTTCTTGTCTTTTCTTTTGAAATCTCTCCTAAAGGAAATCTTAAATAGTCGAGTTGCTCTTGAGTAGTAGAAAATAAAAAATAACTTTGATCTTTTGATTTATCCTCTGCCCTATACATGTGAGCATTTTTGGTGTCACCTTTTCTTCTAATATAATGACCAGTAGCCATACAGTCTGCATCGAGTTTCTTGGCAAAATTCATTAAGTCTCTAAATTTTACTGTCTCATTACACTTTACGCATGGAATTGGTGTTTCTCCATTTTGATATGAGTTTATAAAATAATCAATAACATCTGTTTTAAATGTCTTCTCATAATTAAAAACGTAGTGAGGTATATCTAATTTTTGAGCAACTCTTCTAGCATCATAAATATCGAGACCAGAACAACATGAGCCTTTTTTTGCAGATGAATTAGAAGAATAGAGCTGAAGTGTTATACCAATAACATTATAGCCTTCTTGCTTTAATAAGCCTGCTGTTACAGAACTGTCAACACCACCTGACATAGCAACTACTACAGTTGTATTTGATGGTTCTTTTTTAAATCCAAGTGTGTTCATTATTATCTTGCTATTATGATCAAAACTAATCTAAAATCCCTGTTCAATTATGCCAGAGGTATTTATACAAGGTGGAGAAGGTAAACTTCAAGCAAAATACTCACCCAGTGAGGAAGAAAAACCAAATATAGCAATAGTGCTTCACCCAAATCCAAAACATGGTGGAACAATGGATACAAAGGTTAATTATGCTGCCTTTAAAGTAATGAAAGATGCAGGTTTTTCAACTTTGAGAATAAATTTTAGAGGAGTTGGTAAAAGCGATGGAGCCTTTACTGAAGGAGAGGGTGAATTAAATGATGCAAGTGTTTCTTTAGATTGGCTACAAAAAAAAAATGAAGATTTTAGATCTTGTTGGATTGTTGGGTTCTCTTTTGGCGCGTGGATTGGATTTCAAACACTCATGAGAAGACCCGAAGTTGATGGACTTATATTAATCGCACCACCAGTTAACTTATATGATTTTAATTTTCTCTCACCCTGCCCTATTAAAACATTAATACTTCGCGCAGAACAAGATGAAATAGTAAAAAAAGATAGTCTTAAAGAATTTCATGAAACTTTTAAAAAGCAAAAAAATGCTGAAGTCACCATGGAAACAGTTTCTAAATCAAATCACTTATTTGAGGGCAAGCTAGATCCATTGATGGCATCGATGACTAAATATATTCATAAACACAAAAGTTAAACTTTTTCACCAAGATAAATACTTTTTGAAATACCAGTCGATTTCTCATATGTTGAATTCAATTTTTTTAAATATCTAATTGCTAATAAAGCCATACCCTGAGATTCAATAAAATCTCCGTCTAAATTAAAATCATCTATGGAACTAACATCTTCAAATATTAATTTAAATAATTTTACCAATGTTGTATTTTTTCTTCCACCTCCCATTAATATAATTTTATATTTTTTTTCTTGATCTAAAATTTGATTAACACTGTCTGGAATAATAGATAATAATGTATAAATAATATCTTCAATAGGATAATCATCACCTATTTTTTCTAAGTAATTATGAAAATAATTTCTATCCAAGGACTTAGGTAATCTCTTTTTAAAGAATTGATCATTTTTTATTATATTAAAAATTTTTGATATTTTTTTTCCTGATTTAGAAATATTTCCGTCTTTGTCAATTTCATGATTAGTTTTTGAAAGTAGTAAATCATTTATCAATGCATTTCCAAATGAGATATCACCAGCGCTTATTTTTTTCTCATCAATTATGGTGATATTTGTTACACCACCAATATTTATAAAAATTGGTGACTTTAAGCCAAGCTGTTTAGCGATAATTTGATGGTATATGGGCATTATAGGTGCACCATTACCACCGTTTAAAATATCATTTTTTCGAAAATTACAAATTACTGGGGCTGAAGTGTTATACTCTATTTTCTTATCATAAAGTTGAATTGAAAGTTTTAATAAAGGATCATGAAAAATTGTTTGACCATGGATGCCAATGACATCAATTTTAATTTTATTTTCTAAAATAATTGAATTAATTGCAGATTGATATTCTTCATTAAGCAATTTAAAGACTTCTAAATTAGCTAAATATTTGTTCTTAACTATTTCTATAAGTTTTTTTTGTAATTCTTTAGAATAAGGAGTGAATTTATTTGAGATTTGAGTTGCTTTTGAAGTACCATTTGATTGTATAATACTACAGTCAATGCCATCTAATGAGGTTCCAGTCATGCAACCTAATGCAATATATTCCATTTGATATCTATAAAATTATGCTAATTATTATATATGATTGATTATATACAGATATTCAAAGATAGGAATCTTTTCAATCAATGTACCAATGAAAAAGAGCTTAATAACCTCTTAAACAAAAAAAAAATTGTATTTTATATAGGCTTTGATGCTACAGCTGATGCGCTTCATGCTGGTAGTCTCGTCCAATTAAGAGCAATTAAAACTCTTATCAGAAATGGTCATAAAGCAGTTGTTCTTTTAGGTGGAGGTACTACAAAAATTGGTGATCCTTCAGGTAAAGACTCCTCAAGAAAAATTTTATCGTATGAAGAAATACAAAAGAATATTAATAACTTCAAAAAAATATTTGAGCATTATTTTAGAGATTTCAAGGATAATATAACTTTTATCAATAATGATGAATGGCTAAGTAAACTCAATTATATCGAACTATTAAGAGATTTAGGCGGTCATATATCTATAAATAGGATGCTTACATTTGAAAGTGTAAAAGAGAGACTTAAAAGAGAACAATCATTATCTTTTTTAGAATTTAATTACATGATCTTACAAAGTTTTGACTTTCTATATTTAAATAAAAACCATGAATGTGTATTACAAATTGGTGGGTCTGATCAATGGGGGAATATTGTACTTGGAATGGAGATCATCTCTAAAATTAATAAGAGTAATGCCTATGGCTTAACCACTCCTCTTTTAACGACTTCTTCAGGAAAGAAAATGGGCAAGACAGAACAAGGAGCAGTTTGGATAGATCAAAATAAGTTTAGCTCTTATGATTTCTATCAATACTGGAGAAATGTTGATGATAGCGATGTAGAAAAACTACTTTTAATTTTTAGTGACCTAGATCAAAATGAAATCAATAAACTTATCTCTGAAGATATTAATAATGCTAAAAAAAAATTGGCATACTTAGTTACTGCTGATTGTCATTCCGATGAGTCTGCTCAAGAAGCAGAAAATAAGGCCATATCCATATTTGAAAAAAATGTATCTGATAATATTGATGAAATTTATTTTGATACTATTACTGAAATAAAAATTTTTGAAGCAATAACATCTCAAAATTTAGTTTCTTCAAAATCAGAAGCGAAGAGATTAATTGAAGGAGGTGGAGTTAAATTAGATGAAAATCAAATTAATGACATCAACAAAATTTTAACAAACAAAGATGATGGAAAAATTTTAAAATTAGGGAAAAAAAAGTTATTTAAATTAAAATTTAACTAGATAATAAGTTTCTTATTTGATTATTTACACATTCTAAATCTTCTTTGCACTTACCCGCACCGGCATAATGACCATAATTAGATTGAATAACTTCAACTTTACCATTTTTTAAATATTTTAATTCTTCAAAGTTTTCTTCTGGTGGAAAGTAAAGATCATTTACTCCAGGCATAAGTACAACATTTGCTTTAATAGATTTTAGGGCTCTTTCAAGGTTTCCCTCAAATAATTTGTTATCACTGATATTATGTTCTTGCCATGTTCTAATCATAGCAAGTAGATCGTTAGCATCTCTTTTAAAATAGATAGTTTTCCATAATTTATCTAATACCTCTTGAGGGTTTTTATAACCATCATTTAAATAAAGTTTCTCTCTAAACCAATTTTGCCCTAATGCCCATCCTGCCCAAGTCATGGCCATAGTTGTTTTTCCTGCATTCGGTTGTTCGATATAATCACCATTATTCCAATTTAAATCAGAAGTAAGGGCAGCATACATTCCCTCTAAAAAAACATGGGTATGTCCACTTGTTTTTGCGTGTGCACACATGGCTATAATATTTTCTACCTTATCTGGAAATTGAGTAGCCCATTGATAAGCTTGCTGACCTCCCATTGACCATCCAATAACTAATTTTATTTTTTCAATACCAAGGACTTGTATTAATAATTCATTTTGAGCAGAAATATTGTCCTGAATAGTGATTAAAGGAAAGTTAGATCCATTTAATGGCGATTTTGTGTTACTAGGAGATGATGAGACCCCATTGCAAAACATATTTGGAATTATAATAAAATAATTCTCTGGGTTTATTGGCTGATTATTTCCAATTAAGTATCCTTGTTCTAGATGAGTTCCTGCATATCTTGTTGGATACAATATGACATTTGATTTATCAGTATTTAAATTACCAAATGCTAAATAATTTAATTCTAAATTAACTAGATCTCCTGATTTTAACTCGAAGTTATTGAGTTTGAATGATTTAATTTCTTGATTGTTAAACAATTAAAATAACTTGAGGTATTCTTGAATTTCCCAATCAGTTGTCGTTGTATGGTATCTTCTCCATTCATCATATTTATAACCGATAAAATTATTTAACATTGCTTCAGAAAAAACTTCTTTGGTTAAAGAGTCTGATTTAAAAGCATCTATTGCTTCTAATAAGTTTCTTGGAAGAGTTTTAATATTTTTACCCTCTTCTTCAGTAATATCGTAGAGACTCTTATTAGTGGCTTCTGGGGGGTCCATTTTTTCTGTTATACCTTTAGTAGCAGCGGCTGATAAAAGTGAGAAAGTTAAATAAGGGTTTTGAGTTAAATCTGAAGCTCTATCTTCAATACAAAATCTATTTTGAGGGAGCCTAATCATAGATGACCTATTATTGTTTCCATAAGTCATGTGTGTTGGTGCCCATGTATGCATACCTCCATCCAGTCCTTCAACTGATGGAACAAATCCATTATATGAATTTACAGTCGGACAAGCTAAAGCAGTTATTGCTGCTCCATGTTCTAAAATTCCCGCTACTGCATTGTAAGCACGAGATGAAAATTTATCACCATCCTTGTATATATTTTTATTACCTTCGCTGATGCACTCAACACTATGGTTAATATGTGCTCCTGATCTCCAATCACTTATTTGTGTTTTTGGCATAAAAGAAACGAAAAAACCATGTTTTTTTGCTATTTCTTTAAGGAGAACTCTTAAAAAGACGAGTCTATCTGCCATACCTAGGATATCTGTATAACCGAAATCTAATTCATATTGGCCATAAGCACCCTCAGCTACAACATCGTGGAGATCCCAATGTAAGTCATTATTTAATATATCTATTATTTCTTTTAAAAAATTCATTCCATCAATGGAATATTCAGCATCATACCCAAAAGCTTGTCTTCTTAGTGGTATTGGATCGTTATCAATTGCCTTGACTGGTTTACCATCTTCCCATTTCATAACAAAGAACTCTGGCTCAATACCAACATAAAATTTCAAATCAGCTTGAGCATTTTTATGAATTTGTTTTTTTAAGGTTTGTCTTGGGCACACATCATATGGCTTATCATTCCACCATAAATCAGCGAAAACCCAGGCACAAGTTTTATCCCAAGGGCATATAACTAAACTATCTAAATCAGGGACAGGAATTTGATCGTTATCTGCAGGGGTTAGTTCTGGGACAAAAGAAACTGAGTGAACAGCAAATTGTGGACCTTTACCTGCACATAAGTCTTCAAAATCACTAATTGGCATAGGTTTAGTTTTTGGACTACCTAAAAAATCAATCCAATTAGAATAAATATATTTTACTCCTTTAGACTCTAAATCTTTTTTAATTTCTTTAACTTTTTTTGGATCAGGTAAACAATCTTTAAAATTTTCTATATATTCCCCCATGAGAAGCTCCCCTTATATTTAAATTTTATTATAAGCAGATGGAAAAATTTTTCATTAAGAATAATTATTTTTTTATGGTAGATTTTTGCATGAACATCAGTTTATTTAAAAAAAAATGGAGGATGTTTTATAAGAGAGCTTTTATTACAACATTTATAATACTTTCTTTTGTTACTCTTATTGATCAAAGCCTCTCAAACCCTTTATTTGCTCGTAAAATTATTGATATTTCTACTTTTGTTTACGCTCTTTTGAATATATTTTATTTTTCTGTTGGTTCAGGTTTAGTTTCCATATTAGCACTGGTTTTATTAACAATCGCAACTAAAGAAAATTAATTTAGAGTAGATAACCAGTTTTCAATTTCAATCAATCTTTGGCCTTTATCTTCTTTTTCTTTATCTTCTAAATATTTTAGGAGTTCACTGAATTCAAATTCAGAAAAAAATTCTTTATAATTATTTTTCCAAAACCTCATCAGGTTTCCAATATAATTATATGGAAGCTCAGAATGGTATTGAGTGCAAAAAATATTTCTAGGCTTTGAGTATATAGACTGAGTACATAAATCGTTTTTTGAAATTATTTCAAAGTCTTTGGGTATTATATCAACTATGTCATAATGATGAGCTGGTGCATCAAAAGTAATATTTTTTCCTTTATAAATCGAGTCGTTCAAAATTGGATTAATAATTTTTATTTTTGCAGAGTATCCAAATTCAGGTTTTTGACTTTTTATTACCCTACCTCCTAAAGCAGTTACTATGACCTGCATTCCCCAGCAACTTCCCCATATTGGTTTTTCTTTTAGAATAATTTTTTCACATAATTTGAGCTGTGCAGAATTGTGATTGTTATTTTCGTATATATTTCCACCACCACCAGTCCACATAAAAGCATCATATGAGTCTATAATGATATTTTCACTTTCTTCATATGTATCGCATGTTTCAAATTTAAAATTTGGTGAAGAGTTCTCAATTAGATTTATAAATATATTCTTTTGGAGAATACATTTTGCCTTTACATGTTGGTCGTCACCATCTTTCGTCCAACCATTGATGATTAGAATTTTCGTCAATTATTTTTTTGATGATTTTAAAAAACTCTTTTTAAGATAATAATCGTTATCTTTTTTTGATAATTTTCTTAGTGCAAAACCCATAAATAACAACCACACTATTGAGGCGATTAACTTATGTTCTTTAATCACTTCAACAAAATTTTTAACAAGAAGATTTGCCCCAGTATATTCCATTTTTCCTATCTTATAAGGAGCGATTTTAAATCGCTCCTTAATAATAAATAAATTACTTCTTGGTATTTTTAGCTGTTTCGGACTCGTGCCTTGCAGCTGACCAGGTTGTAAAGATTAGAATGGCTACACCAACAAGGGTCCAAAAAATTAGTGTTCCCTCGCTATCAGCTGAAGTGAAATATGCGTCTATATCACCGTAGCTTGTAGCTGCTTTGTCACCAGGCCATGAGTTAAAAATGCTCATATCTTTTTATCCTTTCAAAATAAGATTTAGTTATAGTTAGTGGCCCTTAAGCCCAGTTCTGCTTTGTCAATACCTGCTTCTTGAACGTGATCAGGAACTCTAAGCCAATCCATCATTTTCATGACAAAAGAGACACCATATCCAGGAACAAATCCAACTAAGAACATGACAATACAACCTACTGCTTGACCCATAAAGGATACTTGAGGAATTGTGTCATCCATTCCAGGATAGCCAGAAGCAAAAATACCCATAGCTAGAACACCCCAAATACCGGCAACACCGTGCACTGAAACAGCTCCGACAGGATCATCTATCTTAAAGACTCTATGTAACCAGTCATTTGCAGGAATGATTATTACACCACCAACAAAACCTAGTACAAAAGCGAGTCCTGGATACCAAACGTCTAAACCGGAAGCACAAGAGAATATTCCAGCCAGTCCACCTGACATCATCCAGAAAGGATTACCTTTACTCATCCAGAAAGCACCAATCATACCTCCAGCAAGACCCATTAGTGTGTTGTAAGCAAAAGAGGACATTGTTGCAGGAACAAAGTAAATAGTAGTCCAAGTATATACGCCTTCATAACCAGCAATTCCTGGCCAAATTAAACAAGCACCTAGGAAGCCAAAGAAACCTACGATTATCATGAGTAATCCAACAAATGAGAAGCGTAAATCATGGCCTTCTATTTCGTTCATTGAGCCATCAGCGTTATATCTTCCTACTCTTGGTCCTAAGTTTAGGATAACACCAAAAGCAAACCAACCAGCTATCATGTGCACAACACCAGCGGCCGCTACGTCATGATAACCAAATGAAGTTACAAGCCATCCATCAAAGTGCCATCCCCAAGAAGCACCAAGGTTCCAACAAACTGAACCTAAGAGAACTGCTAGGAATACAAAAGAACTAATTCTTATTCTTTCAATAACTGCTCCTGAAAAAACGGAGGCTGTAGTACAAGCAAATAATGTAAATGCTGCCCAAAAAACACCAGTTAACTGGTCTGAAAGCATTGGGCCCATTGATACATTCCATGGTACACCGTAACCTTCTAAATCCATAGGAACTAGTCCATGTGGAAATGCAAGATAAATATACCAACCAAATAGCCAAAATGTTGGAATCATAAACGCAAATGCGAGTAAGTTTTTAACACCTGAGGAGACAGCATTCTTCATTCTTGAAGCACCTACCTCATACATTAAAAAACCAACATGAATCGCTATCATTAGACCAGTCATAAGGTAATACCACCCCTCGGCAGCAACATATGTCTGGGCAACTAGTGCGGACGTTAGTTCTTCTAAAGTCATTAATATTCTCCTTAAATTTTATAGATTTCAAACTCACAAAACTAAAATGTAATGGGAATCATTTAACCTATCCTTTTAACTATTTTACTTTCTTATTACTAAATTATAAAATGAAATAATTAAAATTATTAATAAAAAAGCGTTGATTTTCAATGTTTTTTGGAGTATGTCAATAAAACATACTTTAAAATAGAGGAGTTATTACATGGCTGTTAATCTTCACCAATTTGCTAAAAAGAATGGTGTTAAATATTTTTTTGTGAGTTTTGTCGATCTATTTGGAGTTCTTAGATCAAAATTAGTGCCTGCCACTGCTATTGATGAAATACAATCTGATGGTGCAGGTTTTGCAGGCTTTGCTACTTGGCTTGATATGTCTCCAGCAGACTCTGATATGTTTGGTATGCCTGATGGAGATAGCGTTATCCAACTCCCTTGGAATAAAGAAATAGCTTGGGTAGCTTCTGACTTATACATGGATGGAAAACCAGTTGAGGCATCGCCTAGAATAGCTTTAAAAAGACAAATAGAAAAAGCATCTAAAAAAAATCTTTTTATGAAGTCGGGTGTGGAGTGTGAATTTTTTTTAGTGAATGAAGATGGAACTGCACTCTCTGATGACAGAGACATTCAAGCAAAACCTTGCTATGACTCATCTGCTTTGATGAGAAGGTACGATGTAATTACAGAAATTTGTGACTCTATGATTTCTTTAGGATGGTCGCCTTATCAAAATGATCATGAGGATGCTAATGGTCAATTTGAAATGAATTGGGATTTTTCAGATTGTCTTGTAACTGCTGATAGACATGCTTTTTTTAAATTTATGGTTAAATCAATTGCGGAGAAACATTCACTTAGAGCAACATTCATGCCCAAACCATTTACAAACTTAACTGGAAATGGTTGTCATTGTCATGTTTCTGTTTGGGATAAAACAGGTAAAAAGAATATGTTTTTAGATAAAAAAGATGAATTAGGTCTCTCAAATACAGGTTATAATTTTTTAGGTGGCATAATGGAGAGCGCAGATAAAATGGCAGCAATTTTCAATCCCACTATAAATTCTTATAAAAGAATTAATGGAAGTGTGACAACATCTGGTGCTACTTGGGCTCCCAGTTCAATTACCTGGGCAGGTAATAATAGAACTCATATGGTTAGAGTACCAGGCGCTGGAAGATTTGAACTAAGATTAATGGATGGGGCAACTAATCCATACCTGTTACAAGCAGCTATAATACTATTGGGACTTGACGGAATAGATAAAAAAAGAGATCCCGGTAAAAGATTAGACATTAATATGTACACAGAAGGTCATAAAGCAGGTAAGGTTAAAAAACTACCTCTGAACTTATTAGATGCCATTAGAGATTTTGATAAATCAAAAATTATCAGGGAAGGATTTGGTAACAATTTAGTTGATAGCTACGTGAAATTAAAAAATCAAGATTGGGCCACTTTTAATAAACATTTGTCTACTTGGGAAAGAGAAACAACTTTAGATTGTTAGTAGATTTATCACCAGAAGTATTACAGGAAAAATTTCTTGATTGGCAGTGCCAGTCAAGAATGAATGCCTTCAGAACTCAAGGTGGAAGACCTAATACTTCTATGACGCCTCACTTATTAGACAATAAAGGCAACGAATATTCTCAAATAATTGTTATTCTAGTTGAGAATGATTGTGAAGAAACAACTAGAATGTTTGAGTATAATTTCAAAAAAACACATGATCCTGCAGAGCGTTACGATAAAATTAATAAATTTTTGTCGTCTGAATTTTTTTTAGACAAATATAAATTTAGTGATGCTTTATATGCGACTTTTCCAAAAAAAAATAAGTTTATTGAAAGCATATTAAAAAAAGGGAAATGTATTTTAGATTTTATACATCTATCAACAAATTATAGACTTGAATGTACGCCATTTAAATTAGATGAGGATGAAGACGCATGGGAAAATGTTTTTTGGCATAATCTTAATTTTAATCCTGGTTTAAATAAAGATATTGATGTCATTAAATTTATCCCTAACTGGAAGAAGTCAAAATTAATACGAATTTCTGAATAAAAAAAAGCGGCTTAAAATAAGCCGCTTTTATAATTTCAAAAATATTATTTTATTTATTCGTTAAGTTTAAAGTTGTCACCTTTAACATAGGTCTTTTTAAGAGCTACGAGAGGGTGATTTGAAGACATTTGAAACTTTATCAAAAGTTCTCTTGCTAACATATCTCTTTCCTGTTGACCATTAGGGAGTTTCATCTTTGTTGGTACGGTAATCCAACCGTTAGCGTTTCTGTCAAAAACGGCAGGCTTATCGCCTTCATACCCCATATGAACATCTTCTAACCAATTCAAATCATCCCAACCCATAGTCTCAATATAAGTTTTTAAAAATGGGGTTAATTTTTTGTAATCAGGTATCAAATTTACATCGTAACGATATCCAATATGTTGACCAATAGATTTTTCTCTTTCGGACTTAATATCTTTATCTTTTAGTTTAGCTCCGCCAACAGTTTTGTAACCACCGCCTTTAACTCCAAGAGAAAATGACTTACTGACTTTTTTAGTTTTTGTAGCTTTTTTGGTTTTTGTAGTTTTTTTTGCTTTTGCCATAATTATCCTCCCTTAAATAGAATGGTAGTTTTTTACACCAACGGTCATATCTGTTCCTGCTAGGGGAACCTTCGCCATTGCTGATGCTTCCATTGTTAGAGCAGCTAAATCTTCTGGCTCTAATGAATGAAGATTTGTTTTACCACAAGCTCTAGCCATTAGCTGTGCCTCTAAGGTCATAGTATTAAGCATGTTATAAACTCTTTCAGCAGCCTCTGTAGGATCTAAACGACTTCTCAAAACTGGATCTTGTGTCGCTACACCAACAGGACATCTGCCTGTGTGACAGTGATAGCAAAATCCTGCTTCAACTCCCATTTCTTTTTCAAAATCTGCTTCTGGAATATCTTTATTACAGTTAAGAGCTATAAGTCCGGCTGTACCAATAGCAATTGCATCAGCACCCAAAGCCAAAGCTTTAGCCATATCAACACCGTCTCTAATTCCACCTGCATAAACAAGAGTTACTTCACCTGATTTACCCACATCATCTAAAGCTCTTCTTGCTTCTCTTACTGCGCCAATACCTGGAATACCTGTGTTAGCAGCTGCAACGTGTGGTCCCGCACCAGTTGAGCCTTCCATTGAGTCTAGGAAAATAGAGTCAGGGTCACATTTAGCAGCCATTCTGACATCATCATAAACTCTTGATGCACCTAGCTTAAGCTGAATAGGAACTTGATTATCTGTGAGCTCTCTTAATTCTGCTACTTTTAAAGCAAGATCATCTGGGCCCATCCAGTCAGGATGTCTAGCAGGTGATCTTTGATCAATACCAGCAGGTAATGATCTCATTTCAGCTACCTGATCAGTAACTTTTTGACCCATTAAATGTCCACCCATACCTACTTTTTGACCTTGACCAATAAAAACCTCTATAGCGTCAGCTAACTGTGCGTGATGAGGGTTAAAACCATATCTAGATTGGATACATTGATAATACCACTTATTGGAATATCTTCTTTCGTCAGGGATCATTCCTCCTTCTCCAGAACAAGTAGCAGAGCCAGCCATAGTAGCGCCTCTAGCTAATGCAGTTTTAGCTTCATAGGAAAGAGCACCAAAACTCATACTTGTAATGTAGACAGGAATATCAAGTTTAATTGGATTTTTAGCACGAGGTCCAATGACTGTCTCTGTTAAACATTTCTCACGATAACCTTCAATAACAAAACGTGTTAAAGTTCCTGGAAGAAAAGTTAAATCATCCCAATGAGGGATTTTTTTCATGAGAGCCATTCCTCTCATTCTGTATCTTCCTAACTGCGCCTTAATATGGATATCATCCATGACGTCAGGAGTGAAGATTGCGTTTTTACCTAAAAGTTGTGTATTTCTTTTTGCCATATTATCTCCTAACCTAATATACCTTTTCTCTCACTTGGTTCTAAATTGTCATAGTTCCAAAGCTTCTTACCAGAAACATATTTTTTAAATTTGCTAACAGGTGTCTTTGAATTGATTTCTGCATTGTTAAGTTTTTGTTCAAGCCATCTAATTTCATACTCGTTCATTTCACCTTCAACACAATCACTTCCTAAAGACTTAACTTCTCCGCCAACAAAAATCATTCCATCATACATAGAGTCACCCATATTTGCGCTAACATCGCCACAGACTATAATTCTTCCTCTTTGCATCATGAAACCAGTAAAGGCACCAGCATTACCACCAATAAGGATAGTACCACCTTTCATATCAATACCAGTTCTGGCACCAGCATTACCTTTTACTATTAAATCACCGCCTCTAAGAGCAGCGCCAAAACATGAACCAGCGTTATTCTCAACAAGAACTTTTCCAGCCATCATATTTTCTGCACATGACCAACCAACTCTTCCTTTAATTCTAACTGTTGGACCGTCAATACATCCCACTCCGAAATAACCCAAGCTTCCTTCAAAAATAACATTGAGCTTATTTAGGATGCCAACACCTAAAGAGTGTTTAGCACCAGGATTTTTTATAACTACAGTTCCGTAACCTTTTTTCATCACATCTCTTATTTTTTGATTTAAGGTTCTAGCTTCTAAGTCGGTACAATCAATAGATGTTCTTTTATTGAAATCAACTTCAACATTACCATAATAAGTGTAGTTTTCTTCCTCAGTAGGGTTAAAGTATAATTGTTGAGTTCTTCCTGATAAATTTTCATCAGAAAAAGCTGTATTTTGTTTTTTAGCTATACCTGCCATACTTTTACCTCCGCTTCATATGGGTCGTAAGTTTTAATTTCATGAGGGAAGATATTCCTTATAGCAACTTCCTCTGATGCACAAGCTACGACATCTTTGCTTTCATAGATCACCATAGGCTTAGCGGCCATATAATCTTTAGCCATACCTAATTGATCTTTTGTGGAAACAATATATGTGAAAACACCGTCCAATTCATCGAGACTATCATGCATTGCTTGCTCTAGATTGATGCCTTTGGCCATCTTATCAGCAATATAAACTGCAATAATTTCAGAGTCGCAATTAGAATTAAATCTATATCCGCTTCTCTCTAGAACTCTTCTATTACCCCAATAATTTGTTAATTGCCCGTTATGAACAACAGCTACGTCTTGGTATGGAAAAGCCCAGTAAGGGTGAGCAGATTTTATATCTACATCAGACTCAGTAGCCATTCTAGTATGGCCAATACCATGGGTTCCCATGAATTTATTTAATCCATATTGATCAGCTACTGTTGTGGCATCGCCAAGATCTTTAATAAGTTCTAAACCCTTACCGATAGATAAGATTTCAGCCTTTTCTACAGTTTCGATAGCCTTTGCAAGTTCTTCAAGATTTTCACTTTTATATGAAAACTCGTATCTAAAAGCATATGGAGTGCTGGAGGACTGTTTAGTAATTTTAGCACCATGTTGTTTCATAATAGTATCAATTTGTTTTTTACGATCTTTAAGAAGTTCAGGATCTTCAGGCTTCACGTTTACTTTCTCAGCAGCGTTTTCTGATACTTTAAAACGTAAAATGAATCCATCCTTCTTAGGTTTGCCGTACATAGCATAACCAGTTGAGTCTGGTCCTCTATGTTTGATACCTTGTAACATCAAACGCATTTGCTCTCCGACGTTAACAGTCTTTTTTCTATTTATTACTCCAGCTATTCCACACATACTTTTCTCCTTATATTTATTTTATGGTAAGCAATCCAAATATTTATCAAGATCCCACTGAGTTGGAGTTGCAAGGAATTCTTCCCATTCATCTCTTTTGTATTCAGTGAACACTCTTAACATGTCTCCTGGTAGGGCTCCTTGAATAAGTTTATCTTTGTCCAACTTATCTAGTGCTTCTCCAAGTGTCATAGGTAATTTTTCTTTACCTGCATTAGCTTCATACATATTTTGCTGTTCTGGCTTGCCTGGGTCCATTTTTTCTTCAATACCATGACCGAATGCAGCTAGCAAACCTGAACCCATTAAATACGGATTGTGAGCAGAGTCTACTGAACGGTATTCAAATCTACCTGGCGCAGAAACTCTTAAGCCACAAGTTCTGTTTTGATAACCCCAGTCAGCGTAAACAGGTGCCCAAAAACCAGCATCCCATAATCTTCTATATGAATTAACTGTTGAAGACCCTAAAGCTGTTAAAGCAGGTAAGTGCTCCATTACACCACCAATGGCGTTTAAACCAATTTTACCAGGGATTTTTCTATCATCAGTATCAGGCATAAAGACGTTTTCACCACCTCTTCTGTGATGGTATACTTGCTCCATTCCTGGAAGTGCTTTTGTGTCATTACCACAAGGGATAATTTGATCTTCGCCATCTCTCCATAGGGAAATATTAGTATGGCAACCAGAGGCAGAAACACCAACGAAAGGCTTAGATAAAAAACAAGCGATCAAGTTGAATTCTCTGGCTACTTGAGCACAAATCTGCCTGTAAGTAGAAAGCCTGTCTGCATTTCTTAAAACATCATCATAATTAAAGTTTAATTCTAATTGACCAGGAGCATCTTCATGATCACCTTGAATGATATCAAGACCCATAAATCTGGAATACTCGATAACCTTCATATAAACAGGTCTTAAAGATTCAAATTGGTCGATGTGATAACAATATGGCTTTGAAAAACCAGAACCAGTTGGAGTTCCATCTTCGTTTTTAGTCAACCACATCATTTCTGGTTCAGTGCCTGCGCGTAATTCTAAACCGTGTTTCTCTTTAAATTCTTTGTGTTGTCTTTTAAGGTTGCCTCTACAATCAGAAGTTAAAAATCCACCTGGATCTTCTTCTTCTTCTCTGTTTCTGAAGCAAGTACAAAAAACTCTGGCAATTCTTTTATCCCATGGTAACTGAATGAAAGTTTCTGGATCTGGAATACCCACTAATTCATGAGCCTCAGGTCCATAGCCTATATAATCACCATTTCTATTTGTGAATAAGTTTGCTGTTGATCCGTAAACTAATTGGAAGCCTTTTTGTGCAACAGTTTCCCAATGGTCTGCAGGGTATCCTTTACCAACAATTCTTCCTGTTACAGAAATAAATTGATAGTAAATATATTCAATACCTAACTCATCAATTTTCTTTCTTACTTTTTTTACGTTTTCATTTCTTTCTTTATCTGAAACGTATGTTTCTAATGCTGTCATTTTTATTCCTCCTTTACATCAACTCCAAGGGAACGGACTGTTTGAGACCGGATGTAATTTCCCTTCTTCGTAGCGGGAAAATCTGAAAGGTTCTAGAATATCAGACTTATTCCCAAGTACTTCATCAGATACTAAATCACCAACACCGGCCATTTTATATCCATGATTAGCGTCAGCTATAATATATACATTTTCTCTGTATTGGTCGAATACAGGAAAACGATCTGGTGTCACACAGCCTATACCACCTGCTTTTTGCTTTTTATATTTTGCATGACATCCATCAAACTGCTTTTGACAAAAAGCCATAGCAGATGTGAATTTATCTTCAAATGAGGCACGTGGTTGAAACTCATTAGACTTGTGTCCATAAGGATCAATGCTTACTTCACTTGCTGGTTTTGTTACATCATAAGGAGACGATCCTCCTTGAATACCATTTCTGTATACATCAGGTTTATAGTAAAAACCCCACATCTCATTTTCATGAATAACATCACCACTCTTGTTAGAAACAAGTGTAGACTCTGTATCAACATGAATAACGGGATATTCATTACCCTGTGCAGTTTTATAACTATGAGGATCAACTTCGAGTTCACCCTCCTCTAAAGCCATGTAAGACCACATAGGAATTTCATCAGTATAAGATCCATCAGGTTGTTTAATTTTTACAGAATTAGGAAGTTCAAGTATTTCCCAAAATTTTCTTACCCAAGGTCCAGCCGCTACTACTAACTGGGTACATTCAATAGTACCTTGATTTGTTTCAACAGCAGAAACAGCACCACTACCATTTGAAGAAATTAAATTTGTGGCTTCTACTCCCTCTAAAATTTTAGCTCCAGCAGACTCAGCTAATTTTTTAAAACCCATGTTTGCACCTAGGTTCGCACCATAGCCTGAATTTTTTTCGTGTAGAACTGAGGTAATACCTTGTGCTTGCCAATCAGGTAACATTTCTTTCATATATTTATCACAGTCAGATGCTCCCTCAATAAAAGTTGAGTCATACCCTATTTCTTTTTGTTGGTGATAAACTTCTGACATGCCTTCATGCATAAGCTGAGAATTAATTTGCATATAACCAACACGTCTAAAAGTTAAAGCTTCTGCGTTTTCATTCCAGACATTAACTGAATGAGCCATAAGTCTTCTCATAGCTGGTTGGTAATAATTATTTCTAACAATACCACAAGCGACACTAGTTGCTCCTTCGCCTACTTTTGTTTTTTCCAAAACAACAACAGAGTCTTCTTTGAGTTGACCTTTATTTGCTAATTTTTTGCATAAATGCCAAGCGGTACTGAGTCCATGAATACCTCCTCCAATTATTAAGTATTCACACTTTGATGGTAAGCTCATTTTGATTAACCTCCGGTTTAAGAACTACATTTTGATCTAGGTAAGTGGAAAAAACACTTACCGTTTCAAATTATGAAACAAAATTTTGATTAGAAATACTTATTTATCAACAATAAGCTTAGATATCTTAATTGAAGCATTTTGTAGCAGGGAAACAAACTCCATCATTGTTTTTGGATTCATTATATTTTTACTTCCTGACAAAGAGATTCCAGCAAATGACCTTTTATCTTTGTCTAATATAGCAACGCCAATTCCGTAAACATTATCAAAAGCCTCACCGTGATTTAGTGCATACCCTTGCGCTCTAATTTTAGATAGATGTTTTTTTAAATCATTAAGATTAGCGAGGGTATTATTGGTATGAGGATAAAAGTTATACCTTTTATAAACGGATGCGATCTCATTCTCTGGCCTATAAGCAAGCATAACTTTACCTAGAGCACAACAATGTGCATCTAGCCTCATACGAAATGTTCTATGAGATGCATCGTTGGTGTTATTAGATATTTTATCAGAGTGAACAATTTGTGAACCCTCTAACATAGCTAGATATGTAATTAAATTTGTTTTGGAGGAAATCTCTTCTAATATTTCTTTGGAAGTTTCAGAGATAGATTGTAGATAGTCTGAGGTTTCTCCAAATTGAAATGCCTTGTGTCCCATAATGTAAGTATTGGTATTATTATTTTTATGTATGTATCCAAGATGAGATAAAACAGATAACAGTCTAAAAGTTGTGGTTCTAGAGATAGAAGCTTTTCTAGAAATATTTGCAGCTTTTAATGGAAATAAGGATTTTGATAAAATCTCTAATATCTTAAAAGATTTTTCTAAAGACTTATTAATATATTTCAGATCATCTGCCACTTAACCTATCCTTACTCCCTATGTTTCATATTATGAAACGAAAGAAAATTAACAGAATATTGTTTACTAAGCAATAAAAAATGAAATGAATTTCATTTTACTTTAAAATGTATTGAAAATACTAAAAAATAAAAATTATAATTTAGTACCAGGTACCCATCCTGTGCCTGCCAATGGAACTCTTGCCATTGCTGCTGCCTCGACAGTAAGTGCACATAAGTCCTCTGGTTCTAAATTATGAAGATCGTTTTTTCCGCAAGCCCTGGCTATAGTTTGAGCTTCTAAAGTCATTACTTTTAAATAATTTGATAATCTTTTTCCACCTTTTACTGGATCTAATCTTTTCATTAATTCTGGGTCTTGTGTATTAATGCCAGAGGGATCTTTTCCTTCATGCCAATCATCAAAAGCTCCAGCTGTACTACCTAATTTTTTGTAATCATTTTCCCATTTAGGATCATTATCTCCTAAAGCAATAAGTGCTGATGAGCCTATTGATACTGCATCTGCGCCCAGTGCCATAGCTTTAGCAACATCTGCACCATTTCTTATACCTCCAGATACAATTAACTGAACTTTTCTATGCATATCTAAATCTAATAAAGCATCTACAGCAGGTCTAATGCAAGCTAATGTTGGTTGACCTACATTTTCAATAAACACCTCTTGTGTAGCAGCTGTTCCACCTTGCATTCCATCTAACACAACTACATCAGCTCCTGCTTTAACTGCTAAAGCAGTGTCGTAATATGGTCTTGCCCCTGCGAGTTTAACAAAAATTGGAACTTTCCAACCAGTTATTTCTCTAAGTTCTAATATCTTAATTTCTAGATCATCTGGACCAGTCCAATCTGGGTGACGACAAGCTGATCTTTGATCAATGCCTTTAGGGAGAGTTCGCATCTCTGCTACCCGGTCACTTATTTTTTGACCTAGTAACATTCCTCCGCCACCTGGTTTTGCACCTTGACCAATGACAACTTCAATAGCATCAGCTTTTCTTAAATCATCTGGATTCATTCCATATCTAGATGGCAGTAATTGATAAACAAGATGTTTTGATTGACCTCTTTCTTCAGGTGTCATTCCACCATCACCAGTTGTAGTTGAGGTTCCAGCTATACTGGCACCTCTTCCTAAAGCTTCTTTAGCAGGTCCTGACAAAGCACCAAAACTCATACCCGCTATTGTAATTGGTATATCTAGGTGTAATGGGTTTTTAGCAAATCTAGTACCAAGTGTAACACTTGTGTCACATTTTTCTCTATATCCTTCTAAGGGGTATCGTGACATCGATGCTCCTAAGAAAAGCAAATCATCGAAATGAGGTAGTCGTTTTTTTGACCCTCCTCCTCGAATGTCATAAATACCAGTTTCTGCAGCTCTTCTGATTTCAGAATTAGTATAATCATCAAAAGTCCATGATTTTCTAGGAATTGTTTTATATTTATCTGACATTAATACTCCGAGACATTATCTATATTAAAATTATAAAGTTTTCTTGCTGATCCATACATTTTAAAATTAGAGAATGTTTTTTCATTAATACCAGCTTTCTTTAAAAGAGATTTAAGAATTTTTTTATCTTTTTCATTCATTTTTTTTTCTTCACAATCCGCTCCAAGAGATTTTACTTTTCCAATAATAAATATTTTAGCTTCATAAATACTATCTCCTAAGGCATCTCCAGCATCTCCGCATATGACTAAATTTCCAGACTGTGCCATAAATGCCGACATATGTCCTACTGATCCCTTCACTATAATGTCAATACCCTTCATAGAAATACCGCATCTAGAACTTGTATTTCCATCAATGATTAATGTTCCTCCATGGGCAGTGGCTCCTGCAGATTGGGAAGCATTTCCTTTGACATGAACAGTTCCTGACATCATATTTTCACCAACTCCTGTGCCAACATTTCCGTTGATAATAATATCTGCGTTCATATTCATGCCAGCACAATAGTATCCTGCATGACCATCAATAGTGACTTCAATTTCCTCTTTAAGACCAGCGCAGATAGCATGATTGCCATCAGGATTTGTAATCTTAAAACTACGGTTATTAGATTTTAGATCAACATTTTGAAGAAATTCATTAACATTCCTTAATGTTTCTTTTTTTAAATTTAATTTCATCACTCGCCCCAGCTATAAACTAAACCAGGCTCTGGTTCAAAAATTTTTGCTTTATTTACATTAGGTAGATGAGCCATTGCTTGAAACTCAGAAGCTATAGCTACATAGTCTTTAGTCTCAGCTACGACTGCAGGTTTACACGCAATTTCATCTCTTACAATTGCCATTCCTTTTTTTGTACCTGATATAAAAGTGTAGAACCCATCTAAATCCTTTAAACCTTCAATAAGCGTTTCTTTTAATGATTTTTTATTAGATAGACCATCTGAGATATAACCAGCTGCAACTTCAGTGTCATTTTGAGATTTTATCTCAACTCCTCTTTTTTTTAGCGTTCTTCTGAGGTTATTATGATTAGATAAAGAACCATTATGAACTAGACACTCGTCTTCCCCAGTAGAATAAGGATGAGATCCGTCTGTTGTGATGGCACTTTCAGTTGCCATTCTTGTATGACCTATGGCATGAGTTCCTGAAAATTTCTCAAGTGAAAATTCTTTAACAACATCTTTAGGATTTCCAACTTGTTTAAAAATTTCTATAGAATTTCCGTATCCAACTAAATTTAAGTCTTCAAAATTTTTAATAATATTGAGTACTTTTGAAGGGTGTGAAGATGTTTCAATAACTAAGTGATCAGAAATAACTTTTATTTTGGCATCTTTAATTTCTTTGGAAATTATTTTTTTAAAGCTTTTTGAATCATTTTTTTGAAAACAAACTGAATATTTAAATTTCTTTTTTTTTTCAGGAGAGTAAATTGCAAAGCCAGCACTGTCAGGACCTCTCGTAGCCATGTTATTCATCATAACTGTTAATAATTTTCCTAAGTCTTTATGATATTTTTTATTTTTTAAATAAATTCCAACAATACCACACATTTAATTTAGATGCCTTCATATCCATACTCTAATGCAGAGTCAGTGATGCTGTGATAAAAAGATCCACCAAAACTTCGAAGAGAATAAATATTAAATGTTTTAGGATTGTCATTTAAATAATCGATCATGACGTTAATACCGTTATAGGAGGTATTTGCACTATTATTGACAGAGAAATTATCTTGGTTGAAATTAAAAGGTGAGCCTTTTTTTAGGACGTCGATTGACTGATCGCCTTGTATTTGAACAACCGCTCTTGAGTGCGATAAATCAGTGATACCAAAATCATTATCATTACAATATTTTTTAATTTCATCAAGCGTAGAGGAGTTTTGTGAAACACATATCCATGTATCAGGACCTGTCCATAAAATTCTTAAGTTATTATTATGTGAAACTTCAGGGTAACTTATAGGTAAAGATAAATTGTCAATTTTAATTTGGTCAATATTAACTTGGCTTTTTTTAAATTTAGCTATTTGGACTATAGTCAAATCTTTTACTTCTGAAATCTTAATAATGTTAGATTTACTCTCATAATCTCCAAAAAGTCCTAATTTATGATCAAAGTGTAGAGCGGAAACGTTTATATCAGTCATTTTAAGACCTAACCCTCTCCCCTTTTGGGTCAACATAGTGAGATGATACAACCTCAACAGGTATTGAGATATCTTTCACTGGGGACACTGCATAAAGAGTTTTACCAATTTGTTTTTTCCCATCTTTCATAATGGCAATAGAAAAAGGGTTATTATATTCAACGCTCCAACAAGATGAGGAAACATGTCCTAATTTAGGATTTGGTGTGGGAGCTTTATCATTTTCAACAATGTGTGAGCCCTCAGGTATTTTACTCTTTTTATCAACAGGAACTAAACCTACAATTGTTTGTCTATCTTCTGCCACAAAAGCATCTTTAGATAAAGATCTCTTACCTATAAAATCTTTTTTCTGGCTAACCATTCCATTTAGACCGACATCAAAAGGAATAGTTCTTCCATCTAATTCTGGTCCAGCAACGTGCCCCATTTCAATTCTAAGTGTGGACAAGGCTTCGGTACCGTATGGTTGAACACCAAAGTCAGAGCCGATTTCAATAATCTTTTTCCATAAATGAAGCCCATAATTAGACTCTACATTTACCTCATAAGCTAATTCACCTGAGAAAGAAATTCTATATATCCTCGCAGGTATATTTCCAAGTTTTGTATCGATTAACCCCATAAAAGGCAGACCTTCATTGGATAAATCATCAGAAGGAAATAACTTACTTAAAAGCTCTCTTGATTTAGGACCGGCAACTGCAATGCCAGCCCATTGCTCTGTTGTAGACAATACATTTACATCGAGTTCAGGCCAAACAACTTGAAGATAGTACTCTAAATGAGATAAAACATTTGCTGCTTGTGCAGTAGTTGTCGTCATATGAAAATGATTTTCTGATAACCTAGATGTTGTTCCATCATCCATTACCATGCCATCTTCTCTTAGCATCACTCCATAACGAGCCTTTCCTACTGGAAGTTTCATCCAAGCGTTAGTATAAATTCTATTCAAAAACTCTGGTGCATCTGGACCTTTAATATCAATTTTACCTAATGTGGTTACATCACATATACCTACATTTTTTCTAACATTTGCTGCTTCACGGTTTACGGCATCACTCATTGTTTCACTTCCTCTTGGATAATATCTAGGTCTTACCCAAAGCCCTGCAGCAACAAAGACAGCATTATTTTCTTCATGCCAATGATGAACTGGTGATTTTCTAGTTGGCAGATAGTGATTACCAACCTCTCTACCTACAATAGTTCCTATAGTTACTGGAGTATATGGAGGTCTAAAAGTTGTATGCCCTACCTCTGGCACAATCTTCTTTTCAATTTTAGATACGTATTGAAGACCATTTAAGTTACTGGTTTTTCCTTGATCGCCGGCCATGCCAAGAGTTGTGTATCTTTTAACATGTTCTATTGATCTGAAACCCTCTCTTAATGCCAATTCTACATCTGAGACAGCAACATCATTTTGGAAGTCAATAAATCTCTTAGGTTTTTTTCCTTCTGGTAAAGGCATGCACCATAACCTTTCATGGCTTTCAAAACTAGGTTCTTTTGAGGATGGAGTGTCTGTTTTTGAATTATTTGAAGTAAATTTATTAGATAATTCAAAACCAACTTGAAAACCCTCTGCTAATGATTGATCTAAAGTGTACGAGCCGTTAGCTGCTCCAATAGCAGTTTCCTTTTGTCTTTTTTGATCTGGAATATATGCATCTATTTCTTCTTTGAATTTTAGTTTATTTCCAGCTTGCGATGATAAATGAACAGTAGGAGTCCAACCACCTGACATACAAATACAATCACAGTCGACTTCCTCGTATGAAATAAAATTTTCTTTTTCTTTATCTAACTTACCAATAGTTGCAGATTTAATTTTAAGATGACCTTTGGTATTTGCGATACCAGAATTAAATTTAATATCCACCCCTAGGTTTTGAACTTCTTTAACTAACTCACCATCAGAGCCATTTCTAGTATCTAATATAATAGGTGTAATATTATTCTTTAGAAATTCTAATGCAGTTGAGTATGCAGTATCGTTATTGGTAAATATAATTGGTTTCTTTCCAACTAAAGTCTCATAAATCTTCATATATTCTCTTGCTGCTGATGCTAGTAATATTCCTGGTCTATCGTTATTTCCAAAAGATATTGGACGTTCAATAGATCCAGTAGAAACAATCACCTCACCTGCTCTTATATAATGGAGTCTTTGACGAGGTGTATATTTATTTGGGTTTTCTATATGATCACTGACTCTTTCAAACATAACTGTCATATTGTGATCATAGTATCCGAACACTTGTGATCTATTTTTGACAATCACATTAGGAAGATTTTTTAGTTGAGAAATTACATCACTGGCCCATTCTCTTCCTGACATGTTACCTATAGTAACGTCATCATTTAAAAGAGAACCGCCAAAATGAGCTTTATCTTCAGCTAAAATAACCTTAGCCCCATTTTTTGCTGCTGCCAGAGCACTTGCTAAGCCAGAAGGTCCTGAACCAACAACTAATACATCGCAATGTTCATAATTATGTTCATACCTATCAGGATCAGGGTTTAAAGGTGCTATTCCCATACCCGCTGCTTTTCTAATTACAGGTTCGTATATTTTGTACCAAAAACTTTTTGGCCACATGAATGTTTTGTAATAAAAACCAGCCGGAAAAAAACGATTTAATAAATTATTTATTTCACCTATGTCAAATTTAACTGATGGCCAGCAATTTTGGCTATTAGCAACTAATCCTTCTACAAGTTCAACTTCTGTTGCCATGATATTTGGTTCAGAACGATTGCCTTCATGAAGTTGGACCATAGCATTGGGCTCTTCAACACCTGCGCCTAAAAAACCTCGAGGTCTATGATATTTAAAACTTCTTCCAACTAGGTGAACACCATTAGCTATTAAGGCTGAAGCTAATGTATCACCCTCATAGCCTTGGAGAGACTCACCATTAAATGAAAAATTAATTATTTTATTTTTGTTAATTAAACCTGAGGAATTAGTAGTTCTGAATTGATTAGACATTAAAATCCTCGTTCATCTTACAAGTTGCAAATATCTCGTGAGTTGCTGTGTCTCTAGAGGCTTTAAACCATTGTCTACAACCTGAAGCATGATGCCATAACTCAGTATGTTTTCCTCTGGGGTTGTCTCTAAAGTAAACAAAATCGTCCCAGTCTTTTGTATTAATTTCTTCACCTAGAGGTGGTCTTTTAATATTACCGTCTCCACCATATGAAAATTCATTTTGAGATCTCTTACCGCAGTAAGGGCATTTAATTTCTAACATTTATTAACCAATCCAGGGCTTAGGTCCTACACCTTTTTCATCGATAATTCTTCCTGTATGAAAGCGCTCTAAGTTAAAATCAGCATTTAATTCATGAACTTCATTTTTGGCAATTGTATGAGCAAAAACCCAACCAGAGCAAGGTATAGCTTTGAAACCACCGTAGCACCATCCACAATTTAGATAAACACCATCAACATGTGTTTTATCTATAATAGGCGATCCGTCCATGGACATATCCATAATACCGCCCCAAGTTCTAAGCATTTTAAGTCTACTAAAATTAGGAAATACAGCTAAACCCCCTGTTAAAACATGCTGGATCATCGGCATATTTCCTCTTTGTGCATAACTGTTATAACCATCTAAATCGCCACCCATTACCATTTCACCTTTGTCAGATTGACTGCAATAAAAATGACCTGCTCCAAAAGTAACCACTTGATCGAGCAAGGGCTTTACGGGTTCAGATACACAAGCTTGTAAAACATGAGCTTCAATAGGAAGTCTCATGTTTAGCATGTCAGCTAGTAATGTTGTACTACCGGCTACACATAGACCAACTTTCTTTGTTTTAATATTTCCTCTAGAAGTTTGAACTCCAGAAACTTTTCCATCAACAACATCAAATCCAGTAACTTCACAATTTTGAATTATATCAACACCCATTGAATCTGCTTGTCTTGCATAACCCCATGCAACAGCATCATGACGAGCTGTTCCACCACGAGGCTGCATTAACCCACCATGAATTGGAAAACGACAAGTGTCAGAGAAGTCAGCAAAAGGTATCATTTTTTTTAACTCATCTCTTCCAAGTAAAACTGCATCGATACCATTTAGTCTCATTGAATTACCTCTTCTTGCATAGGCATTCATTTGCGCATCAGAGTGTGCTAAATTAATTATTCCTCTTGGAGAATACATAACATTATAATTTAATTCTTGGCTTAGGGTTTCCCATAACTTCATTCCATATTCATAAAAATGAGAATTAGCATCAAACATATAGTTAGATCTTAAGATAGTTGTATTTCTTCCTACATTACCTCCGCCTATCCAACCTTTTTCTAAGATAGCAACATTAGTAATTCCATGTTCTTTAGCTAAGTAATATGCCGTTGCAAGTCCGTGGCCTCCGCCTCCAACTATAACAACATCATATTCTTTTTTTGGTTCGGGATCTTTCCATGCAACTTCCCAATCTTGATGATTAGTAAGAGCATTTTTAACAAGACTAAATATAGAGTATTTTTGCATGATTCAGTTTACCTCTTCGAAAATGTATATACAAAACTTTGCACTGTAACAATACTGTTTCATAATATGAAACATCATTTATATAGTGGTATAATTTGTACCATATGCGTCTAAAAATGGATTGGAAAATATTAAAATTGAATTTATATTTATGAATTCGGAGGAATATATGACTAAAATCGCTTTAATTGGTACTGGGCCTTGTGGGCTCTCATTTTTAAGATCTCTTCATCAAGCTGAAAAAAATGGTGAAGAAATACCTGATGTTGTTGCTTTTGACAAACAAGCAGATTGGGGTGGTTTATGGAATTACACTTGGAGAACTGGCTCTGATCAATTTGGCGATCCAGTACCCAATAGCATGTATAGGTATTTATGGTCAAACGGTCCAAAAGAATGCCTTGAATTTGCTGATTACTCTTTTGATGAACACTTTAAAAAGCCTATCCCATCTTTCCCTCCAAGAGAAGTTTTACAAAGTTATATCTTAGGAAGAGCAGAGAAATCTGATGTAAAAAAATATGTAAAGTTCAATACAACAGTCAATAGTGTTTCAGATAACGGTAATGGATTTGATATTAAATATACTAATAAAGTTGATGGTTCTGTTTCAACAGATAGTTTTGATAAGTTAGTTGTAGCGACTGGTCATTTTTCAGTGCCTTATATTCCAGAGTATGAAGGTATGAATACTTTTCCTGGAAGAATTTTGCATTCTCATGATTTTAGAGATGCTGAAGAGTTTCGAAATAAAAATGTCGTCATACTTGGAAGTAGTTATTCTGCTGAAGACGTTGCGTTACAATGTTATAAGTATGGAGCTAAGAGTGTAACAATTGGCTATCGAAATAATCCTATGGGTTTTAACTGGCCTGAGGGCATGAAAGAAGTTCACTACATGGATAAAATCGATGGTAACAAAGCTGTCTTTAAAGATGGGACAGTCCAAGAGATGGACGCTCTTATCCTTTGTACTGGTTATTTGCATCACTTCCCATTTTTATCTGAAGATTTAAAATTAAAAACACATAATAGGCTTTATCCCCCTATGTTATATAAGGGAGTTGTATGGCAAAATAATCACAATTTATTTTACTTAGGTATGCAGGATCAATTTCACACATTTAATATGTTTGATGCTCAAGCTTGGTATGTCCGAGATATCATTATGAATAAAATTAAACTTCCAAGTAATGATGAGATTTCAAATGATATTAATAGTTGGGTTAGCAAAGAAGAGGCACTCGAGGATGCATATCAAATGATTGATTTTCAGACTGATTATTGTGTCGATTTATGTTCTGCTATTGATTATCCAAAAATTGATTTTGAACTTATCAAAAAGCATTTTTATGACTGGGAGCATGACAAGGAAGCAAATATTCTTACATACAGAGATAAGTCTTTTTCTTCGCCTGTAACTGGTTCTACTGGTCCAGCGCATCATACAACATGGTTAGATGCCATGGATGACTCAATGGCTACTTATTTAGATACCAAATAAATTTTTAATAAAAAATTTATTTAATTACCGTTATCTTTTTCCTCATTATCTTGATGAAACAGATCTATGAGTGAGTTTAAATTTTCTTTGGAACCAAGTTCATCATCCACTTTATCTTGATTAGATTTTTCTACTCTGTAAATGGCAAGTATGAACCATAAAAAAACTATTACACATAAAACAAACCAAAGACCTTCTGACCCAGAAAATATGTATATTGATGAAATATCAGCTAAATCTACAATCCAGTTATTTAATTCACCTCTGCTCATGATTTTTTATCTGCCTTCATATCACTAATTATTTTTTTCTCAGCCTCATAAATATTATTTGTTTCAATAATTTTATCTCTTGTTGATAAGATATCTTGTCCTGTGATTTGAATAGTGTCGCTGAGGTGCAATATATTAAAAAATTTTAAGATCCCTGCTGTTAAATATCCTGGAATAAAACCAAGTATCCAAAAAATGATTAGTGCACCGGCAAATTGCCCAAAGGGATTTGTGAAAACTGAACCTTCAGCCATAGAAGAGGGATAACCCCAAAGAAGTATGCTAGCAATAATCAAACCCCAAAAACCTGCAAATCCGTGAGAGACAATAATGTCAGAAGCATCGTCTATCTTGAACTTTTCCTCAAGATAGTTAAAGCTTTTAAAAACAGCTAAAGTAACGATCATTGATATTAGTAAACAATGTACAGGATGATAGTAATCAGCGCCCGCTGAAATTGAGACAATTCCAACTATTCCACCAATAAATATTTTTTTATTGTTATTAAATGAATGTATTGCAGAAATAACCAATCCTCCAGAGATACCCATCACGAAATTTAATAAGACACCATAAAATGAAATTGGATTTCCATAAATATTGAGAGTAAACATATAAGATCCAAATTCATTTTTTATTTCAGAGAAGGGATTAATTGAGTATAAAAATAAACCAAATATTCCAAAGACAACTAAGATATTTCCAAAAATTAAACTTATTTCACTATTGGCTGGAATGTCACGAGCTTTTGAAAAACTATTAAATTTTATTTTTCTAGAACCTAATTTTCCTAATACACCTAATGCAAAGCCACCAAGTATAGTATGAAAAGCACCTGAGCCAAAAGCATCATGATATCCGAATACTTCGCTCATCCAACCATTAGAGGACCAAGACCATGAGGAGCATATTGGCCAAAATATTGAACCTAATATGATTGATAAAATTAGAAAAGCTCCAATTCGAATTCTTTCAATGATAGCAGAGCCAAAAAAAATAATCATAGACCATGTAACCAAAATAAATTTAATGAGTGACATCGGTGATTTTTGATAATCATTTACGAAAGTTTGATTATTGTCTAAATTTGGACCCATAAATTCACTCCAAGGCAATGCGAAAGCAAACTCTCTAAAACCTCCTTTGACTATTGGACCAGAAGAAAATGCAAAGGATATTGCCCAGCCAAAAAGATATGATGATAAAACAATTACTGGAAATGAAAAAAAGAGAATTTTAATATTTGTCAAAGCAAATTTTTCTCTGCTAATTCCATAGGTTCTTAAAATAATTCCAAAAGATAAAAAAATTAAAAAAAGTACGGTAATTAAATCATAGATTAGATTTATATAATCAACCTTATTGGATACTACCTCTATCATTTTTCATCTCCGAAAGATTTAATCCAATTTCCTTTTTTAAAAACTTGATTCCTATTAGATCTAAGTACCTGTTTAAGATTTTTTTGTCCATCAGTGTTAGATTGATTATTCTTAGGTTTCCAATTAAATATTCCACCGATTAAACCAACAACACCGTTAGGTAAAAATAACATTACTAGTAAAATAATTAGTGACAGTCCAGCTACTCTTAATTCATTTAAATCTCTTAAAACTGTATCAGCTAACATTAAAGTTGCTGCACCTATTAAAGGGCCCCAATTTGTACCCCGGCCTCCAACAACTATCATCGATAATAAAAATAATAATAAGCTTAGAGATAATATATTAGGACCGATAGTTGTTTGAAGTCCAGCAAAAACTCCCCCAGCAAGGCCTGTGAAAATACCAGATAAAGTAAAAACTATAAGTTGGTATTTAACTCTATTAACTCCTCTTGAACTAGCACATATTTCGTTATCTCTTATTGATCTAAACGTAGAACCAAGAGGACTGTATATTACATATAAAGCAAACAATGTGCTTAAAATAAGTAAAAGTAGAGCTAGATAATACTCCCCATATATTCTCCCCTTAAACCCGAGCCATTCTTTAAAGCCAAAGCCTCCGTAACCAAACAAACCTTTCGCTCCGCCAGTAAAATTATAACAGATCAGATCCTTAGTAATAAAACACTCTACATCACTGACAATGAGTTTTTGCATAGCTATTGCTATAGCTAATGTCATCACAGCTATATAAGGGCCACGAAGTCGTATTATAGTAGCTCCCATTAAAAAGCTAAATATTACGGTAGCTAGAGCACCAACTGGTAAAGCAGCCCAAAGGCTCCATCCTAAATATAATCCTGTCATCGCAGTAATATATCCACCAATTGCAAAGACAGCCATATGTCCAAGGGTGAAAATTCCTGCAAATCCAAAAACTAAATTCCATTGTGTTACAACAGCGGCCCAAATAAAGAAAAGAATTACTTGACCTAAAATATACTTGCCAGCTCCGAATGCAGGAAAAATTAAAGCAAATGCAACTAGTATTAGTCCAATCCAAAAATCTCGCCATAACAAAGTATTTCTTGAGTCACTTCTGACTTTGGAAACAAAATTTTCTGATCTAGAAGTACCCCAGAAGTAAGCAACTATTGCTACTAGTATACCTATAGCAGTAATCAATATTGAAATTTGATATAATTCCATATTTTCTATACTCTAGTAATTTGTTCCTTTCCAAAAAATCCATTAGGTTTAAATAAAAGAACTATAATTACGAAAGCCAGCATAGATGGGAAGCCATATCTAGCACCTAAAACATAGTTAACCCCCATCTCTAAAAAACCAAGTGCGAAAGCCATAAAAATACCAGCTCTTAAATTTCCTAAGCCTGCAACAATCAATATTACTAGTGCTTTGACTGTGCTGTCATATCCTACTGATGGGAATACCTGAGAAGTCCCTGTAACTAGTACTCCAGATATAGCTGCTATACTTCCATAAAGCATTAAAGCCGTAGCGAACGATTTTTGAACATTTATACCCATAAGTTTTGATGCGGTTGGTTGTTGAGATACTGCTCTTATTACCTGACCAAGCTTGGTTTTAGACATTATTAATGAAAGAATAACCATTAACAAAACAGCAACAAATACTGTAAAGATGGTTTGAAAAGTTAAAACAACTCCAATCATTTCTAGACCTCCATTAAAACGAAATGGTTGTCTTAAAGCCTCTCCTCCAGCAAGATTTAAATATGCATTTTCTCCTAAAGCAGCGAGAGCTACGGAGGCTATAATTATATTCACAGAAAAATTTTCCTTAGAGTAAATGTGTCTTATTATTAAATGATAATATATGTAACCCATTACAATTCCTGCAAGAAAAGCCATAGGCAGTACAAATATCCAGTTGGCACCCATTACTGTCATGGTCCAATAAGAAATATAACCACCAAGGGCAATAAAGGCGGTATGTGCTATATTTAACATACCCATAGTTCCCCAAAGAAGTGAAAGTGCAATCGCACCCACTGCATACATTGAACCCACAGCTAGACCACTAAAAACTATTTGTAAAAAAATATCCATTTTTAAATTCCTAAGTAAGTATTTATTATACTTTCATTCTTTCTAAGTTCCTCAGGTCTTCCCTGCCAAACAAACTCCCCATCATCTAGCAAATAAATATAATCGGCTATATTTTGCAATCTTGTAGGGTTTTCTTCGATTACAAGCAATGTTGGACTAATTTCTTTTAGATTGGCTATTATTTCATAAACTTGATCAATTATTTTGGGGGCAAGGCCTAAAGAGGGTTCATCTAATATCATTAAATATCCCTCTGACATAAGACCTCTGCCTATACTTAACATTCTTCTTTCACCACCAGATAAAGTTCTAGATACTTGTTTTCTTCTCTCTAAAAGCCTGTCAAAAATTGAGTATACTCTCTCTAATCTTCTTTCAAGCTCTTGTCTATCGTCTATGAGGTAACCTCCTAAAAAGAGATTTTCCTCAACTGTCATATCTGGAAATATTAAATCTCCTTGAGGAATTTGAATAAGACCTTTTTCAACTCTTTCATTGGTAGATAAATCATCTACAGATACATTTTTTAAATATATTTTCCCTTCCATGTTTGAAACCAGTCCAGATATAGTTTTTACTAAAGTTGACTTACCATGTCCATTTGGTCCAATAATGCCCACCACAGAACCCTCTTCAATAACCATAGAAAGGTCTTTGATTACTCTTCTTGCTCCATAACCTGAGGAAAGATTATCTATTCTTAATGCTTCAGATGCCATTTTGGACTATATAAATTTTAATCATTTTTCTTTTCCCATATTAAAGCTTGTTTCAAAAACTCCATATCTTTTTCAGTATCTTTTTTATTATCTTTCGAATGAATTAATTTAAGAGCAGCTTCTTCGATTAATTTAGATCTATTATTTGAATTATCTTCATCGCTAATAGGTTTTTTTATTTTTTTATAACTACTCCTCAACGAAGAAGTTTCAGAAATTGCTCTTGATAACATCTCAAATAGTTGAGATAAATCCTCAGAATTATTATGCGCTTTAATCAAAGACTCAGCAATTCTTGCAATTTTAGTTGACTTATTGGTGTCAGTTTTACGATCAATTATTTTAGAAAGCTTTAAAAAATCTATTGGATAAATTTTTCCAATCTTTTTTTGAGTCATAAGTGATTTAGCTGCAATTTCGACATCTTTGGACCACTCATCCTTTATTTCTTCAACTAAACTTAAATTTTCATCTTCATCCAAAATATTATCTTTTTTCTTTTTAAGTTTTTGAAAATTTGCTGAAGTGCCCTCACCTAAATAAACCTCTATAACTTTTTTATCATTAATCATTTCTTCTGCTTGACCTTGATATAATTTTTCTCCATGATTCATAATCATTACTTCGTCAGAGAGTCCCACTAAAAATCTCATAACATGTTCAATAAGAATTATAGTTAATCCTTTTTCTTTAACCAATCTTGCAACAACCTTTTCAATTTTTTCAATTTCATTTGGAATTAATCCTCCTACTGGCTCATCTAATAATAATAATTTAGGATTAGTTGTTATAGCTGAGGCTATCATTAAAAGTTTAAGTTCTAAATGTGTAAGTGTTGATACAACTTTATCTGCAATATCAGATAAACCTACAAGCGACAATGCTGAGTCTGCATTAATGACATCTTGTCTTGAAAAATAAAGATTAGGTATTTCTTTATTTTCCACACCATGATGAATGCCAACCATAACATTTTCTCTAACAGTCATAGTTTCAAATGCAGCATTTAATTGAAAAGTTCTTGCAATGCCAGTATGACAAATTTTATGAGGCTGTTGATTTGTAATATTTTGTTTATTAAAAATTACCTCACCATTATTTACTTTTTGAACACCACATATCAAATCAAATAATGTAGTTTTACCTGCACCATTGGGACCACCAATACCAAATACAATACCTTCAGGAACTTCAAAACTTAATTGATTTACTGCTTTTAAGGCACCAAAAGATTTTGAGACTCTGTGACAAGTCAAGAGTGAGTCATCTTGAGATATAGATTCTTTATCACCAGATTGAAAAAAATTTAACTTCGCCTTGTTTAATGATAAATTTTTAAATCCAGTATTCATAAATTATAATTATCCCAATGTAGTTTTTGATAACTTCAATGGGTAGCAAAATAAGCTACCCATTGAAAAATAGATTTATTTAAACCAAGATGGAACTTGATAATTTCCAACAATGTATGGCTCAGGATAAATAACAACAGGGTCTTTGTTTTTATCTTGTATTTGTTGAAGCATATGCGGATGACCTAAAGAAGGGTCACGAGTCCAAGTTGGATATGGCATAGTTGCTTGATGCTCAGGGTGATACCAATAAGACCCGTTTGGACCTCTATAAGTAAATGTTTTAAGAGCCCATGCGATTTTTCTATTTTGATCATAATCACCTGGTTCGCCTGTTCCACCAGCAATAGCTGCGGCTAAAGCATAGTGATGCATTGGTCCATAACTTAAACCACCAGGTTGGTAGTCCGCATCAGGTCCAAATTTTTTCTTATGAGCCTCAACATATGTTCTTGAATAATCGTCAGAAAGAAGACCATCAACAGTTCCTGTCATAGCTCCAACTGAAGCATCTCCAGCAATATCTCTAAAAGATTTAAGTAGAGCGCCATATTGATAATAGAACAAACTATTAGTTGGATTATCTACGAACTGTAACTGACACTGAGCTATATCACCTGCAAAGAAGTGAGTGTTTGCTATAGCGCCTGGATTGACTTTTCTTAATTTAGCTAATACAGGTCCCCATTCTTGAGTTGGAGTTTGTACAACTTCATCAAAAGCGATTTCAAATCCTTTAGCAGGAGCAGCATCTTTCATTGCGTTTGCGATAACAACTGAATAAGGAATTGAACCAATAATAAGTCCTACTTTATTATTTGGCATATCCCATACACCTTGATCTCTCAAGTCAGCTAACATGGTAATATAACCAGCTCCATACCAATACTCAGCTGGATCTGCCATGAAGCAACCAAAGTATCTATCAGGATCAGAGGCTACGGTGTTGTGATGTTGAATAGCTGTATTAACATGCATATAGATAATTCCTGCATCAGCAATAGGTTCGTACTCAGCATCATTAGGTCCGATATTGTAACCATTGATTATTGCATGGACATTATGTTTATCAATTAAGTAATTTGCAGCTGCTGTAACTTCGGCAGCGCTCATGTCTTTGGTATCGACGTAATGGTTTTCGATCTTTCTACCTAAAATTCCACCGTAGTCATTGATTTCTTCACAGGCTAATTCAATACCTCTTTTGTATCCCGCTCCATCAGCTGCAGCCCAACCTGTTAGTGGGTACATAGAACCAATTGGAATTGGATCTTTTGAGGCTGCTTGTGCAGTATTTTGGTTAAGCATTGCTAGGGCACCTAAACCTAGAGTACCTGTTCCACCTAACTTTAAAAGTTTTCTTCTAGTCATACTTTTAAAATCACCTGAAACTTTAGGTTGTGCTTCTTCCAACCTGATCTTTCCTTCTTTGTTAGCAATTAATGCAGCTGTGTTATGAGCTTTTCGATTACCTACGCCGAAGAATTTTTTTATTTTCTTCATTTCCTATCCTTCCTTAAATCGTCTCCTCGTAATTAAATAATACAAAAAAAATGAAATTAATAAAGATATGAAAAAATTTATTATCTTTCAGATTAAAATCATAAAAGAATATCATCTTCCACTATGTGGACTAATAAAATAAATTCTAAATCATTTACTTCGATGCTTTTTTTTAATAACATAGTATTTCGAAGGGATAGGTTGGAGGATGATTAACTGGATATTAATAGGACTAGTTGTATTTCTTATACTATTAGTTATTTTTGCGAAATTTTATCAAAAAAGTTCTAAAGATATTGCGTTTGTAAGAACAGGTATGTTTGGTCAAAAAATTGTTCTCACAGGAGGAGCATTGGCCATACCTATAATTCATCAAACAACTCCCGTAAACATGAATACTCTTAAATTAGAAATTGAGAGAAAAGAAAGTAATGGCATTATTACAAAAGATAAAATGAGAGTTGATGTTAAAACTGATTTTTATGTTAGAGTTGTTGGAGACAAAGATAGTGTAGCACTTGCTGCACAAACACTAGGTGCAAGGACACTTAATCCAAAATCTGTTCAAGAATTGATGGAAGGTAAGTTTGTAAGCGCTATGAGATCAGTGATTTCTGATATGAGTTTAGAAATGCTACAATCTAGTTCATTAAAATTTACTAATGAGGTTCATAAACTTGTAGAAAATGTTGTAACAAAAAATGGGTTAGAACTTGAGTCAGTCTCACTATCAAAATTAGACCAAACATCAAAAGAATTTTTTGATCCAGGTAATACTTTTGATGCTGAAGGTTTAATTAAGATAACAGAGGAAACAGAAGCTAGTAGAAAAAAAAGAAATGATATTCAGAAGTCAACTGAACTTAAGATTGAGCAAACTAATTTAGAGGCAGAACAAAAATCTTTAGAAATTAACAGGCAATCTGAATTTGCAAGAATTCAAAAAGAATTAGAAGTCTCAAATAAGAGATCAGAACAAGCAGCTGCAATTTCAAAATCACAAGCTGAAAATAAAAGAATTTCTTCTGAGGTTGAGATTAAAGAAAATCAACAAATAGAAAAATCTAAAATTAAATCTGATGAAATTTTACAAAAAGAAAGAATTGAAACTGAAAAAAATTTAAGAACTCTTGAATTAGATAAACAAAAATCCATCAGAGTTAGTGAAATAGAAAGTCAAAAAAATATAGAAATTGAAGAAGAAAACAGGACTATTGATTTGTTTGCCAAACAAAAAGAACGTGCTCAAACAGCTATCTCAACAAGAGAAGCAGAATCGAAAGCCATAGTGGCCGAAGAAAATATTACTACAGCAAAACTAATGGCTCAATCTGAACGCGAAAAAGCAGTAGCTCTTGTTAAGTCACAAAGGATAGCTGAAGAAAAATCTATTGCTATGACATTGGCAGCAGCAGCTGAAAAAACAGCAGCTACAGATGTCGCTAAAGCTAAAGAACTCATAGCTAATGCTGAAGCGTTAGCAAAAAAAGTGAAACTAACGGCTGAAGCTGAAGGTCTTAAAAAATTAAATGAAGCTACAAATATTTTAAAATCTGAACAAATAGCTATGAAAGTTAAACTAGATATCATTGAAAAATTACCTGAGATAATTAAACAAAGTGTAAAACCTATAGAGAATATTGATGGAATAAAAATTGTCGATGTTGGTGGATTAGGGTTAAACTCTGACTCTAACAGTTCAGGTAATACAAGAAATAATGAGGATATTGTGGATAGAGTAGTTACTGGTGCAATGAAATACAAAACACAAGCACCAATACTAGAACAACTAGTAAAAGAAGTTGGGTTAGTTGGGGAAAATGAAAGTTTTAATGACCTGATCAGTGGTAAGAGTTCTCTTATAACAGGTAAACAGAAAAAAGATGATAAACCTTCTCCCGTCAAACCAAAGAGCAAGAAAGAGTAGTTTTTAATCAATGACAAGAAAGCATAAAAACCCTGACACTACAATTCACAGAAATGACAGTTTTGCTGCGGTCGATGACTATGATACTAGAATGTATATTCTGCCATATTTGATTGATGAAGATTCTAGAAATGAAATAATCACTGAACATGCTGCTAATCCAATGTACTCAGGCACCAAGCCAGGAGAGCCGGCTCCTATGTATAGCAATGCACTTGTAAGATTAATAGATAAACTTAGAACCACACCTCAAAAAAACAAACTAACAATAGTTGAAACTAAAAGATGGGAAGAGTATACACTTGGCTTACTCCCAGGTAATAGAGGTGGTAAAGTTAGATTAACTGATGAGTCTTACCCTACGCGTGGCGAGGCTGAACATGCTATTTTTTTAAAAAGATTAAAAGTTTTATTGTCCCAATATGGCATAGAGATGTGAAGGAGATATTATGAGCGATAACAATAACGATGGATCTATGCTAAGAATTACTGGATACTCAGATAAGTTTTCTGCAAGGCCTAATGAAGAAGTTTCTTTTTTTGTTAATTCTGAATTCAATGAACAATATCAAGTTGATATTGTTCGGCTAATTCATGGAGATACAAATCCAGAAGGTCCTGGCTTTAAAGAAGAATTAATTCATTCAAATATTAGTGATATGTATCCAGGTAAAAAACAGGATATTCACGCTGGAAGTTATATATTCATCCCCCACAATGATTTATTTAATTTACAAAGCTTTACTATGTGCGCTTACATTTACCCTACTACCCCTTATGTAGATGTAGAGGGGGTAGAAGTTGGCACGCAGGCTATCATAACTAAATGGGATGAAGAAAATCAAACTGGCTATGGAATTTTTATTAATGAACATGGTGAACTTTGCTTAAAAATTGGACATGGCAAGGGTAAAGTTGAGGAATTTTCTACTGGGAAGCCTCTTTATAGAAAAATTTGGTATAAAGTTGGTGCTTCTTTTGATGCTAGCACCGGTAAAGTTAGTGTTTTTCAAGAACCTTACGTAACTCATACAAATTCAGGTCATGGTATGAGCATGCTTCATCCAAAAGAAGATACATCTGGGGAATACCATGGATCAAGTTTAATGGGAGGACCTTCAGCAAATGACTGTCCTATCCTCTTAGCAGCTAGTACTCAAAAATCAAATTCTGGAAGGAAGCTAACCGGAGGACATTTTAACTACTTGGATGAACCTCATGAAATACCTATTCACACAAATAAATTTAATGGAAAAATTGAAAGACCTAAAATTGCTAATAAAGCTCTAGCGCAACATGAAATCGAAATTCTTCTTAGTTGCCAGGGAATTGAAAATGTTTCAAACGAATTAAAGGAAGTTGTAATTGGTGCTTGGAATTTTAACGCAAACATAGTCCCCAATGCCGCTTCAACAGAAATAATTGACGAGAGCCTATGTAAGTGGAATGGTTGTGGGGTTAATATGCCCGTAAGAGGAGTTCCTGGATTTAACTGGACATCAGACTATATGAGCTTTCTTCACGGTCCTCAGGAATATGGGGCTATTCATTTTCATGATGAGTCAGTTGATGATGCTAGATGGGAAGTATGTTTCAAATACCAAATACCAGACAATCTTCCTTCAGGGGTTTATGCTGCTAGATTAAGAGTAAATAGATTAACTGATCCTGAAAATGAAGATTACATTCCTTTCTTTGTAAGGCCTCATAAGAATAAACCTACAGCCAAATTATGTTTAATAATGGCAACAAATAGTTACATGGCTTATGCAAATGATAACTTATCGGTAAATTCAGCTGTTGCTCAGCTTTTAACAGGAAGAGTTCCTTTAATACAACCAAGTGATTTATTGTTGAATGAATATAGAGGCTACGGTCTTGGAACTTATACAACTTACAGAGATGGTTGGGGAGTTAATATCTCTTCAAGACTGAGACCAATTCTAAATATGAGACCTAAATATATTCATATTTTATCTCCATCTCTATGGCAGTTAAATGCAGATTTACATTTTGTCGATTGGCTTCATGAAATGGGCTATGATGTAGATATTCATACAGATGAAGATATAGAAAATGAGGGTGTTGAACTTCTGAAACAATATAAAGTTGTGATGACTGGACATCATCCAGAATACCTTACAGAAAAAGGCTGGCATTCAATACATGATTATCAAATGCAAGGTGGTAGATTTATGTACAATGCTGCCAATGGCTTTTATTGGATTTCTGCCCTTCATCCTAACAATGGTAATATTTTAGAAGTTAGAAAAGGCGATAACGGTACGAGGGCTTGGACGATTAATCCTGGAGAATACTGTAATGCCTTTGATGGCAAACATGGTGGCTTATGGAGAGTTAGAGGAAGAGATATGTGCAAAATTCTTGGTGTTTCTTTTACATCATTTGGTCTTACTTACTCCTCTTATTTTAAAAGAACACCTGATAGTGAACTTCCAGAATGCTCATGGATGTTTGAAGGTATTGGATATGATGAACCTATTGGTGATTTTGGTTTAATTGGTGATGGTGCCGCTGGATTAGAACTCGATAGGTATGATTTGGAAAAAGGTACTCCACATAGAGCTTTCGCTTTAGCCCACTCTGAGGGTCATAATGATATGTTTGTTACTGTCACAGAAGACTCAACATTTAATGCTAGAGGAAATATTTTAAACGGCACAGGTGAGAGTAATCCTAATACAAGGGCAGACATAGTATACTACAAAACTCCTCATGATGGTGCTATGATTTCATTTTCCTCAATGTCTTGGTTAGGTTCATTATCTCATAACAATTATGACAATAATGTTTCAAGATTAATGAAGAATGTGATTGATGGGTTCTCAAAAGATGGTCCTTTGCCATAAAACTTCATGACAACAAAAAAACAAAAAGACGAATATTGGTGGATACATCCAAAGTTCAAAGCAAAGCAAACTTTAACATTAGATGATGTAAATATATTAAATGAAAATTCATATGATATGGCAGAAAGCCATCTAGATTTATCAGATGAAAAAAGAGAGTCTATCTTTCCTATTGGTGGTGGAAATTATAAAGATTTTGCAAAAGTGTTATTTAAAATGAATGGATATAAAACTGGTACTGTACCTGGCTGGTATGTTGTCGTAGCATTAAAAGAAAATAAAGAATGGGCAGTCGCTCAATTAAAAGCAGATCCAATTAAGCCAATTCTCGTTTTCAAAGATTTGATTTTTACTTCTGAAGAAAAAGCAATGATGAAAGCAGCTGAACTAAGAATTTCAAACCCTGGTCCTACCAGATTGCCCGGTGAAACTCTAAGCGATGTACCTGAAAAAAGAAGGCAAGCTGACTCCCTAGCATTAAAAAAAGAATTCGAACTTAAACTCGCAGGGGTCAGAAAATAATTTTATAATTTAATGAAGAATAACCATTACAATCTTATTGGGTGGATATTATTTATTATTTCAGCAGTTGGTTTTATAATTTCAAGCATAGGAAGTTTTTGGGCTATGTTTGGGAGTTTGTTCTTTTTTGTAGCTTGCTTTGTGTTCTTAATACCTTTTTTTAGAAAAGATAAAGATTAGATTTAAGGAATTTTTTTATCTAACCCTCTAGGAATAAGTTTATCTTTATCATAAAAAGGTAATTCTACAATTGTGCAATCCACTAAACTATCATCTGATGACTCTGCTCTTACTTTAAACTCTGTCCAATTTCCAGAATAATTGAATCTCACATATCCAATATATTTTTTTAATGTTGGAGACCAAGTTGAAGCAGGTAAATAGCCTACTTTTTCATCATTGGATAAAAAAACATTTGATTTATAGACGAGAGGATTGTCTGAAATAATTCCAAATAATCTTTTTCCTGATTTTTTACTTAGTTGCTCTAATGCTTTTTTTCCTATGAAATCATCTTTTGTTAAGTCAACTAATTTGCCAAGTCCAGCTTCAAAAGGATTCATAGAGGAGTCAAAATCAGTATTACTATCTAATATTCCTCCTTCTATTCTTCTCATTTCCATTGATAAAATTCCATCAAAATGAAGTCCTAGTGGCTTGCCTATTTCAAGAATTGTGTCCCAAAGTTTTTTATAGTTGGTATCTCCACCTAAAGTATAAATTTCATAGCCAAGCTCTGATGTCCAGCCTGTTCGAGAAACATAAACTTTTTGCTCTGCTATATTAAAAAATCCAGAGTGATAATATTTAAAATTTTTATCCAACGTTCCATTTGTAAGTTTTGATAATATTTCTTGTGACTTAGGTCCTTGTATTTGAATAGATCTAGATGAAGGATCTGAAATCTTTACATTATAATCTGCTTGATTAGCTTTAAGCCAAGTCTCTAGTGGGCCATCAGGCTGAACATACCAGTACTTATTTTCTTCTAAACGAAAAAAGACGCCATCAATAAAAATTCCACCATCTTCATAACATGCTATTGCATACCTTCCCCTTCCCACATTCAATGTAGATATTTTTCTACTAAAAACTTTATCTAAAAATTCTCCTGCTTGAGGACCTTCAATTTGTATTGGCTTCTCTGGGGTATCGTACATGACAGCTTTTCTTCTTAGGTTCCAGTACATTTCCTCTGTATCATTGCCAATTGATATTGGATAAAAACGTTCTGCGTAAACGCCATATAAGTTATCTTCCTTATGATAAAAATCAAAGTAAGGCCCTTTATCAAATCTTTTCATACCAACATGTAATGTTGTAGATTTACTCACAAAAACTGCTTCTTTTCCTATAGAGTCTCTTATAGTCATGTAATACCTTTCTTATCAATCATTTGTTATTTTTTTCTTCATATTGTTTTGCAGAATTATATATATATGGATTTTATTACCATCTAGATCTCTAATATAGGCCCCATAGTAATTTGGAGTATGGTCTCTTAGACCTGGTTTACCTTCATCCAAACCACCAAATTCTAAGGCAGTAGAATAAAATAAATCTACGTGTTCTTTGGAGTTGGCCGTAATAATCATTTGAGAGCCATTTCCGTTAGTTGCATTTTCTTTATTAAATGGTTTGATAATCCAAAAACACTCCTCTTGTCCAGAAAAACCATAGCCTATCTCGTTATCAGTTGTTTGATGCCGAATAACATTGATAGTTTTAAAAACAGCATCATAAAAAAAACCTGATTTTTCTAAATCATTAGTTCCAAAGCATAGACCTGTATAAAACATATTTATGAGTATAAATTAGGCTCTAACCCTAGATTTTGTAGGATCGTAAAAAGGAAAAGGGACTACCTTAGCTTTAATTCTTTTTTGATGTCCATCCAATTTTCCAATTTCAACTTCTGTATCTAATTCAGCATACTTAATATTCATTTTACAAAGAGCAATATTCTTATTTAATACGGGAGATTTCATGCCACTTGTAATGGTACCCACTTGTTCTCTAGCATTATTAGAAGGATGAACGCAGTCACCATGTCCACAAACTTCATTACCATCTATCTCTAATCCTACTAATTTTCTTTGAGGATTTGCTTTTCTTTCAATTAAAGCCTCTTTTCCTATAAAGTCATCTTCTTTTGACTTGAGTGGAACTGTAAAACCTATACCTGCTTCAAAGGGATCTGTTTGATCATCAAATTCATAATTAGCAAAAATCAAACCTGCCTCAATTCTTACCAAATCTAATGCGTCTAATCCCATTGGAGCAATATCAAATTCATTACCTGCCTCCATAACTGCATCCCAAATTTCTATAGCTTTGCTTGGGTGACAGAAAATTTCATATCCTAGTTCACCTGTATATCCTGTTCTTGATACCATAATAGGAGTTCCGTCTAATGTATTAAGTCTTGCAATTGTAAACCTAAACCATTCTAAATCTTCTAAAGAAGTTTGATGAGGTGGTGTCCAAACAATTTTCTTAAGAATTTCTCTACTTTTGGGTCCTTGAACAGATACATTATGAAGATTATCTGTCGAAGATTTTACCCAAACTTTAAGACCCATTTCTTTTGCTTTATTTCTTAACCATTCACCACAATACTCATCGCCACAAATCCATCTGAAATTATCATGAGTCATTTTAAAAACAGTTCCATCATCTAACATTCCGCCATGGTCATAACACATGGCTGTATAAACCACTTGGCCCACTGAAAGCTTTCTAATATTCCTTGTACAAGTTATCTGAAGTAATTCCTCAGCATCGGGTCCACTAACTTCAAATTTTCTAAGAGCAGATAAATCCATAATGATAGCTCTCTCCCTACAAGCCTCATACTCTTGGAGCGCTCCAAAGTTATTATAATTAGAAGCTAACCAAAAACCTTTGTATTCAACTATATTTTCAGTTAGGTCTGCTACTCTTGGGTGAAAACCAGTCTCCCTTGATAATTTTGGTTCTGAATCTGCCTTCATTCTAAATGCTACTCCTTTACTAAATGGCTTTTTGGGTCTGTAAACTCTTACATAAATATCTGTAGGATTCCATCCATTTGCTGCATCCACATCATCCGGACAAGCCGATGAAACACATACAAGATTTTTTAAAGCTTTAAACATAATGTAATCACCTGGCCTAGACCAAGGTTCATCAAAAATTAAAGAATTGTTTGCATCTATGGCTGTGTTGTAGAAAAGATTAATAGCATTCCATCCTAATCTTTTCCTCATTGTAAATTTATTCAGAGCGTAATTAAAATTATCTGAGCAATTAGGATGGCCAAAATACCCTAAATCATCATAAAATTTTGAAGTACAGGCTGTACCAAAAGTATCGTGTCTCCCTACTGTATCTCGATAAACTTCGATCATGGGGTATTGATTTTCATCATAATATTTCGAATGAAGACCTGGAAGTGGGTAAGCACTTCCCATCAAATATCTACTATTAGTTGTATCTATTCCAAGTTCTTGGCCTTTGTGAAGTTTATCGGCATCAAAAGCCATAAAATCCGAACATTGTCTTCCATAGATATCTATTACTTGAATAAAATCGCCTTCTTGAACTTCATAAGCCATTGCTGTGTATCTTTTTACAAATATTTCTTCAACAGGATCCATCAAAGGGTCTGGCAGTAAAAATTCACCCTCCTCTCTTTTTCTAGATCGTTGAACAATTACCCTTAATTCAGAAGCAGGGATATTTTCATGTGTTATTTCAAATTCTCCTGGTGCAGAGATAATACAAATTGAGGAGTCATTTGACGAAAACTCTTCAACGCTATTTGCTTCTGCTTCCTTTGAGAAGACAAGAATAGATTGGTTGATTGAATTAACATCATGTCCTAATCTTTTTAGTTTAGAATAAGCAATTTGTGCTGACTCCTCACTGCTAGTTAAAATATTTTTTGTTAGATCACCTTTATGTTCGCTCTTGAGACTCAATGGAGAGAGACTACATTCTCCTTTTGAATTAAATACAACTAGCTCTGCTTGTTGAAGTCCCTCAAGGTTAATAATTTTAAATGTATCTCCTGGCTCAAGTTTTAAAGTAACAGAACCTCCAGCACTCACTAAATAATTTTCTAAATCATTGCCTAAAGCTGGTAGTCCTGGCTCATAGGGTTTTGTAATTCTTGGAATAATCATGATTAATGAGACATCTTTGAAAATAAGTTTAACACCACAGCTCCTATTACAATTAATGATATTCCAATAATTCCACCTAAATCAACTACGTTCTTAAAAAATATTACACCTAATAATGTAATTAAAACTATTCCTAAGCCTGCCCAAATTGCATAAACATAACCTATGGATGCAAATTCATTCAAACACTTTGATAGAAAGTAAAAACAGATAATATATGAAACGGCCATGCCTATAGTAGGTACAATCTGCGTATAACCTTTTGATAATGTTAGAGAAATAGTTCCTACCACTTCAAATATTATTGCTAAAGAGAGATAAACGAACTTAAGCATTGATTAATCTAAACCTAATGCTTTTTTTCTTTCCTCGGCCCACTTCCTCACAATTACATCTACAGAAATAGCCATTAAAGAAACAAATAAACCTAATGTTATAGCTACACCAGGACCATCTTGGGCTCTTGATAATGCTCCAAAAATAAGTTGGCCTAAATCTTCTGTTCCAATAAGCGCTCCTAAAATTACCATTTGAAGAGTGAAAACAACTGTTTGATTAACACCAAGCATAATTGTTGGAAAAGCTAAAGGGATTTCAATGTTAGTCCATCTTTGCATTCTTGAAACTCCGGACATGGTGCCTGCTTCATGTAAAGAAAGTGGAACACTATTTAGACCCCAAACAGTATAACGAGTAGCAGGAACGGTAGCATAAACAATAGCTGCTATTAATACTGAGGTATCAGTAATATTAAATAAGAAGATAACAGGGATTAAATAAACAAAGGATGGGAATGTTTCAAAGAAATCACAAACAGAGAGAATAAATTTTGATCCCCTTTGAGTTTGTGCAAAAATAGATCCAACTATTATTCCATTTAGAGAAGCCATAATTACAGCAAATGTTGCCATGTACATAGTAATTAAAGCTCTGTCCCAATATTTAGACATAGCAATAAATAACATCATGCCGCCAACTAATAAGCCTGTTCTAATGCCACCAATGATATAAGCGACACCCATCGTAAGAGTTAATGTGGCAGCTACTGGCATACCTAGATAAGCCTTTTTCATGGGACCTAAAACTTGAGTTAAAAGAAACTTATTAAAAGAGTTAAGAGAATAGAAAAAGGTATCCCAAACCCAATCAACAGCTGCATCAATATAATGGGCAAAAGTAAGACCCTTTTCAATAGGAATAACATATAGGTAATTAATTTTATCAAAGTAACCATTTGCTATAAAAGCAACGACAGAAAAAATTAAAATTGAAATTCCAAAGATAATTAAAAGCTTATATCTCTCAAAAAAAGTTAAATTTTCAAAATAATCCACCTGTTTGTTAGCCCATGCTTTTGTAAATCGATCTAGAATAACGGCAATTAAAACTATACAAAAACCCGCTTCTGCAGCTTTACCAATTTTTAAACTATTTAAGGCAACTTTTAAATTAAGACCAAGTCCTTTGGCGCCAACAAAAGATGCTATTACAACCATAGCTAGACACTGCATAATGACGGTATTTACACCATTTAAAATATCTCTTCTTGCGGTAGGAATTAGGACTTTAAACATAAGCTGAGATTTAGTACATCCACTCATAAGCCCTGCTTCAACTACCTCTGGAGAAATTCTCTTCAACCCAAGTATTGTATTCCTAATCATAGGTGGAGTGGCGATGACTATTGTGGCAATAGAACCAGCGTGATCCCCCAATCCAAATAAAGCGATAATTGGCACAAGATATGCAAACTGGGGCATTGTTTGCATGACGTTTAAAACAGGTTGTAAAGAAGTTTCAACTTTTTTGTCTAAATAACCCCATATTCCAAAAGAAAGACCTAAAACAAAACAAATAGGTGTTGTAATTAAAACAAAAGAAAGAGTTTGGATAGAAGGAACCCAATTTCCAAATATAGATACATATAAGGCACCTATTCCTCCCAATAAGGCCAAACGAATACCACCTAATTGAAAACCTAGTAAAAATGCTCCAACTGTTCCTGCAGTCCAAGGAAGAGCAGGCCATGACATCCAATCGTTTTCCTTAAGCCAAGCATCACTGACAAAAACATCAATTATTTTATCACCTCCCAATAAGAGTTCTCTGACAAAGGTAATTAAAAATAGTAATCCTTTTGATATGGATTTTGTAAATTCTCGGAAGGCCGCTTTTTCTTCATACATTTCGAAAATTGGATCCCAAACTTTGAGTGGGAACCAGTCATATAAAGCAGCATAAATAACTTCATTTAACTTTATCGGGATAAAACCTAATAACGAAGGGAGTCTCCAAAAGTAATTTCCCTCACTATGAGGAATTAAATGATATAGAAATAAAAATACAATTAAAAGAATACCAAACTGAGCTGGTTTTGAATTTCGAATGATTTCTATGTAGTTCTTATCCACCGAATAGAACTTTAATTACTTTTGAAGGGTTTATAGACCCAACTACTGAATTATTATCATCAGTTACTCTAATGATATCTTTACTACTAAGAATTTTCTCAGCAACTGTTTCAATTATATCGTTTTTATTTACAACCATATCCCCTGAGGCATTAGGATCCGCAGAATCCATAATTGATTCAATCTTTAAAACTTTTTCTCTTGGAACGTCTTCAGTAAATTTTCGTACATAATCTGTGGCAGGATTTAAAACAATGTTATCTGGTTTATCTAATTGCTCTATAATACCGTCTTTCATAATTGCAATTCTATCAGCCAGTCTTAAAGCTTCGTCAAAATCATGAGTGACAAACATAATTGTTTTATTCAAAACTGATTGAAGTCTTAAAAATTCATCTTGCATTTCTTTTCTAATCAAAGGATCAAGAGCAGAAAATGGTTCATCTAAAAACCAAATATCTGGCTCAACTGCCAAAGATCTGGCTATACCAACTCTTTGTTGCTGACCTCCAGATAGTTCTCTTGGGAAATAATTTTCTCTTCCCTTTAGGCCAACTAGCTCAACCATTTCTAAGGCTTTATGAATACTATTATCAGTTGTAACGCCTTTAACTTGTAAGGGGAAAGCAATATTTTCTAAAACTGTTTTATGGGGAAGAAGAGCAAAATTTTGAAAGACCATACCCATTTTCTCTCTTCTTAATTCAATTAACTGTTTATTATTCATCAAGCAAATATCTTCACCATCTATTAAAATTTTTCCGGCAGTAGCATCAGTTAATCGTGATATACATCTTAAGAGAGTTGACTTTCCAGATCCTGAGAGCCCCATTACAACAAGCATCTCACCATTATTTACTTCAAAGGAGGCATCATTAACGCCTACTATACATCCAGCTTCTTGGAATTTTTTTGCATCAACATTACCGCCACTCTCTGAGAGGAGTTTTTGTGCATTATCTCCAAATATTTTGTAGACAGACGAACAACTAATTGTGGGCGACATGTTTTTTTTCTCCTTGAAAATATAAAAGTTCTCCCTCAAAAGAGGGAGAACTAAAGTTTTAGATATTACTGCATAAAGAAATCGATTTGATCTCTATTATTTGCAATATATGCAGTTGCAGCTTCAGCATGAGTCATGCCCATGTTGTCAACATAGTTTGCCATCTCACCAATGTTAGGTGCTGTAAATTCCATTTTTGTATAGAACTTATAAGCAGATGTATGGGTGATTGGGAACTTAATGTGAGCAGCTTTTTTAAGCCATCCTTTTGGAGAACCACAACCAGTAGTCTCTACAGTACCACCGTTTTCAATTCTGCAACCCTCAAAATATGGAGGGAAGTCAATGAAAGTAAATCCAGCTGCATCTGTAAAGTTTGGAGACCAGTTAAAGATAATTGTGCCTCTACCCTCTTTTTTTGCTGCTTCTAATTCAGCCCATAATGCATCTGCAGTACCTGCAAATTTAACCATCCATAGATCATCGATACCTAAGCCTTTTAGTCTGTTAGGCATAACTTCTGTGTGCCACTCATAAGGACCTTCTAACCATCTACCTTTACCGTCAGAGTCAGGTGTAGCAAAATTAGCAGCACACTCTGGAGACTTAAGAGCTTCCCAGCTTGGGAGACCAGGACATAGTCCTTCATCAATTACCCAGTTTGGAACACCCATTTCTTCAAAAGTTACAAGATCGTGACTTCCAGCATCAATTAATCCACCTTTGTCCATAGCTGCATAAAAAGGAAGAGCCATTGTGGACTCCCAAGTTTCATGAGCAACGTGTAATTCACCTACACGAACAGCTTCATATCTTGTTGCTGACTCAGCAGGAACTAATTCTGCATCATAGCCTAGCTCTTCAAAAGCTTGTGCCATAACATTTGCCATCACAATTTGGCTTGACCAGTTTAAAACTGGGATTCTAATTGGATCTGCTGCTTTAGCGACAGTTGTAAAGCCTGCAAATAAAACTAGTGCATAAAATAATGAAAATAGTTTCTTCATTTATTCCTCCGTTTTCTATTATAATAGTAGTAGATATACTATGATATATAGTCATGACCTTGAAGCTAAATTTTTCATATTCTGGAACAAAAAATGATAAAAACAGATAGCTTAATTTCTAAAAAATTAACTTTTATTAACAGGTCTAACCTAGTTTTTAACCATAATTTGATTAAAAAAAGAGTTGGGAAATCTCAAATTTTATCAGTTGTAAAAGGTGATGCGTATGGTCATGGTCTTAAGGAGTGTGTTAATACGTTACACCAAAATGGGTCTAAAGATTTTTACGTAGCTCGTCTTGAAGATGCCCTGTTGATAAGAAGACAAATTAGAGAAGCTAGAATTTATCTTTTGTCTGGTGTTATAACTTCAAAGTGTTGCAAACAAATAATAAGCAACAAATTAATTCCAATTATTAATAACTCAGATCAATTAAACATCATAAATAATTTTCCAAGAACAATTAAATATATTCTCCATTTTGATACAGGGATGAATAGATTGGGTTTTAATTTAGATAAAATTGATGAGTTCGAAAACCAAATTCAAATAAAAAATGTAATATTTTTAATGAGTCATTTAACTTCATCAGATGATAAGGATTTAAAACAATCTAAATACCAATTAGATCAAATTAAAAAAATTAATAAGATATTTAAAAAACCTCTAAGTATTGCTAACTCAGGTGGAGTTTTTATTGGAAAATCTTTTCATTTAGATTTTGTAAGGCCAGGTAAAAGCTTGTATGGAATAAATCCATTTTTTAAAAAATCTTTTGGTCTTAAACCTGTGATGAGTATCTTTGCACCAATATTACAAATATCAAATATTACAAAAGGACAATCGATTGGCTATAGCAAGACCTATGTAACAAAAAAAAAGATGGTAATAGCCACAATTGACTTCGGATATTCTGATGGTTATTTAAGGGGAGGAAGTAATAGAGGTAAAGTTTTCATTGATAATATTCCCTGTCCAATAGTTGGACGTGTTTCAATGGACCTAATTACAATTGATGTTACAAGCATAGATAAAAAAAAATTATTTATCGGAAAGCCTGTTGAGATACTTGGCAGTAATCAGTCATATGAAGAAATTGCATATGAGACTGGTACAAATGAACACGAAATTTTAATTTCTTTAGGAAAGAATTCTAAAAAAGTATATATTTAAAAAAAATGTACGAAGCTCCAGTAAAAGATCTTAACTTTGTCATTAAAAATCTCGTTAACCTTGAAGAACTCAGTCAAATAAAAGACTATCAAGAATTTTCAGATGACTTAGTTGATGCAGTTTTAGAAGAGGCAGGTAAAATAGCTTCAGATGTATTAGATCCATGCAATTTACCTGGAGATCATGAAGGCTCAAAGAGGCTTGATGATGGTACAGTTGTTACTCCAAAAGGATACAAAGAAGCCTATGCAAGTTTAAGAGATGGGGGATGGTTTGGTTTAGAAGCCAAAGAAAGATTTGGAGGTCAACAAATTCCAGTTACCCTTTCAGCTGCAGTCAATGAAATATGGCATAGCTCCAATATGTCCCTCGCCTTATGTCATTTGCTAACTCAGGGTTTAATATACGCTCTTCAAAAATCAGCCTCTGATGAACAAAAAGATTTTTATATTCCTAAATTAGCGTCAGGTCATTGGACCGGAACAATGAATTTAACCGAACCTCAAGCAGGCACTGATTTATCTTCTATCAAAACCAAGGCTATAAAAGAAAATGGTCACTATAAAATATCTGGACAAAAAATTTATATTACATATGGCGAACATGATCTCTCAGAAAATATTATCCATTTAGTTTTAGCTAGAACACCAGATGCCCCAGAAGGAAATAAAGGTATCTCTGTTTTTTTAGTTCCTAAATTTATTCCAAATAGCGATGGTAGTATTGGCGAGAGAAATGACGTCACATGTCTATCAATTGAAAAAAAACTTGGAGTTAAAGGTTCTCCTACAGCAGTCTTACAATTTGGAGAAAAAGATGGTGCTATTGGGTATTTAGTAGGAGAAGAAAATCAAGGACTTAATATCATGTTTGAAATGATGAATCATGCAAGGTTTTCTGTTGGGGTTCAAGGACTGGCAGTTTCTGAAAGAGCTTATCAACAATCAAAGATGTATGCTAAGGATAGAGTTCAAGGTGTTCCTATAGATGGTCAAAAAGGCGATCCTATAATTCATCATCCAGATGTACTAAGGCTAGCCGCAACTATGAAATCTGAGATAGAAGCCATGAGAGCTCTTGCTATTTACGGTGGCTTTGCTTTAGATATGACCAAATCTGATAAAAGTGAATATTGGGATAGAAAATCATCACTGATGATACCTATTATTAAAGGATGGTTAACGGAAAGATCATTAGAAATCACATCTAATGCTATACAAATTCATGGTGGAATGGGATTTATCGAAGAAACTGGTATTGCCCAACATTACAGAGACGCACGAATTTTACCTATTTATGAGGGAACAACTGCCATTCAAGCCAATGATTTAGTTTTTAGAAAGACACTCAGAGATAATGGCAAAAGTATTTTAGAATTAATTGACGAAATCAAGGTAGATGTCGAAAAATCTTTTGAAATTGAAAATGAAAATATGAGAGGGTTATTTGAAAGAATGAGTACATCAATCAATACAGCTAAAAACGTTGTAAACCATATTGTTGGTGTTTCTAATAATAAAAAAAGACCTGCTGTCTCTGGAGTAAATTATTTAATGCTGTTGGGATATATTTTTGGGGGATGGATGATGATTAAAACTGCCTCAAAATCATTAGAACTAAAAAAACTAGGTGGAATGGATGATGACTTCCTTAATGCAAAAATTGCTACCTCTAATATCTATCTTTCTAGTATTTTGCCTAAAATAGAGAGTCTATCTTCAATTATCATTAATGGTGATGAGGATATTCTTTCAATGAAACACACCTGGCTATAGTTTGAAAAAATTTCAAAATTCTATAAGTAACTTTTTTAGTTGGCTTTCTAAAACTGAATTAGTTGAACTGGAGTCTGTTGATATATCCGAAGACCCAATCAGACCTGAGATAGATAATGAATTTAGAACCTCATATGGAAGGAAAGTTTATGGTCTTAAATCTAACGATAACGTGGAAGGTTTTATTTGTATTGCATTTTGTAATGAAGTTCCTCAAACAATGAAGGAACTAGATTTAATGAGTAGAAATGCTTTCCATGAAAAAAATGGAGATATAGCAGTTGCTTATACTGTTTGGTCAAGAAAAAGAGGTGCTGGCAAAGAGACTATCTTCAATGCTAAAAAATTTGTTAAGGATGAAATGACCCTTGTAAAAAGATTCATTACCCTGTCTCCATTAACTCCTATCGCAACTCATTTTCATATAAAACATGGTGCTAAATTAATTAATATAAATGCCACCTCTCAAAATTTTGAGTATGACTTTAATTAAGTGCCTGAATAAATAGGGCCGCCTCCACCTTCAGGTGTGAGCCATTCAATATTTTGTGAAGGTTCCTTGATATCACAAGTTTTACAGTGAATACAATTTTGAGAATTAATTTTTAAAAAGTTTTTTTTAGTTTCATTATCAAATTCAACTTCATATACACCTGCAGGACAATATCTTTGAGCAGGCTCATCATATTTTTCAATAGTGTAATTAATTGATAAATTTTTATCATTTAGAACCAAATGACATGGTTGATTATCAGCATGATTAGTACCAGAGAGATAGACAGAACTAGGCTTATCAAATGTAAATTCATTATCATATTTTGGGTAATCAATTTTTTTTGAGTCTTTTGCTGGAATTAAACTTTCATGATCTGCGTGTTTATGCTGGAGTGTAAAAGGCAACCTTCCTCCAAAAAGTTTTTGATCTATTCCAGTAAAAATCATGGCTGGGATGAGACCCCATTTAAAACTAGGTTTTACATTTCTAGCTTGGTTTAGTTCTTCATATATCCATGAATTTTGAAATTCAGCCTCGTATGAGGATAGCTCTACATTATTTCTTATGTGGTTATTAATTACTTCGGCAGCAATAATGCCACTTTTCATAGCTGTGTGAGAGCCTTTAATTTTTGGCATATTTAAAGTACCAGCGTCGCATCCAATTAACAAAGCACCTGGCATATGCATTTGGGGAAGACTCTGAAGTCCTCCTTCTATCAAGGCTCTTGCACCATAAGAAATTCTCTTTCCACCTATAAGTAAATTTTTAATTTCAGGGTGTGTTTTAAATTGTTGAAATTCATCGTAAGGAGATAAATAAGGATTTTTATAATCAAGACCTATAACGTAACCTAAATAAATTTGGTTATTTTCTGCATGATAGCAAAAGCTTCCCCCATAAGTATCGCTTTGTAATGGCCAACCCACACTATGAGACACTTTACCTAAATTGTGTTTATTAGAGTCTATCTCCCATATTTCTTTAAAACCAATACCATATTGTTGTGGTGATTTATTTTTGCTATCTAGTTTAAATTTTTTAATTACCTCTTTACCCAAATGGCCTCTACAACCTTCAGATAAAACAGTGACCTTACCTTTAATGTTTATACCTGGTTCAAAATTATCTTTTGGATTGTTATTACTGTCCAGACCCATATCGCCAGTTTGAACACCTATTACTACATCACTTTCATCATAAATTAATTTACTGGCTGCAAAACCAGGAAAAATCTCTACCCCAAGATTTTCTGCATACTCCCCCAACCATTTACAAAGATTGGAGAGACTAATAATATAATTTCCATGATTTTGGAGTGTTTTTGGTAAAAGAAAATTTGGAATTTTAAAAATCTTGTTTTTTGTTAAAAAGCTAAAATCCTCTGATTTCACTTTTGTGTTTACAGGGGCGTCTAGCTCTTTCCAATTGGGAATGAGTTCGTCAAAAGCTTTAGTTTCAAATACATTTCCACTTAATATGTGGGCACCAACCTCAGAAGCTTTTTCAAGGATGCAAATAGACAACTCTTCATTAAGTTGTTTGAGTTTGATTGCTGTTGATAGACCAGCAGGGCCTGCTCCCACGATCACAACATCATATAACATTTCTTCTCTTTGAATTTCAGTCATTATTTAATTAATAAAGGATAATATATTAAATATTACGATTCTATCTGATTAAGTAGATCTAGTTCTTTGATAATTTCTGGAATTGCTTGAAATAAGTCTGATGAAAGTCCGTAATCTGCAATATTAAATATTGGTGCTTCTAAATCCTTATTTATAGCAACAATTACCTTACTTTCTTTCATTCCGGCTAAATGTTGAATTGCTCCTGAAATTCCAACAGCTATATAAAGATCAGGAGCTACCATCTTTCCAGTTTGTCCCACCTGACATTCATTTCCAATATAACCAGAGTCTACAGCTGCACGAGAGGCACCAACTGCAGCATTTAGCTTATCTGCAAGGTCATATAGAAGCTTAAAATTATCTGAATTTTCTAATCCTCTACCACCAGAAACGACAACCCTAGCATTCCCTAACTCAGGTCTATCACTCTTAGAAACTTCTCTATTAATAAATATTGTTTGAGATTCAGTCTCAACGTAGGTTACATCTTCAATGCTAGCATCTCCACCTGAGTCTTCACATTTTTCAAACGAAGTAGGCCTTATAGTTAATAAATTTATTTTTTGATTAGTTTGAACATGTGAAATAGCATTACCTGCATAAATAGGTCTAATAAAAGTATTTTCATTTTCAATTTCAATTACATCGCTTACTTGTGTTATGTCTAATATAGCCGATATTCTTGGAAGAAGATTTTTACCAAATGTTGAGGCTGGTGCTAAAATATGTGAATAGTTTGATGATACACTAGCAATAACTGGAGCAGAAATCTCAGGAAGAAGATTTTCTAATTTTTCATTATCACATTTTAAAACTTTTGATAAAACGTGAATAGACTTTGCCTTATTAACTAATGCTTCAATACCTTTACCTAAAATAATTAAATGAATTTCATCACTAATTTTTTGTGCAGCGGAAATGGTATTCAAAGTTGATGTTTTGATATTTTGATTATCATGTTCAGCTATTACTAAAATTGCCATCTAAATTACTTTTGCCTCATTTTTTAATTTTTGAACTAACTCTTTAACATCTTTCACCATAATACCTGCTTTGCGTTTTGGAGGTTCAACTACCTTTAGAACTTTAATTTTAGCTTCTGTATCTACATCTAATGAGTCTATTTCAATGCTCTCTAAAGGTTTCTTTTTTGCTTTCATTATATTTGGTAAAGATGCAAATCTTGGAGTGTTTAATCTTAGATCGCAAGTCAGAACAGCAGGTAAGGCTGTTTCTAAATTTTCAATACCCTCATCTATCTCTCTAGAGATTAAAACCTTTTGTCCTTCTATTTTTAAATCAGAAACAAAACATCCTTGGGGCCAATTTATCAGAGCTGATAAAATTTGACCTGTCTGATTTGAGTCATCGTCTATAGCCTGCTTACCCATTAAAACTAAATCTGGTTTTTCTTTCTCAATAATTTTTTTTAAAGTTTTAGCAACAGCTAAAGGTTCTAGGGTGTTTGGTGATTTTACTAAAATAGATCTATCAATTCCCATTGCCATGGATGTTCGTAAGACGTCTTGGCATTTGTCATCACCTATGGATATAGCTATAGTTTCGGTAGCAATACCTTGCTCTTTTAATTTAACAGCTTCTTCTATAGCATTTTCATCGGGAGGATTGACAGACATTTTTACATTTTGTGTCTCTACTCCTGAGTTGTCACTTTTAACTCTAATTTGGACCTTGTAATCAACGACTCTTTTGACAGCAACTAAAACTTTCATTTGAAGATCAATAAAATAAACTATGTTTAAAGACTTTCAAGATGCAAAATTATGAAAATAATTAAAAAAAATAAAATATTTCAAAATATTTATGAATTAAATATGGAAATGAAATTTGGTGATAAATCAAATAATATTAAAGAAAATTTTATATTTAATGGAAAAAGTGTATCTGCAATTTGTTATAATTCTGATGTAAAGTTATTTTATTTTATAAGGCAATTTAGACCAAATTATCACTATAATAAATTTATCCCTTTCCCTTTAGAAGTCGTAGCTGGTGGAATTAAAAAAAATGAAACTAGTCGACAAGCAGCTATCAGAGAAATAAAAGAAGAATTAGGTGTCAAACCATTATCCTTAAAAAAATTAGACTCTCTTATTATCGCACCAGACTGTCTTGAAGAGGTTACAGATATTTTTTTTGCAAAAGTTCCTAAAATTATTAATTTTAGAATTATAAATACAAAAGAAGGTGAAGATATTGAAATTATACCTTTGAATAAAAAAGAAGTTTTGAAATTTGCTAAATCTAAAAAGACTCAAAATATAGTGACGAAATACTCACTAATAAAAATTCTTGAGCTTAAGATTTGATTTTATTCATTTCTTTATCATAGAGTGGGGATAAATGAACTGTGCAGGGAATTTTTTTTGTAGCAATTTCTAATTCATATTTTCCATTCATGACATAATCTCTATCAATTGTATCTTTGCTTCTTATATAACCATAACCAATAGGTTTACTAATTGTATAGCCATAACCACCACTAGATAACCATCCAACTTGTTTTCCATTTCTAAAGATGGTCTCTCTACCTAAGAGTATTTGATCCGGGTCATCGCAAGTAAATCCTGCAAAGATTTTTTTTACACCTTGTTTCTTTTGGTCAATAAGAGCTTGTTTTCCAATAAAATCTCTATTGCTATTTATTTTAGTGGCCCAACCTAAGCCAGCCTCTAAAGGAGTATGGTCTGGACCAATATCTGAACCCCAAGCACGGTAACCTTTTTCCAATCTACAACTTTCAAGACAACGATAACCAGCATTTATCAGTCCAAATTCTTGTCCATAGTTCATAATTGTTTCGTAAACATCAGCTGCATAATCTATAGGAAAATGAAGCTCCCAACCTAATTCTCCCATGTAAGTAATTCTAATTGCATTTACTTCCGAATTTCCAATTTGAATTTTTTTATAAGTAGCAAATGGGAAATCTTCATTTGCCATACTCGTTTGAGTTACCCCTTGAAGAATTTTTCTAGAGTTTGGTCCCATCAAAGCAAATACTGAATTATCATAAGTAATGTTCTTAACTTTTACATCCATGCCATTTGGAATATTTGTTTTAATCCAATCAAAATCATGTGTCATAAAACCTGTTCCTGTCACCAAATAAAAAATATTTTCATCAAGAATGGTTATTGTAACATCACACTCTATACCTCCATTATGATTTAGCATTTGAGTGTAAATAGTTGTCCCGACAGGTTTATCTATTTTATTTGCACAAATATAATTAAGAGCTTCAGATGAGTCTTTTCCAGATATCATAAATTTTGCAAAAGAAGTTTGATCAATTATAACTGCTTTTTCTCTAGCTGCTTTAACTTCATTACCAACATTTTCAAACCAATTTTGCCTATCAAAAGAATAGATATCTTTTGCCTCTTCACCTTCGGCAGCAAACCAATTAGGTCTTTCCCACCCCATCTTTTCCCCAAAACAAGCATTGGCTTTTTTTAAGTGATCATAAATTGGTGAAATTTTAAATTCTCTGACTGAAGAGTTTTCTTCAAAAGGCCATGCCATGGTGTAATGTTTTGCATAAGCTTCATATGTTCTCTTTCTCACCCACTCTAAATCTTGATGAGGTTTACCAAATCTTCTAATATCAACTGGCCATAAATCATATGGTGGTTGGCCGTTGGCTACCCATTCTGCAAGAGCCATACCAGCTCCACCTCCTGCAGCAATACCATAGGCATTAAAGCCAGCACCAACATAAAAATTCTTTAACTCAGGGCTTTCGCCTAAGATAAAATTTCCATCAGGAGTAAAGCTTTCAGGACCATTTATGAGCTCTTTAATACCAGCAGTTTCCAATTTTGGAACCCTTCCTAGCGCGTTGTTCATGATTTGCTCAAAATGATCAAAATTAGAATCTAATAATGAAAAATGAAAGTCTTCTGGCACAGACTTTTCAGCCCAAGATAACGGATTTGGTTCATAACCACCCATTACCAAGCCTCCAACCTCTTCTTTAAAGTATATTAAACGATCGGGATCTCTTAATGTAGGAAGATTAGAACTCACCCCTTCAATTTTTTCTGTAACTAGATACTGATGTTGAAATGAAACTAACGGAACATTCACGCCTACAGTTTCAGAAAACTGTCTGGTCCATTGACCACAACAAGTAACTATTTTTTCACAATTTATAATACCTTTATCAGTTTCTAATCCTTTGATAACACCATCTTCTAAAATTACTTTAATAGCTTTTGTCTCTTCAATAATTTTTGCCCCTTTATTTCTAGCCCCTTTGGCTAAAGCTTGAGAAATATCTGTAGGGTTAGCTTGACCATCTGTGGGAAGAAAAGCGGCACCATAAACATCATCAATATTCATAATGGGCCATAAATCTTTTGCCTCTTTGGCTGAGAGAAGTTCCATTTCAAGGCCAAAAGAGTGAGCTGTAGTTGTTTGTCTTAAAACTTCTTGCCATCTTTCTTTGTTGCAAGCTAGTCTCAATCCACCATTCATTTTCCATCCAGTACTAAGACCAGTTTCTTCCTCTAATTTATTATATAGATCAACTGAATAACCAAGTAACTGTGTGATGTTTGCATTTGTTCTTAATTGACCAACTAAACCAGCTGCATGCCACGTACTACCTGATGTTAGTTTGCCACTTTCAATTAAACAAACTTCTTGGCCTAGATTGGCTAGGTGATAAGCTGTTGAACAGCCCACTATGCCTCCTCCAATGATTACAATTTTTGAACTATTCACCATTATAATTTATCAAATGAGGAACTAAATTTTGACAAATTTTCTGAGGTATAAACGCCATAATCAAAGTCCAATTTTGATGTAATTTCAGAAACCATACTCCACATAGTTTCTCTAAGCAAACTAGCAGTTTTCATTGCATTGTATCTAATCATTAATTCCGTAGAGGGTTTTTTATTGAAATACATTTCCAGGGCTAAATTTTCCGTATCTAAGCTAAAATCGTTATTGGATGCAAGTCCCCCAATATCAAACAATGGGTCATTAAAACCTCCATATTCCCAATCTATTACCCATATTTTAGAACCATCATCAAGAAAATTTGCGGCTAGTAGATCGTTATGCCCGAATACAATTTCCCTTGGAGAGGATAGTTTTTCTAATTTATCAGATTTTAAAAGCAACTCAGGGATTAACGAAGAATGACTGCTTTTATTTTTAAGTAAAAAATTGGAATAATATTTAATTACATAAAACACCCAAAAAATTGAAGGTTGCCCTGAAAGGTTACTGGGAATTTGATTATGAATTTTTTTTATAACAGGAATTATTCTTTCTAAATTACTTTTAACTGTCGAGGGATCTAAGGTTGTACTTTTAATAAAATCTAAAACTAATACACCTGGTTCATTGTAAATTAATTTTGGTGATACGCCTATTTCATATGCAGCTTTACTTACGATGATCTCATTAGATCGATAAACTAAATGTTCAGGTATGTCTGACCCTAACCTAACCACTAGTTCACTACCAGAGTCATTAACTAAAAAATTAAGATTTGTAATGCCACCATCTAAGGGTTTGATATCAATTTTACCTTTCCAAATTGGTAAAGATTTAATCTTATTTTCATTCTCCATTTTTATATGAAACCATACTTATTCTTTAGCCGTTTACTAGCAGATTTTATTGTGTTATCTGCAATGATCGCAATAAATGCAACACATAGGCCTGCTACTAAGCCCCTACCTATATCTGCTTTAGTTAAAGCGATATAAACTTCTTGACCTAATTCTCTAGTTCCAACAAGAGCTGTAATTACCAACATTGATAAAGCAAGCATTATTGTTTGATTAATGCCCAAAAGGATTTCAGGAAGAGCTAATGGAAGTCGAATTTTAAAAAGAAGTTGCCTTTTGTTACAACCATTTGCAATACCGGCATCAATTACTTCTTGATTTACATTTTTAATACCATGAATTGTGTACTTAACTGCAGGGGCAAGAGAGTAAAGAATAACTGCCAACATGGCTGTAAAATCTCCAACTCTAAATAACATTACAACTGGGATGAGATAAACGAAACTGGGTAATGTTTGCAAAGTATCAGTAATGCTTAATAGGATCCTGTTGGCTCTCTGATTCAAACCTCCCCATATGCCTAATGGAATTCCTATTAAACAAGCTAAAATTACACTAGCCCCACATAAATAAATGGTCACCATCGCTTTCATCCACAGTCCATTTACTACGATAAACGACAAAAGAGAGAAGTTAAGGATTGCTAATTTGAATTTTCCATAATGCCACCCCAGTAAAGTAAATACTAATACAAACCAAGGCCATGGAATGGATAAAAAGAACTTTTTAATTGGAAGCATAAAAAACTTGAGTATGTAAAACTTTGTTATTTCTAACTGATCATAATAATTAATATTTATATGTTTAATTGATTTTTCCCAAAATTCAGAAGTACTTATAAAAAAAGTACTGGGATAGCTTTGTATGATACTAAAAAAAGATCCTCCAATGTATGTTATCAAGATTAGACAAATCATTAAAATAAAATAAATATTTCTAATAAAAAAATTCATCTTTTTATTTTTGTATATTTTTTGTGATCCAATAAAGACAAAACTCATTCTATCTAAAACTATTGCAATAATTACAATTGCTAACCCTGCCTCTACACCTCCTCCTATGTCTAATTTTCTCAGGGAAGTTAATACGTCGTAACCTAATCCCCCGGCACCAATCATTGAGGCTATGATAACCATATTAAATGAAAGCATGATGACCTGATTAATACCAACTTTTATTGAACTAAGGGCAGAGGGTATTTCTACTTTCCAAAGCAATTGTCTATTATTACAGCCAGACATTCTTCCTGCTTCTATAATAAAAGGGTCAATGCTTTTTAAACCTAAGTAAGAAGTATGAACCATTGGTGGAAGAGCATAAATAATTGTAGCTATAAGTGCAGATACAGGTCCAAATCCAAATAAAACTAATACTGGAACTAAATATGCAAAGACTGGCATTGTTTGCATTAAATTTAAAATTGGGGAGATGATCTTATGAGCGGTTTGGTTTTTATAACTAATAATACCAGTGATTAAACCTATTAAGACACCAAAAGGGACTGCTATAAAAATTGATGCTATGGTAACCATGGAACTTTCCCATTGACCAAATACAGCCAAATATAAAAAAGAAAAAAAAGTTAGAACAGCTAATTTTATATCATTAAGTTTAATAGCTATAATTGTCATAATTATTACAATTGCCATCCAACTAATAGGGCTTAGAAGAAGAACTGCCTGGCTTCCTTGACCTTGGTAAAAACCTTTTGCTATCAAGGACAAGACAAATTTATAGGGTATTTCAATACACCATGATATGGCTCTTGTTAATTCTTTGAATGTAAATAGTCCAAAGTTTGCACTTTCAACTAACCATTTCATAAAAGAAGAAATATAAGTTTTTAATGGAATTATAAAATTTTTGGGATACTTAAAAGCCCAAAATAAATCTGAATTTTTTAAAAATGATTTTCCATAAATAGAAATAAAGGCAGTTAAAAAAACAAATATAATGAAAATATTTTTTTGCTGACTAAAAAAAAAAGTTTTTTTATTCATAAAGTATGAGGGCGATTATATCGCCCTCATAAATTTAAATTATTTAATCCAAGACTGCCATCTTGAGGAATTTGAAGACATCCAATTTGAAACAACATCCTCTAGGGCTTTTCCATCTAAATCAACTTCAGCAACCATTTTACCCATCTCATCATTTGAAATATTAAATGCTTCAACAGCATCATATGCACCAGGCCATTTATCTTTTAATTGGCTTGAAGCAATTTTCCAAATTGGTCCTCTTGGCTTACCACAATCATAAGCTGAGTCAGGATTAATACCCCATGAAGGATCAGTATAACATTCAGTTGTATAAGCTGGAAAATCTACAAACTCACCATCAAATTTTGAAGGTGCCCAATGTGGAGCGTAAACCCATAACATAATTGGATCTTTACGTTGATATGCTGATTCTAATTCTGCAAATAAAGCGGCATCTGTTCCAGCATGTATAACTTCCCAGTCTAAACCTAATGCCTCTACTCTTTCATCATCAAAACCACCCCAGGTTACTGGTCCACCAAGATATCTTCCCATTGGTGCTGTTTCCATAGTTGAAAAAGCCTCAGCACATTCATTCAAAACTTCCCAATTTGGTAAGCCAGGACATACATCCTTCATATAAGAAGGATACCACCACTCTTCTATCGCATCCATACCTGTTGAACCAACATTGACAACCCTTCCATCAGGTGTGTATTCGTCAATAGCATCTCTTCCTGTTGTCTCCCACATTTCCATAGCTACGTGAAGATCACCAGTTTGAAGACCAGCAAATTGTGCGATGTAATCGGCTTGAATTAATTCAATATTATATCCAGCCTCCTTTAATACCTCTGCCATAATATTTGTTGTAATATGTTGTCCAGTCCAATCGTGTAAAGTTAACTTAATTGGATCTTGTGACTCTACGGCTGAAGTATTACTTATAAGAAAAAATGAAATAGATAGCCCTGCTATCAGTTTTTTAAAAAGTGTCATTTTTCTCCTCCTATCCTATGGACAAAATACCATACCTGTGGTTTGTTTTTAAGTTTAAATAAGGCAAAAAAGTGATTAGTTGTTATTTTTCGATAGAAAAATCCTTATAAAATATTAATAATTCAAATAACTTAATAATTTTTTGGAGGAATTAATATGAATTTGATTGAAAAATTGAATCAAGGTCCAATCCTTTGTGCCGAAGGATATCTTTTTGCTATGGAAAGAAGAGGATACCTTCAAGCTGGCGCATATGTTCCTGAAGTAGTTTTAGAGCATCCAGAAGTAGTCACACAACTACATAGAGAATTTATCCGTGCTGGCAGTGATGTAGTTCAAGCCTTCACTTATTATGGTCATCGAGAAAAACTTCGCCTTATTGGTAAAGAGGATTTATTAGAGCCTCTTCAAAAAAATGCTCTTAAAATTGCAAAAGACGCAGCTGCAGAATTTCCAGAATTAGATTTAATGATTGCTGGAAATGTTGCCAATACAAATATTTATGATCCTAACAATAAACAATCGCATGTTGACTGCCAAAAAATGTTCAAGGAACAAATTGAATGGGCTAAGGAAGAGAATGTTGACTTTGTAATTGCTGAAACAATTAGTTGGACAGAAGAAGCTAAAATAGCCTTGAAAGAAATAAAAGAAGCAGGATTAATTGCAGTTGTAAATTTAGCTATACATAAGGGAGGTAAAACAAGAGAAGGTCATACTGCAGCTGAAGCTTGTAAAATACTTGAAGATCATGGTGCAGATGTTGTTGGTTTAAATTGCTACAGGGGTCCTGATATGATGATGAAACTACTCCCAAGCATAAGAAATGAAGTTTCATGTCATGTTGCAGCTCTTCCAGTCCCATACAGGACAAATGAAGAATACCCTACACATATGTACATAAAAGACCCAAATTGCAATTGTATTGATGGTAATGTTTCACACATTGCTTTAGATGGGCTAACCTGTAATCGCTATGAAATGGCCGAATTTACAAAACAATGTATGGACTTAAATGTAAACTTTATAGGAATTTGTTGTGGTGCTGATCCTCACCATGTTCGTGAAATGGCAGTAGCAATGGGAAGAAAACCTATTGCTTATAAATATTATCCGGATATGACAAAACATTTTGCACATGGTAATGAGGAAAGTTTAAAAGATCATAATAAAGTAAATGAGTGGCTTAAATAACTATTTTGAAATTAAAGCTTTATTCCAATTCTCATAGCGTTTCTTGTTCTAAAATAGAAGTGGCATTGGATTTTAAATCCATAGAAATTGATAAAGTTGAAGCTATTAATAATTACGGTTCCTTTTCTCCCACAGCCACAGTTCCTTGTTTATCAATAGATGATAAAATGATTTCTGACTCAGGGGCTATTCTTGAATTTTTTGAGGAATATTTGCCAGATCCTTCTTTATTATCCAACAATCTCTCTAACAATATACAAATAAGATTTATGGCAAAATTAGTAGATGAAAAATTAGTAAATAGTATTAGAAAACTTTTCAGCTTAGTAAAGAATACCTCTCATCCCTCAGATAACTTGATGATAAGTAATATTTTTATTGAACTTGAAGCTAATCTCAATTTAATTTTTAGAATTAAAGGAGATAATGTTTTTTTGGCAAGCTCTTGTTTGAGTTTAGCCGACTGTAGTGCTCCAGCTTTTTTTTCTATGTTAAAAGAATTTGAAATTCATTTTAATCAACAGATTAAAAAATCAGATGAATTTTTAAAATATGAAAAATCTTTAAATGAAAATATTTCTCTTAACAAGGAATATAAGCGCTATGGTTTTGAAATTAGAAATTGGATATCTAATAAATTATTAGCATGAGCATTTGGGGAAAACTATTAGCCGGTACTTTTGGATTTGCTTTAGGAGGACCTATTGGTGCACTCTTGGGCGTTATAGCTGGACATAGTGTTGATAAAATTAGAAAACAAAGTTCTAATTTTGATGGAAAAATACAATCACCTCAAGAAATTATTACAATAGGTATAATAATTTTAGCTGCAAAATTAGCTAAAGCAGATGGTCAAGTAACCACTGATGAAGTAAATGCATTTAAAGAAAAATTTAAAATACCTCCTGATTTTCAAAATGATGTTGGTAAGATTTTTAATGAAGCCAAGAAAAATTCTGAGGATTATCATCAATATGCACAGCAATTAGGTATGATTTTTAAGGGTCAACCCCAGGTATTAGAACAAATAATAAATCTTCTTTTTTTTATAGCAGAAGCAGATGGTGAAATAAGCAAACCAGAAATTAATTTTATTAACGGTTGTTCTAGTTACTTTGGATTAAATAAGACACAATATGAGAGTATTCAATCATTGTGGTTAGATAAACAAATAGACCCCTATAAAATTTTAGGTGTGCAGAAAGAAGCTAGCAACGGGGATATAAGAAAAAAGTGGATACAACTTAGTAAAGAGCTACACCCTGACCAATTAAGGGCTCAGGGTGTACCTCAAGAATTAATTATTAAATCTGAAGACAGACTATCCGAGATAAATCAAGCCTATGATAAAATAAAAAGTTTACGCAAGATCAATTAGATTTTTTTTAATTGATCAGCTTTGGATTTGCCTTTGTCTTCAACAATTTCAAATTCGACTTTATCGCCTTCATCAAGGCGGTCTAATCCTGCTTGTTGAACAGCTGTGATATGAACAAAGATATCTTTATCTTCTCCATCAGGGGCAATAAACCCATATCCTTTTTTTGGGTTAAACCATTTCACTGTTCCTGTAGTCATCGTATTACCTTTCTTAAATTAATAAGGTTAATCACCATCAAATCGTTAAACTATGTTTTTTTTTGGAAACGAAGATTTAAATTCAATAATAAATAGCCTTAAATAGTACTTGTAGATTAGTATAGAAAATTAGAGTAAAAACAATCTGAAATTTCTCTTATAGTCACAAAAATGATCAGCTTAAAAAGTAAAAATGAAGGATTTTCAAGAGTTTATAGAGTTAAAACGCAAAATTACAATAAAATAGTCAAAATTTACAAACAAATTGCCTTCACTCATTTTTTTAGAGAAGATTTAAAAAAATCCAAAGAATTTTACAATTCTATTAATTATTTAAAAATAACACCTTTTCATAAAATTCTATCTAAACACATAATCGAAATAGATGAAATTAATAGCGAGAAGTCTTTAAATAAAAAAGAATTTTTCAGCAATAAGAATCTATTAGATCAATTTAAAGATCAGATAGGGTTAATGAGTGAAATAAAACAAAATTTAATAAATAAGAAATTAATAGATGAAATTAAAAGTTATTTAGATGTAATTAACTCTAATAAGATTATTAAAATTAACATTAAAAAATTAGAAAATTATATTAACAAATATCCCCAAAATAAAATATGTCATGGCGATATACATTTTCAAAATTTAATCATTTCAAAAAAGAAATTATTATTGATTGATTGGGATTATATCATCAAGTCAAGTTTAGGATATGATATTGCAATGTTTTCCTATCTTGAAAAATTTAATAAAAGAGAGAAGAAATTTTTATCTCAAATATTTAAAATATCTATAGCTGAGATAGAACACTATACACCAATTTGTGAATTATTAGATTATTTATACCAAAATATTTTATATAAATTAAATTTGATAAAAAATGTAGATAAATCTTTAATAAATAAAAATAAAAATTTTATTTTAAATATTCTGTAAATAATTTATTTTTAAGAAGTTGGCGATAAGATAAAATTTTATTTTCGATAATTTTACCTTTATCAACGAATAAAAAATTATCAGTCACATTTCTTATTTCATCTATCAAATGGCTACTGATTAAAGTTGTCAATTTATTATTAATAGATATTTTTTTTATATCTTCATAAAGAATTTTTCTTAATCCTGGGTCTAATGTATTAAACGGCTCGTCAAGAAGTAAAAGAGGTTTTTTTCTTAAAAGACATCTTGCAATTGTTACTCTTTGTTGTTCACCCCCAGACAGATCACTAACTTTTTTATTAATGTCAATTTTAAGTGATACTTTTTTAACAATATCTTCCACTATTTTAATGTTATTAGAGGTTTTATTCATATTTGAGTCGACTCCCAAAATAATATTTTCAAATATTGATAAATGATTAAAGTTGTTGTGATCTTGGAACATTATTGTCATATCCCTGTCGTAAGGTTTTAATGTTGTTATATTCCTATTATCGAAATAGATTGTGCCACTTTTGGGAATAAGGAAACCTGCTATTAGGTTAAATAAGGTAGATTTTCCAGATCCACTTTTACCTACTACGCCGATAATTTGACTATTTGTTAATTTAAAATCAAAAGAAAATAATGATTTTCCATAATTATATTTAATTTTATTAACTTTTAACATTTTTTTTTATTAATTTGGTTGGTATGTACATAATTTGGAAAATTAATAATATAAAAATACTCAAAATAAAAAAGGCATCATCATATCTATAACTACTATAAAGTTGTGAAATATATAATGGCACTGTTTTAAAAGAACTATCATTAAAGATAGTTACAGAGGTTAAATCTCCTAAACTTAATACAAAAAGAGTAGCAGTAATAAGGATTAATTCATATTTAATCTTAGGAAGATCTATTTTAATTAATCTATTTACAGAACTTACTTTAAAAAGAACAATATTGATAAATTCGATTTTATAATTTTCAGTAAATTTCCCAGAAAGAAAAATAAACATTATGGGGGTTATAAAAAGGCTATTAATTATTGAAACTATCCAAAGACTATCAATCATAAAATTGATTTGAAAATTTAGATAAAAGATCATAGCGGAAAGAGATAAAGATGGGATAAAAAGTAATATGGAGATAGAAAGAAATATAAGTTTATGAAAAAAAAGATTTTGTTCTAAGAAATATCTATAAACAAATAATGAAGAAAGAGTAAATAAGATTGAAATAATTATTGATAAAAAAGAAACCAACAAACTATTCAATAAACTTTTAAGAAAGCTTATTGAAATCAATAATTCTAAATTAAACGAAATTAAGCCTTTAATTAAAACTAAAAAAGGAATTGAAAAATATGCAATAATAAGCCAAAAAATTAATTCCAAAAATATATTTTTTTTTAAATTTAGAAAAGAATTTTTATATGAAGTAAACGTATAAAAAGATTTTGATTTTGTAATAATTGAAAATGAAATTAATAAGATAATAATTAATTGAGTGAAGCCTAAAAGAATAGCCATTTTTAAATCTGCCTCAAAAATAATAGATTGATAAATAGCTAGCTCTATCGTTGTTAGCTTAGGTGAACCAGATAAAAGATAAACAATTGTGAAATTACCAATACAAAAAACCAAAGTTAAAATTATGACAGAAGAATAACCAGAAAATATATAGTTTTTAAGCTGAAGTCTTAATGATTTTATAAATGGGACACCATTAGACTGAAGAACTCTAAGATAATTATTAGGGATATTTATTAATTTTCGGTAGAAGAAATTTGCATTAAAAGCAATATTAAAATAAGAGGTGACATATATTATACCCGTCAATGAAAAAATTTTCATATCATATTCAATAGATAGCCAACCAAGTAAAGTAGAAAGAATACCTTTAGAGCTATAAAAATAAATTGAACCAAAAGAAATAAAAATAACTGGAAGAATAAAACAGAAATTTAAAAAAGATGAAATAATTCTTTGATCTCTATTAGAGTAATATAGTACAAGACTGAAAAAAAAACCAATAATTGAAGAAATTGAACAAGCTAAAAAGGCTTGAATAAAAGTAAATTTAATAGTCTTCATATAAAAAGAAATTTTAAAATTTTGAAAGCTATCAATATTAACTAAAAAATAAAGTGTGGTGCTAAATAATATAAATATAAATAATAAGTAAAAAAAATAAGGGAGCCTTATGATATAAGCTCCCTTATCTAATTTGAATTTATTCAATAATTGATTTTTCCCAATTTTCTACCCAACGATTTTTTTCTTCACTTGATGGGAATATTTGATCAATAGAAACAGGCAAAGGAGCAGCATTGTAAAATTCCTTTTGAGATGCCCGTAAGTCTATAACCGGATACATCCAGTTACCTTGAGGAATATGTTTTTGAAAATTTTCTGTTAGTGAAAAGTTTAAAAAATTTTCAGCTAAATCTAGATTTGAAGCATTTTTTAAAATACCCATGACCTCTATTTGACTGGCATGTCCTTCTTCAAATTTCAATGATTTATATTGTTCTTTACCCTCAATCAAAGAATGATAGGCAGGGGATGTGGTATAACTTAAAACCAAGTCTGACTCTCCCTCAAGAAATAATCCATATCCATCAGACCAACTTTTAGAAGTAATAACTATTTGATCTTGAATTTTTTTCCAAAAATTTGTGGAGTTTTCCTCATAAATTTGACTTATCCACTTAGCTAAACCTAATCCCGGAGTTGAGTATCTAGGATCCATTATAATAATGGATAAATCATCTCTCTCAGCCAGTTCTTTGAAGGAATTTGGAGGTTGTTTTAATTTCATACTGTCATATATGAAACTAAAGTATCCATAGTCAAAAGGAGTGAAGTATTCATCATTCCATTCTATTTCTAAATTACTTGTATTTATTGAGTGTTTAACAAATAGATTATTTTTTTTTGCCTCTTCAATTAATGATTCATCTAGGCCTAATAAAATATCATATCCCTCTTTATTATTTGTCAATTTTACCCTTGAGAAAAGTGCTCCAGATGAGTCCGCCGTATTCCAAATAAGGTCACAATCACAAATAAGCTCAAACTCTTTTTTAATATTTGGGCCAGGACCCCATTCTGAATTAAAAGAGCCGTAGGTAAATACTTTTAATTCTTGTTTTGCCAAGGCACCTAAAGGTAGAAGTAGTAGTATTATAAATGTTTTAAAGTTCATCGTTAATCCTTTCATTAACAAAGAACCAAGACTGCTGTGGTAGGTATAACTTCCTACGCCGGCATTATCCGGTTCAGGTTCTAGGGTTAAGGAAATCCTCTCTCAGCTTTACTAAAGCACCCCTGTTTAACAAAATATTAACAATTGCTTATGTAAAATCAATCAGATTAAATATTTACAATTAATAATATTTGGCTATTTTGGCTTCCTATGAAGATTATTGGTAATTTTGTTGATGGAAAATTAACCCAAGTGACTCCCACTAATTATATTTCCTTATTTAAGCCTACAACTGGTGAGGAATATGCTCATGTTCCAATTACACCTAAAGATGAATTTCAAAAAATAATTGAAAAAATGAAGATAGCTCAATCTATATGGTCAGAAACACCCATAACAAAAAGAAGCGGTGTTTTTTTTAAGTTTAAATCACTGATAGAAAAAAACTTTGATGAGATAGCTAAAATAATTTCAGAAGAACATGGTAAGGTTTTTTCTGATGCAAAAGGTTCTTTGCAAAGAGGCTTAGAAGTTGTTGATTTTGCATGTGGTATACCCCATTTACTAAAAGGTAACCACTCTGTTAATGTTGGGACTAATGTAGACTCATACGATATAAGACAGCCACTTGGTATTTGTGCAGGTATAACTCCATTTAATTTTCCTGCTATGGTCCCATTGTGGATGTTTCCACTTTCAATTGCTTGTGGTAATGCATTTATTCTTAAACCCTCTGAAAAGGTTCCACAATGTTCACTTCGTCTAGCTGAGCTACTTTCAGAAGCAGGTTTGCCAGAAAATATCTTAACAATTGTAAATGGTGATAAAAGTGTAGTAGATTTAATATTACAATCTCCTGATATTTCTTCAGTAAGCTTTGTCGGTTCAACGCCTGTTGCTAAATATATTTACACCGAATGCTCAAACAACAATAAAAGAGTTCAAGCATTAGGTGGAGCAAAAAATCATATGCTGATTATGGAAGATGCTAATTTAGAAGATGCAGTAAATGGTCTTATTGGTGCAGCTTTTGGATCTGCAGGAGAAAGGTGTATGGCTACTTCGGTTGCTATACCTATTGGAAAAATACAAAAGCCTTTCATGGAATTACTTAAAGATAAAACTTCAAAAATAAAATTAGGAGAATCTTTAGATCCTCAAAGCGAGATGGGACCTCTTATAACTAAGGAACATAAACAAAAGGTATTATCTTACATTGAAAAAGGTGTCTCTGAGGGAGCTGATCTAGAAATTGATGGGAGAAACCTATCTTTGCAAGGTTTTGATAATGGAAATTTTGTCGGACCAACAATATTTAATAATGTCAAAACCAATATGACAATTTATAAAGAAGAAATTTTCGGTCCTGTTTTATCAGTTGTCAATTTAGATAATTTTGAAGAAGCTATGAAAATTATTAATAATCATGAATATGGGAATGGGACGTCGATTTATACCTCAAATGGGACATTTGCTAGAAACTTCATGAAAAATGTTCAAATTGGAATGGTTGGCATAAATGTTCCGATTCCTGTGCCAATGGCCTTTTATAGTTTTGGTGGTTGGAAAGGCTCAATTTTTGGTGGACATGGAATGCATGGAGAGGAAGGAATAAATTTTTATACAAAAAGAAAGACTGTTACATCTAGATGGCCAGATGATGTCGCAGGGGCTTCACTCAATATGCCAACTATGAAATAATAAACTCATGGATAAATTTAAAGATAGAGAAAAAGCTTTTGAGGCTGAGCAAAGCCAAAAAGATCAGTCTGAGTTTGATAAAAGAAATTCAAGAAATAAGGTATTTGCAGAATTTATTTTAGAAAATATTGGTCAACAAGAAAATCAAGAACTTCTTAGAGAAATAATCTTATCAGATCTAGAAGAACCAGGAGATGAGGATATTATTAGGAAGGCTTTAGAGGTTGTAGCTCAAAATAATGGCACACTTACTCGAGAAGACATTCTAAAAAAACTCTCTGAAATTTAAACTACCAGCTACCTGAGTTTTCCATTTTCGACCATGGTTCTTGAGGTTCAAGATTTTCACCTTTTTGAAGCAATTCTATAGATATTCCATCTGGTGATTTTATAAATGCCATATGGCCATCTCTAGGAGGTCTATTTATTATGACTCCATCGTTCAAAAGTTTTTGACATGTATCATAAATATTTTCAACATTAAAAGCTAAATGTCCGAAGTTTCTCCCTCCAGTGTATTCTTCCTTATCCCAATTATATGTTAGTTCCAGTAGAGGCTTCCTACTTTGATCAGCAATCTTCTTATCTTCAGGGGCACAAAGAAATATGAGAGTAAATCTTCCCTTCTCATAATCTTTTCTTGAAAACTCAATGAGACCTAATTTATTACAGTAAAAATCAATAGATGCCTCAAGGTTACTCACTCTAACCATCGTATGTAAATATTCCATAATTTTAATTATCAAAAAATAGTATTTATGTCTAATTACTTATTTAAAATTGTTTATTGACTCCTAATACAACCTGTTTTTGTAATACTCTTTCACGATAAAATATATAACCAACACTAAGAATAATAATAAAACCGCCTAGTAATACATCGAGAGAAATTAATTCCCCAAAAAAAATATAACCTAAAAAAAACGACCAAATCACTGAGGAAAAATCTAAAGGTGCTAATACAGATGCATCAGCTAACTGAAAAGATTTAGTGAGGCATATTTGAGCAACAAAACCTAATAATCCTGATGCAACCATAAAAGTCAAATCCAAATTATTTGGCCAAATCCAACTTTTATTATAAAAAAATAAACTGATAATTGTGCAAAAAATTGTAAATACCCAAACTGAAAGTACATTATTATTTGTTAATAATATTTTTTTTAAAACTATGACAGCCATGGATAAAAATAAACTAGCTATTAAAGGAAGTAAGGAATAATTAGAAAATATAGCAGAACTTGGTTTTAAAATTATTAATATTCCAATAAATCCTACGATTATAGCAATAATTCTTCTGTATCCAATTTTTTCACCCAAAAAGAAAATTGATAAGATAGAAATAAAAAAAACAGATGAGTAACTTATTGTTTGCATCTCAACTAATGGGACATAGCGAAGAGAGACAAAAAATAAACTCATTGCTGTTATTCCTATGAAGGCTCTAACAAGGTGAAGTTTATAATTATTAATTGATCGAATATTAAGTTTTAAGAAATAGATGAAAAAAATCAACGGTAGTAATGCAAAAAAGTTCCTAAAAAAAACTACTTGAAACAAAGGGATATGATCTCCAGTAGCTTTAATGCAAACACTCATTAACACAAAAAATAAAACAGATAAGGACTTGTAGATAAATGCTGACATTTGAATAAAGTCACTATATTAAATATGCATGAATTTACTAATAGTTAATGGATACGACAAAAAAGGTTGGTGTAAATTAGCAAAATATAAAATTCAACCAATTTGTGAATTTTACAGAGATCAATTAAAGAAAATAGATCCAAAAATAAAAGCTACTTTCATCTATCCATCAATGGATTTAAAGAAAGTATATGATGATAGTTTTTTTCATTCTTTTAATGGCATTGTTTGGACAGGATCTAGTCTTAATATGTACGACAATACTAAAGAAATCAAAAATCAAATCACTTTAATGAAAAGAATATCTAATCTTCCTATAAAGATTTTTGGAAGTTGTTGGGGAATGCAACTTTACACAGTTTGTAATGGTGGTGAAGTAAAAAAGAATAAAAAAGGGAGAGAAATTGGAATATCTTTCAATATATCTTTAAATAAAAAAGGTAGAGATCATTGGATGTATAAAAAAAAACCAAAAATCTTTGATGCTTTTGCTTCACATTTAGATCATGTTACTAAATTGCCAAAAAAATCAGTTGCTTTAGCTGATAATCATTACTCCATTCAATCTCTTTCAAGTAAAAACTTTTGGGGTACACAATATCACCCAGAATTTAATTTTAAATATACAGGTCAAATTCTAAATGCCCGTAAAAAATTACTTTTAGATGAAAATTTATTTTCAAAAAATCAAATAGAAGGCCTTATTTCTAGTTACAAAATACCCCATAAAGATAGTTACAGCAATTCAGTTACTGATTTTAACATAAGAACAATGGAGTTATCTAATTGGCTAAAATATATAAAAAAGAATTAAAAGTGTTTCTTGAGCTGATTAAGATTTGAGCACACTAAGAATAAATTATTAAAACTCTTGTATGCAAAGCCACTATTTACTACTTTACTGTATTGCTTAATAATATCTGACCAGTAATTTTTATAATTAAAAATGACAAGTTTTTTATTTTTGATTACACCTAACTGAAGAGCACTCAATACAAGACCTATTTCTTCTATAGTGCCTCCTCCTCCTGGTAATGCTATAAAACTATCTGAAATAGATAAAAACTTTTTTTTTCTTTGCTCCATAGTTTTTGTGATAATAATTTTGTCAATTTTTCTATGAATAGTTTCTCTATTATCTAAAAAATCTGGAATTATTCCAGTTACATGGGCATTATATTTTAGTGCAGTATTTGCAACTACTCCCATTAAACCGTTTTCACCACCGCCATAAACAATATCATAATTACTTTTTGACAAATATTCTGTAACTTTGATAGCAAGGTCTTTATATTCTTTTTTTGATCCAAACATTGAACCACAAAAAATAGCAACTTTATGATTTGATTTAATTGTTTTCATTCAGCTTAAATAATATATTAGTCTTAAAACTATGAAAAAAAATAATAATATTTTAGAATTGAAAAAAGTCAGGAAAAGCATTGATGATATTGATAACAAAATTATCAAATTAATAGCTGATAGATTTAAAGAAATACACAAGGTAACCAAATTAAAAGATAATCATGATCAAATCATAGACCATGAGAGAATAACTCACATATTAAAATCTGTTCAAGCTAAAGCAAAAAAAAATAAGATAGACCAAGAAGTTGTTACAAGAATTTGGCAAATATTTATTCAAGAGGCTATAAAATTAGAGTTCTCAAAAATAAAAAAAACTAAATAATAGCTATAAGAAGCATTAAAAATAAAATTAAGATAAGTACAAGCGCAGCAAAACCTGGTGAAGTTACTTTAATATAATGAACCTGAGTAAAAGATTTTGTTTTACCCAAAGATAATTTAAATAAAAATGCTATTAGTGAGTAAATTTCATTTATTATAAATGATAAAGTTTTAAATAATGGTTTTCCTATCCCCGGTAGCATTTTTCTATAAAACCAATCAGAGTTTAAGACTGTTGATTTAATCTCAGAGGGATAAAGGTTAAATTTAACTAAAAACAAGAAGGCCAATATTGCAAATACCAATAGTTGAAGTTGGCTTACTATATGATCAATGCTATAAGGTTGATAATCTACAGCATAGGGTAGAATTGAGTAAAGATATTTTGGATAAACGCCTATGCCAATACATAAAAGAGCCGCAATACCCATCGCTAATAACATATTAAATGGTGCCTCTTTTACTTTTGTTTTTCTCTCATGAGCGAAAAAAGCGAAATAAGGTATCTTAATTCCAGAATGTTCCAACACACCAGCAGAAGCAAAAAACAAAATAAAGTAGATTAATATCAAGCCTTGTCCTCCAAGAGCTGACATTATTAAGGACTTGGCCACAAAACCGCTAAATAAAGGAAATGCAGAGATGGACATTGCTCCCACTATGCAAAAAATTGTTGTCAAGGGCATATACTTATAAAGCCCACCAAGTTCAGAAGCCTTTGTTGTGCCAACTCGATGAAGCACGGCTCCCATACTCATAAATAATAATGCTTTATAAATGATATGAACAAATGCATGCGCAACAGTTCCATTTAAAGATAATTCAGTGCCTATACCAATTCCCACAACCATAAAGCCTAATTGGTTATTAAGACTAAAGGATAAAACTCTTCTTAAATCGTTCTCAATAACTGCAAAAAATACAGGAAATGCTGTCATAATTGCTCCAATCCAAATTAAACTTTCAGTTCCCGGGAATGTCCTAGCCAAAGCATATATGGCTAGCTTTGTGGTAAAAGCTGATAAAGCTACAGTTCCAGTTGGAGAAGACTCAGGATAAGAGTCTTGAAGCCATCCATTTAAAAATGGAAATGCTGCTTTTATGCCAAAAGCTAAAAAAATAAATACTCCAAAATTACTAGATAAGTCTAATTTAGTTAATTCATGGTTACCTGTTTGATAAACCATCATACTTGCACCTATTAATAACAACACGCCTGAGCAAACTTGAATAATTAAATATCTCATAGCAGAATTTCTTGCAGAAGCTGTATTACCAGCAAGAACTATAAAAACTGAGGTTAAAGCAGTAGCTTCCCACCAGATAAATAAACTAATAAAATCTCCTGCATGCAGAGCACCTATAGCCGAACCCGCATAAGCAAGAGTAGCTATATTTTCCATCATATTTTTATTATGCCATCCATAAATAATCACCAGCAAAGAAGCTAGATGAAAAATAATAGCAAATGGTAAAGTTAAATTATCAGAATGATAAAGAGTTAGATTGAAACCAAGTATCTCCCAGGTAAGGAATGTCCCAAAACCGTTTAAAAGTGTTAGGGACGATAAAAATACTGATAAAACCATTGCGGGTTTTCTGAAATAATGTGGGATTATAGGCAATAAAATGGAGGCGATGATCATCCATAAGCCAGGAATCATGCTACTTATCATAGTAATCCTCTTTTCTCATGAGAATTTTTCTTAATTGCTTACCAACGATGACAATCAAAACAAAACAAACAAAACCAAATATTGCAGGAAAACCAATTATTTCTTCTAAATAGAAATATGCGTGACGATGTATGGTAAAGTCAATTATTACAAGAAGTCCTGCAATAGCAATTATAAATTGAGAAAAGTATTTAGCATAAGTTTTAAGATTATTATTTTTCATTATGCAACTACACCATTAATAATATTTAAAAAGTAATTTGAAAAAAAGAATAAGAATAAACACCCCACTCCTGTAATTACAGGTGGCCATACAGTCAAGGGTGCTTTGGTAATATTTATATTTTTTATATTTTTTTTATTAAAGGCAATAAATACTGGTTGAAGTAAATAATAAATATTTAACAAAGAGGATATACCCAACAAAATAGCCACAAATAAAAAGTCAGCCTCAAGTGAACCTATTATTAAAAATAATTTACTCCATGATCCTATCAAGGGAGGGACACCAATTATTGATAATGCTCCTAAAGTATATGCAAAAAATATCAATGGGGTTTTAAATCCCAATCCTCCTAATTCACTAATCTTTTTTACATGAGCAGTAACATAAATAGCCCCGGCGCAGAAAAACAAAGTAATTTTTCCTATAGCGTGTGTAATAATATGAAAAGATGCTCCTTTAAGTGCAAAAGTAGTGGCTAAAGCAGCTCCTAAAATTATATAAGATAACTGACTAATAGTTGAATAAGCTAGCCTTGCTTTTAAGTCATCCTTAGAAATAGCAATGATACTTGCTGCTAGGATAGTAAAAGAGGACAACCAAACTAGCCAGTTTGATGCCTGACTTTGAAGTAAATAATCTGGTCCAATGATGTAAACAACTATCATCAAGAAACTAAACACACCAGCTTTGACCACAGCCACAGCGTGAAGAAGCGCTGAGACAGGGGTAGGCGCAACCATCGCTGCTGGTAACCATCTATGAATGGGCATAATAGCTGCTTTTCCAATTCCAAAAACTAACATAGCTATTAAAAATATAAGGCGCTCTGCTGGAAAATTTCCATCTAAAATTCCCCCTGATGTAAAATTTAAATTTCCTGTTTCAAGCCATATCCAAAAAATGGCAGGTAAGAACAGAACCAAAGAGGTTCCAACTAAGATGGATAAATATATTCGACCAGCAGCTTGAGACTCATCATTTTGTTTATGTCCAACTAAAGGAAAAGTTGAAAAAGTTAGAATTTCATAAAAAATAAATAACATTAATAAGTTTCCAGACCATGCAATAGCCAGAGCTGCGTGAATAGCTATCGAGTAAAAGAAAACAAATCTTGTTTGATTTTTCTCTCCCGCTCCTCTCATATACCCCACAGTATAGATTGAAGCTAATATCCATAATGATGATGCGATTAAACTAAAAATTGAACCTAACGGAGTAATATTAAAAAGAAAATCAACACCATCAAATAATGTAAACAAATTTATTACATATTGTTCATCAGCTTGAAGTCCATTAAATATTTTAAGACTTATTAAAAAAGTAATAACCCCTCCTAAAACACCAAATGAGTCTCGAACATTTACGTTCTTTCTAAAACAATACGATCCGAAAGCTGCAAGTAGAGGTGTGAGCAAACCTAAAATCAATAATCCCTCATTGCTCAATTTGTACCTCCTTTGATTAAAGATTCAGAAGCTATAGATGAGAATTCAACTATAGGAGATGAAAAGATGCCAAAATAAATTATAGATATTGCTATTATCCAAATTGGTATGTAAATAGCAGGGTCTTCTATGGATGCCTCAAATCCTTTTGGGCTAAAGAATAATTTCTCAACAATTTTCCAGAAATAAATCACTGCTAATGCAGAACTTAAAGCTACGAGAGCTATGGTTAAAAACATTTCATTACTATAAAGTGCCTGAAATATATAGAGTTTAGAGATAAAACCGTTTGTAAGAGGTAAACCTATTAATGAGAGCCCACATATCAATAATGCATATGAAGTAATGGGAAATTTTTGTCCTAAACCCTCGATACTTTGTAAGGTAACTCGATCATTTATAGAAAAGGCCAGATATCCTACAGCCATGAAAAGGCCTCCTTTAATTAGAGCATGATTAAAAATATGAACAAAACCTGCAAGAACTCCACTATTATCATTAATACTAAATACAAGAGTTATATATCCAATTTGAGCTATTGAGGAATAAGCTAATAATTTTTTTATATCATCTTGATAAATAGCAATAATTGTACCTGCAAAAATAGCTATCAAAGAGAGAGGGAGTAAAATGTATTCTAAAAAAAGTATTAGATAACTATTATAGATTGAAAAAACCTCATACAAAATCCTTACAAAGAAAATTAGAATGGCTTTAGTAGCCAAGGCTGCAAAAAGAGTAGAAACCGCTGATGGTGCATAACTATATGCAGGTGGTAACCATAAATGTAGTGGGAACACTGCAGATTTAACCATTAGGCCAATTAACATAAAAGACATACCAGCAAAGATTGCCAGCTGACCTTCTGAATATTGGGTCAGTTGAATTATTAAATCATTCATATTAAGTGTGCCTGTCATGGCATAGGCAAATCCTACACCAATGACATAAAAAGTAGCTCCAATTGCACCAATTATTAAATAATTGAAAGCTGCTAATAATGCTTTTCTATTTGTCCCAGCTCCTAAAGAAATTAATGAAATAGATGAAAGCGCTGATATTTCTAAAAAGACAAATAAATTAAAAATATCATTGGTTAAAATTATTCCATTCAAGCTTCCTATTGCCAACAACCATAATGAATATGCTTTACCAGAGTCATCAGGATCAATCTCAGATAAAAAAATCTTTCTTGAATAAATTGTTGTTATTAAAACAAAAGCAGAAAACAAAAGCTGCAGTCCGATATTTACTCCATCCAATTTAAAAGAAATACCCCAAGGTGGAGGCCAATTACCAAATTCATAGATAATCAAACCAAAAGAGGAAAAGCTCAATAAAAGCTCAATAGATAGTAATATATGAATAAATAAAGTTACAATTGTTATGAACCAAGCCAGTCTTGGTGAAGAAATAAATGCTATAATTGCTGATATTAGTAAAGGTAAAATAACAACGAGAGCAGGAGCGTCATCTAAAATAATACTCATTTTAATTATTTTCCTTTAACTCTTCTTTTTTGATTTCATTTTCCTCAATAGATCCATAATTTTTATAAATTTGAAGAACTATAGCTAAACCAAGAGCAGATGTAGCAACCCCTACAACAATTGCTGTTAGAATTAAAACATGAGGTAAAGGATTAGAGTAAACATTATTTTGTGAATTTAATATTGGAGCTGTTCCATCAATAATTTTTGCCAAGGAAACAAAAAAAACAAATACAGATGTTTGAAAAATTGCTAAACCAACAATTTTTTTTATATAATTTTGGCTAGTAATTATTATAAAAATCCCACTTACCATTAATATTATAAAAGCGAAGTGGTTCCAAAAATATAAAAAATTAGTCATCTTTAATCCTAAAAGATGCAAAAGAATGATATAAAGCTATCATCACTGTGGCCACCGTTATACCAACACCAAGTTCTACGAGGATAATACCTATATGCTGGCCTGTAGATCTGTCAGAAGCTAATACATTATAATCTAAATAGTTGCCATTAAAAAAAATAGATACTATTCCTACTGCCGCATAAAGTAGTACTCCAGAGCACATTAAATATTGATTAATTTTTATAGGAACTAAAGTTTCTCCTTTTTTAATTCCAAAAATCATTGAGTAAAGAATGAAAGCTGCAGCGATAATTACTCCAGCTTGAAATCCTCCACCTGGACCATAATCACCATGAAATTGAACATACAAACCAAAAATAATAATTGGAGCAAAAAGTATTCTACTAACAATGTTTAAAATAGGACTAGATGAAAAGTTATCTTTCATTATTTTTTTGCTTTCTTTTTGAATTTAGTTTTTCTATTTAATGTGTTACTTGTCAGTAATACAATTACTCCTATCCCAGCAGTAAATATCACAATTGTTTCACCTAAAGTATCAAACCCCCTATAGCTGGCTAAAATGTTTGTAACAACGTTGGGAATGTGAAATATAGTTTTACTTTCTTTAATGTATTCTGGAGTTACATGAAGGTGGATTGGAGCATTGGGGTCTCCTAAAAGTGGCAAGTTTGCAATAATTAGCATAAGTGCTATGACGATAGAAACCGATAAAACGATGCTTGGAAATAAATTTAATAATTGATTTTTCTTTCCTTCAGGCAATTTAGCAACTGCCAAAACCATTAAAATAGTAGAGATACCTGAACCCACAGCTGCTTCAGTAAAAGCGACATCTACTGCGTCAAGATTTACATAAATAGCAGCACAAACTAATGTAAAAACCCCTGTTAAAGCTACGACTGATATTAAAGAAGTAGTTTTAAAGATATAAAAAGTAGTAAAAAATAAAATCGAAATTAGAAAAAAGTTTATTATTAAAAAATTCATTTTCTTTTAAGTTTTGCTTTTGGTTTGTAACCAGACTCATGTGCAAATAAGGAGATAGCATGACCAGAAATAGGACTAGTGAATAATATAAATAAAGGTATCAATAAAAGTTTTAAGCTTAATAAGGAAAATCCTGAGTGAATAATCAAAGATAAAATTATAAATCCTGTTCCTAAAGTATCTATTAAACCAGCGGCATGTATTCTGCTAAAAACATCTGGTAATTTTATTAAACCCACACTACCTGATAAAATAAAAAAACAACCTAGAAATAGAAAAAAAATTGTAGAATAATGAATAAGATATTCCACTAAACTTTCTTTTTACCTTTCATCTTATAAAATTTTAGAATGGCTATAGTTCCAAGAAAATTTAAAAGTACATACATCAATGCAATATCAACGAAATCTGGTCTATCAAATGCAAATCCATGAATTGCAATACCTAAAGCCATGATGGTTCCTATGCTTGAAATAGATAAAATTCTGTCAAAGGGTGTCGGACCCTTAGCAGCTCTATAAATACAAAAGAGTATTGACACACCTAATATAGCAAGTGCAATAAAAAAAATCATTTATGTAAACCTGTAATAATTTTATCCATCTCACCTGATTGTAAATCCTCAGATAGCTCTTTACTTAAAGCGTGGACTAAAAACGTATTTTTATCAATTTCTATAGTTACAGTACCTGGAGTTAAAGTAATTGCATTAGCATAGTTTGCCTTACCAGTATTATTTTTTTGAGATGCCTTAACCTTAATTAGTTCTGGGCTATAATTACCTTTCCATATAATTTTTGTAGTAGTTAATCCCGATTTTATTATTTCTTTAATTAACCAAATCCAATAGATGGGCAATTTAATTAAGAGTTTGAGAGGAAGTACATCGTAATTTAGTGATTTAGATCTTATTGACATCCACAAAACAAAAACAACGCTTATGAGTCCAAAAAATAGTAAGAGCGATTTTAAATAACCAGAGAGCACAAACCATAATGCAAAAAGCAAAAAGAAATAAACAATTATAGAAATCGTTTTAGGTGAATCAGGGTTGTTTTTAGCCACTGATGGGTATTATGAGAATAAATCGCCCTCTGTAAATACCGCAGTATCCATGTCTTTGACATAAAGCTTACCCTGATCAGATTTAAATCTTGAAACCTCAATAAAACCACCTTTAACAGCTATTTCAATGTTTTCAGCATTTATTGAGATTATCTGGCCAGGAAAGTGCTCAGCACTTTGTTGGTCAATGAATTTAGTATCAACAAATGTAAATTCATCACCCATAAATTCTGCCCAAGCGCCAGGTTGTGGATTACAACCTCTTATTAAATTATAAACTTCTCTTCCAGGTTTTTTCCAATCTATTCTAGCATCAGCTTTTTTACACCATGACTCGTAGGTAGCTTGGGTTTCATCTTGAGCAATGCGAGGTGCATTTCCTGAAGCAATCAAGTCCGCTGCTTCGATACATGCATCAATACCCAATGGGAAAATTTTAGAGAAATAAACATCTCCTAAGGTATCATCGGGACCAACTTCTACCTCTTTTTGAAGAAGAATTTCCCCTTCATCTAACCCATCATTTGGATAGAAAATAGTTAAACCTGTTTTAGTTGCACCACCAATGATTGGCCAGTTTATTGAACTTGGACCTCTGTGTAATGGTAGTAAAGAGGGGTGAAAACAAACAGATCCATGTTTTGGAATATCTCTTGCAGCTTCAGGAACAAAGATAATAACATAAGCCATGACACATAAATCAGCATCGTGAGATTTCATTTGGTCTAAAACCTCCTGATCTTTAAAGTTAGATGGTTGAAAAACAGGTAGACCAACGCTTTGCGCATATTCTTTAACTGGATCTAGAGGTTTTCCCTCTTTATCAGGTGCACAATAAACAGCAACTACTTCATGATCTGTTTCTGTATGAAATTTTTCAAGAGCACTTTTTCCAAATGCTTGTTGTCCCATTAAAATTATTTTCATTATTTCCTCCTAAGTATAATTTATACTGCGCCAGCCTCTTTAACAGCGTTAATTTCTTCATCAGTCATATTACAGTATTCTTTAAGAATTTCTTCAGTGTGTTCTCCCAATAGAGGAGAGCGTTTTACAACTGCTGGTGAGTCTGAGAGTTTAATTGGATTTCCAACTGTTAAATATTTACCTCTAACAGGATGATCTACCTCTACAACTGTACCCGTGTCTCTTAAACCTTGATCTTCGGATATCTCTTTTAAGGAGAGTATTGGGCCTACAGGGATATCAAGTGGATTACAAATATCCATAACTTCAAACTTAGTCTTAGTCATAGTCCAAGCTTCAATTGTATCAAAAATTTCGTTTAATTTTGGTAAACGAGCAGCAGGAGTTGAATAATTTTCATCTTCCTTCCATTCTGGCTTTCCAATAACATCACATACTTTTTCCCAAACAGCAGCTTGAGTTATAAAATACGTATAGGCATTAGGATCATTCTCCCATCCTTTGCATTTAAGAATTCTACCAGGCTGCCCTCCTCCAGAGTCATTACCAGCCCTAGGTGTTGCTTCGCCAAAGGGAATATTTTCTCCAAATTGGGAATATTCTTTTAATGGTCCTTTTTCTAATCTTTGTTGATCACGAAGTTTAACACGACATAAATTTAAAACACCATCTTGCATAGCAGCGGAAACTCTTTGACCTTTTCCTGATTTTTCTCGATGAAATAAAGCAGTTACTATACCCAAAGCTAAATGAAGTCCTGTGCCACTGTCGCCAATTTGAGCACCAGTTACCATTGGAACTTCACCTAACATTCCAGTGGTTGAGGCTGAGCCTCCAGCACATTGTGCAACATTCTCATAAACTTTACACTCTTCATACTGACCCGGGCCAAAGCCTTTAACTGAGGCATATATCATTCTGGGATTAATCTCTTGAATTTTTTCCCAAGAAAATCCCATTCTATCTAGGGCGCCTGGAGCAAAATTTTCAACCATCACATCACATTCTTTAATAAGTTGAGTAAAAATTTTTGCACCTTCGGGCTTTTTAGGATTAAGTGTTATACTTCTTTTATTTGAGTTAAGCATTGTAAAATAGAGACTATCAGCTTCTGGTACGTCCCTTAGTTGACCTCGGGTAGCATCACCTACTCCAGGTCTTTCTACTTTTACTACGTCAGCGCCAAACCAAGCTAAAAGCTGAGTACAAGTTGGTCCAGATTGAACATGAGTCATATCCAAAATTTTTACACCTTTAAGAGCTTCCATAAAATTAACCTACCTTACTGCCTATTACTTGTACATTGTCTGGTTTTTTGTACCAGGAGCAAATTCTTCTTTGTCTACCCAAATATTTACAATTGCAGGTATGCCTGATTTAACCGCCTCTCTGGCTCTTTGAAGCGCTGGTTGAATATCTTTTGCCTCTCTGACAGCTTCACCATGACCACCCATCATCTTAGCAAACTCATCAAAGTTAATATCGCCAAGGATATTTCCAACATTTCCTTTTTCTTCACCATATTTCATGATTTGACCAAATCTAATTTGGTTTTGCGCAGAATTATTTCCAATAACGGTTAAGACTGGTGCTTTGTGTCGGACAAAAGCCTCAAAATCCATCCCTGTCATTGAAAATGCTCCATCACCACAGTAAAGAAGAACCTCTCTTTCAGGAGCTGCGATTTTAGCAGCAAGTGCGTAAGGGACGCCTACTCCTAAAGTTCCCAATGGACCTGGGTCCATCCAAGCTCCAGGCTGTCTTGGTTGAACAGCTTGAGCACTAATTGTAACAACATCTCCTCCATCGCCAATATAAATTGTATCGTCATTTAAGAATTGATTTAATTCCCAAGCAACTCTGTAGGGGCTTATTGGAGATTTCTCAGTGGTAAAAGTGGGCATTAATTTTTCAAGAGCCGCCTCTTCTCCAGCTCTTAATTCCTTAAACCAGTCAGTTCTATCTTGTTTAGTTCCTGCTTCAGAAATTGCTTTTAAGGTAGTACCTATATGGCCAACTAGTCCAAGTGATATATCTCTATTTTTACCAACGGTTCTATAATCCATATCAATTTGAATAACAGTCGCATTTGGGTTCAACCTTTTTCCATAACCCATTCTAAAATCAAAAGGGGTTCCAACAATTATGATACAGTCAGACTTTGTGAATGCATTTCTTCTTGTTCTATGGAAGTGATGAGGATCTCCAGGAGGTAATGAACCCCTTGCAGCACCATTGAGGTAAGCAGGTATATTCAAATTTCTTACAAAATCAACTGCATCATCGGTTGATTGGCATGTCCATACTTGTTGACCAAGTAGAACACAAGGCCTCTCAGCTTTAGAAATAATATCTGCAGCTTTTTGAACATCAACTGGGTCTGCTAGAGTTTTAGAGGAGGCACTATATTTTCCAGTTTCAGGAACAACTGCTTTTGTCATCGGTATAGATGAGTCTAAAATATCACGTGGGATTTCTAAGAAAGAAGGACCAAAAGATCCATTTCTAGTTTCTCTAAAAGCCATCGAAACCATATCTGCACATCTTTCAGTTGACATTACGGTAGCTGCAAATTTTGTAATTGGTTGCATCATATCAACATGAGGTAAATCTTGGAGAGAGCCCATCTTGTGTTGAGTTAAAGAACTTTGCCCACCAATAAGTAACATTGGTATCTCTGCTCTAAATGCATTTGCGACTCCAGTAAGTGCGTGAGTTGTTCCAGGTCCAGCAGTAACAACAGCACATCCTGGTTTACCAGTCATACGTGCATATCCGTCTGCTGCATGTGAGGCGACTTCTTCGTGCCTTACATCAATAATTTTAATTCCTTCATTTAAACATCCATTGTAAATATCAATGATATGACCACCACAAAGTGTGTAAATAACTTCAATACCTTCGGCCTTTAAGGCCTTAGCTACTAGCTCACCGCCAGTAATCATTTGTTCATTAGTTCCTGTAGACATATTTAACCTCTCTCTGGTGGTATAATGTATACCAGATTTAGCTAAGTTTCAAAGATTATTGGGCTAAGAATTAATACTTTCTTCAATCTTATCAACTAATGTTAAAGCATGATTTTTAAGAAGTTTTTCAGCTTTTACAGACTGGCCTGCGACAAGAGATTTTACTATTTCGTTATGTTCATCTATTGATTGAATAGATCTATTAGACTCTATTATAAATTTTTTCCTTAAGTATTGAAGGTGTATTAACTGCGATTCTAGAATTTGCCCCATTAGTTTTACTTTGGTTAATTTCATAATATGTTCATGAAACTTTATATTATCATTTGAATAATTATCTAAATCAGAAAGAACATTTTTTTTTGAATATTGACAATACTTATTTAAAACTTCAATTTCCTCTTTTTTTGAGTTTTGAATAATAAGGTGAGCAGCATATCCTTCTAAGCCTGCCCAAACAGTAACAATATCAATAAGTTCTTTTTTAGATTTCCTGTGAACAAAGACTCCTCTCCTGGGAACAGTCCTTACAATACCTTCTTGTTCTAATTTTGCGATTGCTTCTCTGATTGGTGTCCTACTTACACCTAATTTTTCTGATAACTGCCTCTCATCTAGATGAAAGTCTGTTTCTTTTAAATAAATATTTAATGATAAAATATATTTTTTTAGTGCTTCATAAACTTTACTTTTTAAATTTATAGCTCCAATTTTTTGGATCATCTTAAGTTATGCCTTTTTAAAAAATTTTCTATAAAGAGGTCCGATCGCAGGCATTATCAATAAAACAATTGCGATATACATTATTGTTGCCGCAATCGGTTTTGATGAAAAGTCAAAAAAGATGCCCATACTACCGTCTGATAGAATTAACGATTGTCTCATAGCTTTCTCAGCCAGAGGACCCAAAACGATCGATAAGACAGCTGGGGCTACAGGATAATCTAATTTTCTTAGCATATATCCCCCAAATCCAAACAATAACATCAACCAAACATCATGAAGGCTTTGCGTCGGTGCGTAACCACCAGTTACGCACAAAACAAATATCACTGGAGCTAATATGGCAAAAGGAATTCTGAGAACCATTAAGAAAGCTGGTATTAAAGCAATGTTTAAGACAAGAGTGAAAAAATTTGCGATATAAAGACTTCCAATTAACCCCCAGACAAATTCTGGTTGTTGTGTAAATAATAAAGGCCCTGGAGTTAAGCCCCAAAGTATCATTCCTCCCAAAAGGATTGCGGTAGTAGGAGATCCGGGAATACCAAGAGTTAACATGGGCAACATACTTCCAGTGCTGGCAGAATTATTCGCACACTCTGGGGCAACTACACCTGCGGGAACCCCTGAGCCAAATTCTTTTGAGTTCCTCGAAAGTTGCTTTGTTATACCATAAGACATTAGTGAAGCAGGTGTAGCACCTGCAGCAGGCAAAATGCCTACAAAAAATCCTAAAAAAGACCCTATATTCATTGCCATAAATGTCTTTTTTAATGCAGAAAATGCTTTTCCGATTTCTTTCATATTTACAGAAAGCTTAGACATTTGAACTTTTCCTTTAGTTTCTTCAAGAGTCCAAAGCATCTCTCCTATTCCATAAATACCTATGGCTAGAACTAAGAAATTTATTCCATGAAGGAAACCCGGTATGCCGAAAAATATTAAGCGGGGCTTACCAGTAATTAAGTCTAGTCCTATTGTTGATAAAACTAGTCCAATTAAAATAGAGAAAATTGTTTTAGGGATATCATCACCACCCAGGCCAACAAAAGTTGCAAAAGCCATAACCATTAAAGCAAAAGTTTCGGGAGCATTAAATCTCAATGCTACTTCAGCAAGTGGTGGTGCAAATAAAGTGAATAAGATTACAGACACAGTTCCACCTACAAACGAGCCCACGGCTGCTGCTGTGAGGGCAGTCATCGCCTCACCCTTTACAGCTAAAGGTCTTCCATCAAAAACTGTGGCTACGGCAGTTGATGCACCAGGTATACCTAGCATCACAGAACTTATCGCACCTCCGTACATTGCTCCATAATAAACTGCAGCTAAAAAAATAATTGCAGCTGTAGGTGGCACAATAAAAGTAATCGGAATCAATATAGCAACACCATTGACTGAACCTAGGCCTGGCATAGCTCCAACAAATAGGCCTATAAGACAACCAAATATCAAAAGGCCTAAATTTAAAAATTCAAATGATGTGGCCATACCTTGAAGAAGTAAAGTAAAAGTTTCCATATGATTTATTTACCTTTCTTCATAAATTATTTTATGAATCTGTTAGCTAGAAGGACTAGGACAGATGGTGAAAGTACAGTCGCAATTATATATATCCAAATCATAAATAATGAACTTGAGCCATACATAACATCGTAAACTGGATAAAATAAAGGTTCAGATATACCTTGAGGTAAAGGAATTTTTAACAACCACTCAAAAAATAAAAAAGTCAAGATAGGAGTTGTTAAAGAAAATATAAGAATAAATGAATTACTTTTTTCACTAAAATATTTTAAATAGAAAGCTAAGAAAAAAATTAAAGAAAAATAAATTCCCAAATATCCAATAGCAAAAACTAAAACTACAAGTGAAATTATAGTAACAGATACAAACTTAAAAGCCTCAGGATCAATAAAAGGCTCGTTATTTGTGGATTGAAGAGATCTTTTTAAAAAAAATTTAATGATGGTAATTACAGTGCAAATGAACATGCCCAATGAAAGATAAAAGGGAATAAACCCAGCTCCCATATTTTCTTCAGCACTCCAAGTAATTCTATTTTGTGCACTCTTCCACATAAGAGCGACTGAGCACAGTGCTAAAATTACAGCGACAGTTATTTCTGCTCTTCTTACTGTAAATTTAGTAACTATGCTCAATATTCGCTCAGAATTAAATATTAGTCAAAGTTTTTGATGATCTCACCGTGTTTAGCGTATTCAATTGCTAAGAAATCCTTAAGACCATATCCCTCTAACCAGCTCATTAACTTTCCATCATCGATGTTGAAAGTTTGGAACTCGTCATCATGATAAACAGTGTGAAGAAGTCCTGTGTAGTACTTTTCCACTTCTGCATCAACACCAGCAGGAGCCATAAAAGCTCTCATCATGTAGTACTCAAGATCAGGATAACCTAATTCATATGAAGAAGGAACCTCTGGAAATGCAGGATTTCTCTCAGGAGTCATCATAACTAATGCTTTTGAGTCACCTGATTGATAGAAACCCATTTGCTCAGAAGGATTGTTTAGTGTGAAGTCTGACTCACCGCCAACTAGTCCCTTTGCAACAGCACCACCACCGTCATATGGTACGTACTTTGCATCAAATCCAAACTGACCTCTCATCATACCAAGAAGAAGTTCATCTTCTGACATACTTCCTGTACCACCCATTACAAGGCCATTACCTTTTGCCAGATCAATAAACTCATCAAAAGTATTTATGCCGGCAGTGTTTTTACCCTCTGTAGCAATCCATACCAAGAATGTATCTGTGATAAGTCTTGCTAATGGAGTGAAGTCATTGAAGAAGTCAATTCCTAACTCAGGCTGGTTAACAGGTGTAGTTAAAACGTTGTTAAGAGTAATGATAAGTGTGTGCTCATCACCAGCTTTTTTCTTAACATAAGTCATAGCTTCACCACCTGATCCTCCTTTTTTATTAATTGGAATCACGGGCTTTGAAGCGTAGTCATTTTTTTCGATAACACCTTGCACAAGTCTTGCGATCTCGTCAGCTCCTCCACCTTGTCCAGCTGGAATAATAAGCTCGATAGGCTTCTTCGGGCTAAAAGGTTTAGCAGAAGAAACTGAGCTAACAGCTACAAGTGAAAGTGAGACAACAACTAATGCTAGTTTTTTAATAATTGTCATATTATTTCCTCCTAGGTTTAAATATTATGAAGGATTAGCATAGACTATTTAAAAAAAATTGTATAAAAAAAATTTAACGTAGTTTCATAATATGAAACATTCGAAAAATAAGCTTTGGTATACAATATGATTTAAACTCCTTGATAAGAGGAATTGTTTTTAATATTTGTATAATGTATACCAGAGATCAGAGGTAGGAATTGAAATTTATAAATTACAAAAATGAAGAACTTTTTTTAGATGAGGGTTTAATTGCAGACCCAATAGATAATCAAATACAAATCAAAGTATCTTCAAGCGGAGTCAACAGAGCAGATATCCTTCAAAAAAAAGGGCACTACCCTCCCCCTAAAGGAGAGAGTGAAATTATTGGTCTTGAATGTTCAGGTATAGTTGAAAAAATTGGAGACACAGTTCAAAAATTTAAAGTTGGAGACGAAGTTTGCGCAATCCTTGGTGGTGGTGGATATGCAGAATTTGTTAATGTTGACGAGAGACAGGTTTTGCCTGTTCCTAAAAATATAAGCCTTATCGATGCGGGTGCTTTACCTGAGACCTTACTTACTGTTTATGAAAATATTTTTAATATTTCTAATTTTAGAGAAGGTGAAAAAATTTTGATACATGGGGGAAGTAGTGGAATAGGTACAACTGCTATATCTTTGTTGAAAAATTTTACTAATGATATTTATGTTACTGCTGGAACTGATGAGAAGTGTCAAAAATGTATTAATCTAGGAGCAACCGATGCCATTAATTACAAAAACTTAGATTTTGAAAAATATTTTGAAGATAATAAAATTAAAGTTGATGTCATTTTAGATATGGTTGGTGGATCATATTTAAAAAAAAATTTAAAAATTTTGAACTTAAGCGGTCGTCTGACTTATATCGCAGCGCTAGAAAGTATAAAATCTGAAGTAAATCTATTATACATAATGACTAAACAACTAAAAATTTCTGGGTCTACTCTTAGATCAAGAACATCAAAGGATAAAGGTAAAATTGTTGATCAAGTCTTGAGAAATATTTGGCCTTTAATAGAACAAGGTAAATATAAACCAACAATTTATAAAACTTTCAAAATGGAGGATGCTAATTTGGCTCACAAGTTAATGGAGTCATCAAATCATATTGGAAAGATTATTTTAGATATAAAAGGAGGACGATCATGAATTTACATGAGTACCAAGCTAAAACTTTATTAAAAAAAAATGATGTGCGTGTATTGAATGGAATGCCAATTTTAGAAACTGACGATATTAATAAAATAGAAAACATTATTAAAACATCTGTTATGGTTGTTAAGTCTCAGATCCATGCTGGCGGAAGAGGTGCTGGTAAATTCATAGATAGTGGCGATGATAAAGGTGGAGTCAGAGTTTGTTTTTCTTTGGAAGAGGCCAAAGAAAATGCTCTCAAAATGTTAGGCAAAACGTTAGTAACTAAACAAACTGGGCCTATTGGTAAAGTCGTGAACCGACTTTACATTGAAGAGGGTTGTAATATTAAAAAAGAATTTTATTTAAGCATGCTAGTTGATCGGTCGACCTCAACAGTCTCAATTATTTCCTCAACTGAAGGGGGGATGGAAATTGAAGAGGTAGCAGAAAAAGAACCTGAAAAAATTATCACTGTAAATGTTCCAGGTGACTCTCAAATAGATCAAGATAGCATGTCAAAACTCATCGAAGGACTTGGAATTACTGAAAGCCAATCAAATGATTTTTCTGACCAAATACAAAAAATATATAAAAGTTTTTTATCCATGGATGCCTCTTTGGTTGAGGTAAATCCTTTTGTTTTAACAAACGAAAATAATTTTCTAGCTCTAGATGCAAAAGTATCTATTGATGATAATGCTTTATACAAACATAAAGACATAGCTGAAATGAGAGATGAGACAGAAGAGGATGCAGCAGAAGTTGAAGCATCCAAACATGAGTTAAATTATATTAAATTAAATGGGAGTATAGGTTGTATGGTAAACGGTGCCGGACTTGCAATGGGAACCATGGACATTATTAAGCTACATGGTGGAAGTCCTGCTAACTTTCTTGATGTTGGGGGTGGTGCAACAAAAGAGAGAGTAGCAAAAGCTTTTTCCATCATACTTCAAGATACAAATGTCAAAGTTATATTAGTCAATATTTTTGGTGGAATAATGAAATGCGATATTATTGCAGAGGGTGTTGTAGCAGCGGCTAAAGAACTTTCAATTAAAGTGCCTCTTGTTGTTAGACTTGAGGGCACAAATGTTGAATTGGGAAAAGATATACTTAACAAATCAGGTCTCGCAATAATATCTGCAGATAATTTAGAAGATGCGGCTCAAAAAGCTGTAGGAGCTTTGAGCTAAAGGAGTAATCATGTCAGTATTAATAAATAAACAAACTAAAGTTATATGTCAGGGATTTACTGGATCACAAGGAACTTTTCACTCAGAACAAGCAATAAAATATGGTACCCACATGGTTGGAGGGGTCACTCCAAAAAAAGGAGGGCAAGAACACTTAGGGCTTCCAGTCTTTAACACTGTAAAAGAGGCTAAGGAGAATACTGAAGCTAATGCAACAGTAATCTATGTCCCTCCTCCATTTGCGGCTGGTGCCATTATAGAAGCAATAGACGCTCAAATAGAACTCATAGTTTGCATTACTGAGGGCGTTCCAGTGCTTGATATGATGCAGGTAAAAAGAAAATTAGAAAATTCAAAATCGAGATTAATAGGACCCAATTGTCCTGGGATTATTACACCTGATGAATGCAAAATTGGTATTATGCCAGGTCATATTCACCAAAAAGGAAGGATTGGTGTAGTTAGTCGTTCAGGTACCTTGACTTATGAAGCAGTTGCTCAGACTAGTGCTGTAGGTTTAGGACAATCGACTTGTATTGGTATAGGCGGAGATCCAATTAATGGAACAAATTTTATTGATTGCTTAGATTTATTTTTAAAAGACCCTGAAACAGAGGGTATCATTATGATTGGTGAAATTGGTGGAACTGCTGAAGAGGAAGCTGCAGATTTTCTTATGCAATCTAAAATTAAAAAGCCTGTAGCTTCTTTTATAGCTGGAGCTAGTGCGCCAGCGGGTAAGAGAATGGGACACGCTGGAGCTATTATTTCTGGCGGTAAGGGAACTGCGGAGTCTAAGTTTAATGCATTAGAAAATGCAGGAGTACATATTTCAAAATCACCAGCTAAATTAGGCGAAACAATAAAAAAAGCTTTAGACTAAAAACTTACTTATATAATTTTGCTTCTTTGGCCCTAAGTTTTACAAGAGCTAAAACAGTATCGATGGTTGGTGTAGGAATATTTGTAATTTGACCTAATTCCTGTACAGAAGAGATGAGTGCGTCTATTTCCATTGGTCTGTCTCTTTCAAGATCTTGAAGCATTGAGGTTTTGTGTTCGCCTACTGCTTTAGCAGCATCGATTCTTCTTTCAACATCAAATGGTTTTTCAATCCCTAAACTTTTTGAGATTGCATGAGCCTCATTCATCATATTTTTGACAACGTTTCTTACTTCTTGGTCACTACAAATTTTTACTAAAGTAGATGTAGTCAATGAGCTAATAGGATTCAAGGATAAATTACCAAAGAGTTTTAACCAGATATCACCTTTAATATTTGGTCTTATAGGTGCTTGGAAGCCCGCCTGTTCTAAGGTGCTTGATAGATTTTTTATTCGATCAGTTTCTTCGCCATTTATTTCACCTAACTGAAATTTGTCTCCTTCCAAATGTTGAATGACACCTGGTTTGATAACTTCTGATGCAGGGTTTACTATGCATCCTATAATTTTTTCAGGACCTATACGACTCCATTGACTACCATCTGAGTCAACAGATAAAACTTTTTTGTTTTTATATTCGGGGTTCTCATGATTGTGGAAGTACCACCAAGGTATACCATTGACTCCCCAAACGAAAGATGTGTCATCTTTCATTAAAACTTCAAAAGCATCTAGGCAACCAGGTACTGAGTGAGCTTTAAGTGTCACAAAGATATAATCTTGCTTTCCTGCCTTCTCGGCAGTATCAACGCATTTAGGATAGACAACTAGTTCTTTACCGTCTTTTCTTAGTCGAAGACCATCTTGTCGAATAGCCTCATAATGAGGACCTCTAGCGATTAAAGTAACGTCTGCACCTATCTCGGTAAGTTTTGCTCCAAGATATCCTCCAATAGCACCAGCTCCGTAAATACAAATTTTCATGATTAAATCTTTAGGTGTTTGATAGCTGCAGCAACGCCACTACCTAACTCAAAATTAATTCCTACATCATACATAGCTAATTCCGCTGTAGAGATTGCCCCAAGAATCATCGTACTATTCAGGTCACCTAAATGGCCAATTCTAAATAATTTACCAGCTACTTTGTTAAGTCCGCCACCAAAGGATGTATTATATTTATTATATGCTGTTTTCACTATATCAGTAGAGTCAATTCCCTCAGGGACCATTATTGCTGTAACTGTATTAGAGTAAAGAGATTGGTCTTTAGCACACATTTCAAGTCCCCAGGCTTGAGTTGCTTTTTGTACAGCTTGGGCTAGGAAAAGGTGTCGTGAATAAATATTATCTAGGCCCTCCTCCATCATCATATTTAGTGCCTCTCTTAAACCTCTAAGAAGTGGCATTGGATTTGTATATGGCCAATAACCTGTTTCATTCACTTTCATCATATCGTGGTAATCAAAGTAAGCTCTTGGTAGATTAGATGACTTGGCAATTTCTAAACCTTTTTGACTGACACAACTGATAGCTAAACCTGCAGGAAGCATAAATCCTTTTTGCGAACCTGACACGGCAACATCAACTCCCCAAGAGTCCATTTCAAACTTAATAGAACCAATCGAGCTAACACCATCAACAAAAAGAAGTGCTGGATGATTTAGTTTATTCAATAAATCTCTAGTAGCACTGACATTATTAGTGACACCAGTTGAAGTTTCATTATGCGTAATTAGAACAGCTTTAATTTCATGGTTGTTATCTTCAGAGAGAATTTTTTCAAATTCATCATGAGGGGTTCCGCCACCCCAGTCCACATCAACTACTTCTACATCAATGTGTAGTTTTTTACACATTTCAATCCATAAATGAGAAAACTGTCCAAATCTAGCAGATAGCACTTTATCTCCTTTGTTAAGTAAATTTGTTAAAGCAGCCTCCCAACCACTGCTACCAGTTCCTGGAAAAACAAAGGGCTGACCAGATTCTGTTTCAAAAACTTTTCTTAAATCGCTAATTAGAGGATGCCAAAATTTTTCCATACCTGGGGCGCGATGATCCTCATTTGATATGTCCATTGATTGCCTGACTCTATCTGGCATGTTTGTTGGCCCTGGAACAAAAAGGGAAGTTTTACCTGGCATTTTATATATTTTTCCTTTCTTAAATTTTAAGAATACTAATTAACTTAATCAAAATACATAATTATTTCATAATGTGAAATAAATGATTTTATAAATATATGGCATCTCCTACGGGAATCGAACCCGTGTCTTCACCGTGAAAGGGTGATGTCCTAACCGCTAGACGAAGGAGACATCGATTTATTTAAGACAAACAAATTATCTAGATTTAATAAAAAATCAATCAATGAATATCCTCTAAATGTATAACAGTTTTATTTGAATAATTGTCTTTTTTTACCTTAAAAAAACAATCAAAGTTTAGATTGTTAGATATATAATTTTTTAAATCATTGATGGAAATGTCAAAAAACATCCCCTCACAACTATAACCAAGATTATCTGAAAATTTTAATTTAGCATGTTTTTCTTTGAAAACTTGAATAATATCTATTTTAACATTTTCACATTTAAAAATAGGTTCTTGATTCAACTGTCCAAAAGGACTGAGTAAACTTAAATCTTTTAATAATTTTTCATTAATAACGTTTAAATCAACCTTTGACTCAAAAAATTTTTCATTTTTGATTTCAATATTATCGGTTTCTTGTAATAGAAAATTTTTAAAATCATTAAGCTTTTCTATATTTAATGTAAAACCACAAGCTTTAGCGTGCCCACCACCTTTTATAATAATACCTTTTTCACTAGCTTTCATCATAAGCTGTCCAATATTCTTCTCACCTTGAGATCTGCCAGAACCCACAATACTATTGTTAGAATTGGTCATTACAAAAGATGGTTTATTATTTAATCGCATAAGACGACCCGCAATTATACCTACTATGCCTATATGCCATTTTTCATCATAAAAAAAATTTATATTTTTATTTTCGGAGTTACCCAAATCAATCGACTTAACAATTTTACTTTGAATTTTTTGACGATTTTGATTGTGACCCTCTATGATTTGAGCATATTGCAAGGCCTGATGAATATTTTCTGAAGATAATAAGTTGTAACCAAGTAGTGACTCCCCCATTCTTCCTCCTGCATTAATTCTAGGACCTAGGATATAACCTAAATGATATTCTGAAATTAAATGTTTAATTTTTGCTTGATTGATTAAAGTTTGAATACCTTTGTTAATGGTTTCCGAGTTTATTATTTTAAGACCTTGCTTAACAAAGGCCCTATTGATCTCACTTAAAGGAACTAGATCACAAATGGTAGCCAGAGAAACTAAATCTAGATGTTGCAAAACATCCAGATTTTTAAAAACTTTCTCATTCTTCAAATAAACAAAAACTAAAAAAGTAAGTCCGGTCGCACACAATTCACTAAGGTTAGATTTGTCATTTGGGGTCTTAGGATTAACAACAATAGCCTTCTCAAAATAAAAATCACATTCATGATGGTCAATAATTACTACCTGGCCACCTTTTTCGTTAATATATTCTTGTTCAGAAACATTGTTACTACCGCAATCCAAAACTAATATGTTGGAGCTAAAATCTAATAATTTATCCATAGCGTTCATATTCAAACCATAACCCTCATGAAATCTATTTGGGATATATACTAAGACTTCAATATCAAATTGAGATAATATCTTCTTACAAATAGCAGCCGCACAAGCCCCATCAACATCATAATCAGAAAAAATTGCAATTTTCTTATCTTTTTTAACTTTTTCAAAAAATTGAATTATTTTTTCGATATTATTTAGTTTCATAATTTGGGATATAGAAATATTTTCTTTAAGTTTAGAGTTTAAAAAATTAGATATTTTTTTTATATTACGATTAATTAGCAGCTTAGATAGATTTATAGAAATATTATTTTTTTGTGCAATTTCGAAAGCCAGATTATCATCAAATTTTTCGTTATAATGTTGCCAATTAGTGCCGTTAAAACTTTTTTTAGATTTCAAGTTTTTTAATGTTAAAATTATGTTCGCCGTTTATATGTCTGATAGTTCCAGTAGTAGACCTCATAATAATTGAATGAGTTTCAGCATAGTTTTTAGTAATCTTGACTCCCTTTAGCATAGTTCCATCAGTAACACCAGTAGCAGAAAACATAATATCACCTTGAGCTAAATCATTTAATTTATATATTTTATCTAGATTTTGAATGCCGGTTTGTTTTGCTCTTTTTATCTCATCATCGTTATTAAATAATAACTGGCCTTCTATAGTTCCTCCAATGCATTGCAAAGCTGCTGCTGCTAATACGCCTTCAGGCGCACCACCGATACCGTAATACATATCTATATTGCTATTTGTAACTACTGAAGAGATTACAGCACTTACATCTCCATCATTAATCATTTTTATTCTAGCACCAGTTGATCTTATAATTTCAATTTCATTATTATGACGTTCACGATCTAATATGCATATGACTAAGTCTTCAACATTAACTTTATTGAATTTTGCTAATTCAATTATATTAAATTTTAAGTCTTGGTCTAAAGAAACAACGCTAACATCATCTGTATTAGTGGATATTTTTCTCATATAGACATCGGGAGCATTTAAAAAACCACCCTCTTGTGCTAGAGCTATGACAGCCATTGCATTTTCGCCACCTTTAGCTGTAATTGTCGTTCCTTCTAATGGGTCAAGTGCTATATCAACTTTAGGTCCTCCTGAGCCAACTTGTTCACCAATGTAGAGCATTGGGGCCTCATCTCTTTCGCCTTCTCCAATTACGACAGTGCCTGATATAGTCAGCGAATTTAGACACTTTCTCATGGCATCAACTGCAGCTTGATCTGCAGCTTTTTCATTCCCACGCCCAATATGTTTTGATGCAGCTAGAGCAGCAAATTCAGAAACTCTTACTAACTCAATAGCAAGGTTTCTATCCAATATTTTCCTCTATTCTAATAACAGATATTTCTTTTTTTAAAAAATTTGTCTTTTTCAAATTTTTAACAACTTGTGAAATCTTATCGACGTCTACTGAGTCAGATATAATAATAATAGGAACTATTTTTTCATTTGATGTATTAAGTTGAATTAAGGATTTTATAGAAATTGATTTTTGTGCAAAAATTTGTGCAATAGATTTGAGCACTCCAACCTTATTCAAAACTGACATCCTCAAATAATATGGTCTAACGCGTTTTGAATTATCTATAAATAATGCTTTTGGCATATTTTCATATTTGATTTTGAATACACCTTGTTCCTTAGAGTATGTTATATATCTTTTTAAATCTGAAATTATTGAAGTAGCAGTAGGGTATCCACCTGCACCTTTACCTACTAAGCTGGTTTTAAGAAAGTTCTCACCCTCTAATGATATTACATTTTCTTCATAATCAGTTTTAGCAACTATGCTGTTTTCCGGAATAAAGCATGGAGCAACTGAAGAATAAAATCTTTTACTATGTCTTTCACTTATAGAAACAAGCTTTAATTTATAGCCTAGTTTTAGTCCTTGTTCTAAATCAATAAGTTTAATGTTTTCTATTCCGTCATAGTTTAATTTAGAAAATTCAAACCTATTGCCAAATGACAGATTGGATAAAAGTAATAACTTATGGTTTGCGTCCCTTCCAGACAGGTCTGCGCTTGAGTCTTGTTCAGCAAATCCGTTTTGAATGGCCTGATTTAAAGAGTCTTTAAAACTAATTTTATTTTCGTACATTTGTGAAATAATGTAATTTGTTGTTCCGTTAAATATTCCATAAATAGAATTTATTTTAGAGGGAAGAATGCATTGCTCTAAAGATCTAACAATAGGTACTGCTCCTAAAACTGCCGCCTCAAATCCAAGAAATAAGTTCTTTTCATCAAAACTACCAAAAAAAGAGTGACCCTTTTCTGCTAATTGAGCTTTATTAGCAGTAATGAGAGAAATTTTATTATTTATACATAATTTGTATAAGTCATTAATATTTTTTCCAGTACCGCCAATTGTTTCTATTATTATATCTGGTTTGTCATTTTTCAATAATTCAGGAAAACTCTTGAACCAAGAATATTTTTTTATATTAAAGTTTCTTTTTTTTTTCTTATTCTTGGCACTTATAGATACAATTTTAAATTTAGTGTTATCAAGAACGTAGGAGTTTTTCTCTAAAAGCTTCACTACATGAGAGCCAACAACACCAAGACCAAAAATAGCTAATTTAATTGTTTTCATTTTGAGAATTTATTATTTCTTCTTTTCTTATATTACTCTTTTCGTTAAATTCCTCTAATTCTTTTTTCTTTTCAAGAAGGTTTTTATCGAAGTTTTCGAAGGAACTTTCACAAGCTACAGTTATTATAGAAAATAAGATAAGTAGGAGGGAGAAAAAAAATCTATCTCTTAGAAAACTGGAAGCTACGTCTAGCTTTTTGCCTACCATATTTTTTTCGTTCTACTGTTCTTGAGTCTCTAGTTAAAAAACCATTTTTCTTTAGAGTGTCTTTGGTATTTGGGTCAATTAATGTCAAGGCTCTACTTAAGCCATGTTTTATAGCTCCAGCCTGACCTGAGAGACCTCCACCTAAAACTGTTATTTTTAAATCAACTGAGTCAGTTTTTTTTGCAACTTCTAATGGCTGGTTGATAATCATTCTTAGTGCTTTATCAGGAAAGTAATCTTCAATACTTTTTTTATTGATAATTATATTTCCTGATCCGTTGGATACCCAAACTTTTGCAATAGATTCTTTTCTTCTTCCTGTGCTATAAACTTGATTAGACATTGACAGTATTCTTTCTATTTAAAGACTTGAAATCTATTGGATTTGGTTTTTGCGATTCATGAGGATGATTGTTATCTTTGTATAACTTTAAACTATTTTTCATTAAATCTCTGAACAAAGGTGAATTTGGCAACATACCTTTTATTGCTTTTTTAATGATGTCTTCAGATTTATTTTTCTCTCTCATTTTATCAGGAGTTATTTCTTTTATACCCCCTGGATGACCGGTGTGTTTATAATATTTTTTATCTGTATTTTTATTTCCAGAAAATCTAACTTTATCAGTATTTAAGATTATAACCCCGTCACCTATTGGAAGGTTTGGGGAGAACTGTGCTTTATTTTTACCTTTAAGTATTAAGCTTACTCTTGATGCCAACCTACCAACGGAAATATCGGTAGCATCAAGTATATGCCATTCTTTTTTGAATTCAGATTTTTTTAGAGTTGTTGTTTTCACGATATGGGGAATATAAGTAAAATGACTAAAAAATCAAGGATTATACTTAAAAAATTTAATTTTCTAATTAATATTAAATTCACAAAAATTTTGTTGAATTATCATGTTAATTTTAATTATTTATATATATAGAGTAATAAAATTTAACTAGTGGGCATCACACCCTTAGTTCCGTACTCTACAAGGATGAGTAAATAACCATTATTTGGAGCTTTTTAACAAAGCTAATAAATCTTTCAAATCTGTTATAATGTTACCATTATAAGAATTCTTTTTTGACTTAGATTTAGAAAAGTAGTCATTTACCCCATCTAGAGTAAGTTTATCGCGATCCAATAGATCTTTAATTTTTTTTAATAGAAGTAAATTCTCATAATTATAAAGTCTGTGACCTGAATGAGTTCTAATTACTCTCAGTCTATCTATTCTCGTCTCCCAAAACCTTATAGTGTGTTTTTGTTCTTTGATTATCTGAGATATTTCATCAATATTGTAATATTGTTTCATCATAAATTTAATTTTTTAGATTTCCTAAAACTTACTGTTTTCCTTGGTTTAATTTCAAACTCTTCTTTTGTTTTAGGATTTCTACCAACTCTGCTTGATTTATAATTAATTTTGAATGAACCTATTGATGCAATATTAAGATATGATTCTAATATTTTACGACTCCAAATATTCAAAATAATATCTATTTTTTTGTAAGCTGTGGCATAGGCTATACCAAATTCTTGAGAAATTTTTTTAGCTATTGTTTCTCTGGTAACTTTATTTTGAGACATTATCTTTTATTTTTTTAAGCAAATCTGACTCAATGCATTTGACACCAAATTCTATTGCATTTGCAAAGGCATGAGCGTCTGCATTTCCATGACTTTTGATTACAATTCCATTGACTCCAATAAATATTCCACCATTATAGTTTCTAGGATCTATAGAGTTTTTAAAGTCTAAAAATTTGTTTTTAAGCATTAAAGATAAAACCTTAGAATAAAATGAAGACATTAAACTAGTTTTCAGTGAGTCTGTTATAAATTTAGATACTCCCTCAGCAGTCTTTAATGCAATATTTCCTGAGAAACCATCTGTGACTATTACATGATTTTTAGTATTTGTAATTTCATTAGCTTCAATAAATCCCTGGTAATTAATTCTTAAATCATTTTTCATTAATTCATGAGTTTCTTGAATCAGATTATTTCCTTTTAGTTCTTCAGAGCCTATGTTTAGCAAAGAAACCTTACAATCTACTTCGGGGTATAGTACTTGATAATAAGTACTTCCCATAACAGCAAACTCTAATAAATTTTCAGAGGAGCATTCAGAATTAGCACCCAAATCTAAGAAGCACACAGGATGATTTTTAGATGGGAACAAAGAAGCTATTGCTGGTCTTGATATGTTTTCAATAGTTCTTAAATAGACAGTGGCATAAGCCATCATGGCACCAGTGTTGCCAGCAGAAATAGTAATTTGAGACTTATTTTCTTTTAGAGAGCTTATTGCATTTGACATAGAGCTGTCACGATTACCTTTTTTTAAAGCATCGCTTGGTCTCATATCTGAAGAAATATAATTACTTGACTCTACCCAATTAGATATTTCAAATAATTTAGAGAAGTTTTTTTTATATGTTTCATATATATCCCTTGTTGAATGCAATTGAAAACGAATTGAAGAATTTTTTTTAGAGGCAATTTTAGCTCCCTCTAAAACAGAAATTGGAGCCAAATCACCACCATGTAAATCTAAATTGATTAAAAATTCACTCATTTTCATAAATTTTTTAATATTGCTTTAAAGAACCTTATACCTTATTTGTTTTTATTGTGAATATTTTTAAAAAATTAAACATAATCCACATTATAATTATTTTAGTAATTTTTAGCGCCTGTTCTAAAGATCTTCATTTTTCAGGTATTTCGGAAAATACTGTAAAGGTAATAAGTCAAGATTACTTAGAAAAAGATTATACCAAAGAGGAAATAAAGAGAATTTTGGGAGCTCCAATTATAACGGAAGATTTAGACAATTTATGGATATATAGTTTGCAAAAAGAGGTTGGTAACGCTGCTTTTAAAAAAACATTGTACAACAAGACCTTAAAACTAAAATTTGAAAATAATGTTTTAAGGTCTGTTGAAAAAGTTGATTTAATTAAATAATATTTAAATGAACTACGATAGATAACAATAGAATTGAAACAATATTAGTTATTTTAATCATAGGGTTAACCGCAGGACCAGCTGTATCTTTATAAGGATCGCCAACAGTATCACCAGTAACAGAAGCTTTGTGAGTTTCACTCCCCTTACCTCCTAAATTACCATCTTCAATATATTTTTTTGCGTTATCCCATGCACCACCACCGGCAGTCATTGATATCGCAACAAAAAACCCTGTGATAATTACGCCAATTAAAAGAGCGCCGAGTGCTTGAAAACCAGTATTTACACTTCCAGTTAGCCAATAAACGCCAAAGAAAACAACAACAGGAGATAGAACTGGAAGCAATGAAGGGATTATCATTTCTTTAATTGCAGCTTTAGTTAAAATGTCTACACATCTACCATAATCAGGTTTTTCTTTACCTGACATAATACCTTTTTTTTCTTTAAACTGTTGTCTTACCTCTAAAACAACTGAACCTGCTGCTCTACCAACAGCAGTCATGCTTAAAGCACTAAATAGGTAAGGCAAAAGACCTCCTAGTAGTAATCCAATAATTACATAAGGCTCAGAGAGATCAAATGATACATTAAATACATTATTGCCAGTTTCTTGTGCAAAAAATTTGAGATCTTCAGTGTAGGCTGCAAATAAAACTAATGCCCCTAAACCCGCTGATCCAATTGCATAACCTTTGGTTACTGCTTTAGTGGTATTTCCAACTGCATCAAGTGCGTCAGTTCTTTCTCTAACACTTTTTTTCAATCCTGCCATCTCAGCAATACCTCCAGCATTGTCTGTCACTGGTCCATAAGCATCCAAGGCAACAACCATTCCTGCTAAAGCAAGCATAGATGTAACCGCAATAGCTATTCCGAATAAACCAGCTGTTGCGTATGTGAGACCAATACCAACAACAATTATTACAACTGGAATTGCTGTGGACTCCATTCCCATTGCTAATCCTTGAATAATATTTGTGGCATGTCCTGTTTGTGATGCCTCAGCAACACTTTTCACAGGTCTGTACTCAGTACTAGTGTAATATTCTGTAATAAAAACTAGTGCTAAGGTTATTAAAAGACCATAAACAGCACATAAGAAAAGATCAATTCCATTATACCAGTTTGATCCTATTTCAAAATATTGGTTAAATCCTATTGAGTAATGGGTTATTACTGCAAACAAAATTACAGAAATAAACAAAGTCATAAAAAAGCCTTTGTAAAGAGCGCCCATGATTGAAGATTTAGGTGTAGATATTGATACAAACTGAGAGCCAACTATAGAAGCAAAGATACTTGAACCAGCTATGAGTAATGGGTAGATAGTAAGATCACTAACTGTTCCTTGAAATATAATCGCAAGGACCATTGTAGCTACAATTGAAACAACATATGTTTCAAATAAATCAGCTGCCATTCCTGCACAGTCACCTACGTTGTCTCCGACATTATCAGCAATTACAGCTGGATTTCTAGGATCATCTTCTGGAATATTTTTTTCTACCTTACCAACTAAGTCTGCACCAACATCGGCGCCTTTAGTAAATATTCCACCACCTAACCTTGCAAAAATTGAAATTAAAGAAGAACCAAAACCTAAAGCAACTAAAGGCTCAATAAGCTCTCTACCACTTCTTCCAAATCCATGATATAGGGCGAAAAAATAACCTGCAATACCAGCTAGGGCTAATCCGACAACTAGTAAGCCTGTTACCGCTCCAGCATTGAATGCAACATACAGACCTTGTTTAAGTGAAGAGCTCGATGCTTGTGCTGTAATTACATTTGCACGCACTGACACATTCATACCTATATATCCAGCAAGACCGGATAAAACAGCTCCAATTAAAAAACCAACTGGAACATCGTATGTATGTTTGAAAGGTATTAAGAAAAAAGCAAAAAAGATAACAGCTCCAACAATAGCAATGGTTGTATATTGTCGATCAAGATAGGCTTTTGCACCTTCTTGAATAGCACCTGATATTTCAACCATCTTTTTAGAGCCTTTAGATAAGTTAAGAATTTTGTTTGTTGTAAATAAACCGAAAGCAATTGCTGCAGCCGCAGCAAATAATACTATTTGTAGGTATTGTATTTGAGACATGCTAAGTAGTTATTCTATTTTAATTTTTTTTTCAAGGTGCTTTTTTAGCGATATTGTCTAGTAAAAAATTGAAATATTTTACCTCTTCAAGAGTTAAAAAGTCCTTAGAAAGCTTGATATATTCACCCATTAGTATCTTTTTTTGATTTTTATTAATTAAATATTCTGAAAAAAAAGCATAAATTAAAAAAATTGTAATTTTATTAGTTTTTTTAAGAATCTCATTGTCTATCAGGCTTTTTATGAGGTCATTATTTGACAAAAAACTTTGATATAAAGATTTAAGTCTTTTTTTGTTACAAGGTCGTTTTTTGAGATTTTTTTTTACAAAATCCTCTAAATCAAAGTCAGTTGTATAATCCCTTTGAAAGATATACTGAAAAAAAAATAGACGAGTATTTCTATTTAAATTAAGCATTGAATCATTCTTATTAATGCACTGGTAGCTTCATAACCTTTATTTTTTTTTATCAGATTTCGACCTTTTTAAAGCTTGATTTTTATTATTAGCATTAATGATTCCATTGGTGATAAGAGTCTTGTTATTGGAAACTACAAGGTCTAGTAATGCTTGGCCCACTGAGTCAGATATGACTTCAAAATGGTATGTTTGACCTTTTATAACGCACCCAAGAGCTATAAAAAAATTATAGTTTTTCGAGCTTATATTCCATTTTATCATTTGAGGTATTTCATAGACCCCAGGAACTTTTATGATTTCATAGTTTAATTCATTTTTTTTAAGAAGAGATACGGTTGATAAAACTAAAGAATTACAAATATCAGTATAATAATCAGCAACAATTATTTTGATAACAAATTTAGATTTATTCATTAAATTTTTTCAATATGAGTTACATTTAAACCATAAATACCTAAATCTAACTCATTTTTAAATGAGTTAGATAAGACTGTTATGTTATTAATTGAAAAGTTTTTTAAAATTTGAGCACCAAGGCCGTAATACTTTACCCTCTCGTCGTTAGATAACTGACCAAGCTCATTTAAAATAGGATTGTTAATTAATACAATGATACCAGATCCATTTGCTTTTATTTTTTCAATTGAGTTATGAAGATCTTTTGTTTTTGAATTGTTCAAATTCATTATTATATCGTCAAATCCCTGAACAGGATGGACTCTAGTTAAAATACTTTTTTGACTATCAATATCACCCATGTGAAGTGTGGCATGATGAAGACCATCTATTGTATTTTCAAAAACATTAAATTCAAAAATATCAGAGTAAATATTTTTAATTCTATGATTTTTTTCAGGAATCTTTTTAATCAAGATGTCATTTTTAATTCTATATGCGATTAAATCTTGTATTGTTCCTATATTTAAAGAATGTTTTTTTGCATAAGGAATTAAATCAGGAACTCTAGCCATAGTCCCATCATCATTCATGATCTCACAAATTACAGCTGACTCATTCAATCCAGCTAACTTGGATATATCGATAGCTGCCTCAGTATGACCTGCTCTTGTCAAAACGCCTCCATCCCATGCAATTAATGGGAAAACATGTCCCGGGCTAATAATATCACCTAATTGAAATTCTGGATTAATTGCAGCTTTAACAGTTTCATATCTATCGTGAGCAGAAATACCAGTTGTTATATTTTTACTTGACTCGATAGATACTGTGAATGCTGTAGTTTTTTGTTTCCAATTATCAGGATTCATTAACGGTAATTTAAGTTCTTTGGCTCTAAGTTCAGTTATTGAAAGGCATATAAGACCTCTTCCATGGGTAGCCATAAAATTAATATGACTTGCTTCACACAAAGATCCCGGAATAATTAAATCTCCTTCATTTTCTCTATCTTCACTATCGACCAGAATATACATTTTACCTTCGCGTGCATCTTGGATAATTTTTTCTATATTTGTAAAATCTGACATCTATTTATCTTCGATTAAAATTTGAAGACTGAGCGTATCTTGCCAGCATATCAACTTCAAGATTTAAAATTTGATTTTTTTTATAGTATTGAATGTCGGTATTGTTAAAAGTGTGAGGAATTATCATGCAATTAAATTTATTTGATTTTACTTCGTTAATAGTAAGAGAGATGCCATTCAAGGAAATTGATCCTTTTGTCACTATAAATTTTTTTAGAATTGCAGGAAATTCTATTTGAATCATCCAACTTTTCCCAATTTTTTTGATATTTTTTAATTGTCCCGTAGTATCAACATGTCCAAATACAAAATGACCCGAAACTTCATCACCAATTTTTAAAGATTTTTCAAGATTTATTTGATTGCCTTTTTGCCAGAATTTAGAATTCGTTTTTTCAAGAGTCTCGTTAGATATATCTGCTGTAAATATATTTTTTTTTATAGATGTTGCAGTTAAACAAATACCTGAGCAACATATTGAAGAACCTATATCAAAATTTCGTAAGTTTGATTCTATCGCTACACTTTTAAACTTACTAAAATCCTCTATCCATGAAATTTTACCTTGAGTTTGTATGATACCTGTAAACATTTTATTTTCGATATATATTTATAAAATCATCACCATAAGGAAATGAAGAATATAGTTTTAAATTCTTTTTTAAAAGAATTTGATCAAATTTATATCTTGGTTTTGAGATTTTAACACTATTTTTAGATTGACAAATAATGATCTCATCAAAGTGACTATTATTAAAAAAGTAATTAAAAGTATTTAGCCCTCCTTCAATTAAAATACTTTTAATTTCATATTTTTCTAATTTTTGGAAAATATCGTCAATATTTCTTTTAATATCTAATTTTATAAGGTTAAATTTTTTTATTTTTTTATGTCTTGATATTATGAATCTATAGTTTCTTTTATTAATACCATTAAGTCTGCAATTTAACTTTGGCTTATCATCTTTTAAAGTGTTGTATCCAACTGCAATTGCATCATGCGAAAGACGATATTTATGCATAAAGTACTGTGTATCAGGAGATGTAATATTTGAGTTTTTAAAATCTTTGGTATAACCATTTCTCGAAATTGCCAATTTAAGAGTAATATAAGGTCTCTTATTTTTATGGAAGGTATAAAAATACTTATTAATCTCTCTAAATTTATAATTTGTTATTTTTACATTAAAAATTCTGACATTATTTTTTTTTAGATAATGAACTCCTTTTTTGAAAATAAGCGGATTAGGATCTAAGGAATTAATAAATACTTTTTTGATGCCTTTTTTGACAATTTTTTTAGCACAGCAATCACCTTCTTTAAAACAAGGTTCCAAGCTTACGTACATGACAGTTTTATTTGTAATTTTATTATTAGATATTTTTTTTAGTGCCTCTACTTCAGCGTGTGTAGAACCATCTTTAGATGTACACCCAAAGCTAAGCACTTTACCTTTTAGTGAGTCAGAGTAGTCAACTATCAAACAAGCAACAGAAGGGTTCTTTCCTGTAAGGCCTATATTTCTTATAGATAAGTTATTGACTGATTGGATATACGAAAGATGAATGTTGTTTAAAGACAAAGTTTATTTTTTGTCTATTGTGTCTAGAAACTGTTCAAAATCTTTAGTTTCTCTAAAATCCCTGTAAACTGATGCAAATCTAACATATGCAACTTTATCTATTGTGTATAAAGCTTTCATAACAGCTTCCCCAACAACGTTTGAACTAATTTCATTTTCACCCATACCCTCAATGTCATTTACAATTCTTGAAATTAATTTTTCTTTTGTATCTGTATCAACAGGTCTTTTTCGTAAGGCAAGTTCAACAGACTTAGCTATCTTATCGCGATCAAAGTTTACTTTATCACCATCTTTTTTTACAACAACTAATTCTCTAAACTGTATCCTTTCATGAGTGGTAAATCTTCCCTTACATTCGATGCAAATTCTTCTTCTTCTAATAACAGAACCATTTTCAGATGGCCTTGAATCTAAGACTGATGTCTCTTTATTTTTATCAATACAAAAGGGACATTTCATTATTAATAAATGGGGTACTTAGAACAAAGCTCTTGTACGTCTTTATTAATTGACTTTTCTAACATTGAAATATCTGAGTTTGAGGAAGATAGGTTATTAATGATAGTTGAAATTTTTTCACCGATAAACTTGAATTCCTCCTCTTTGAAGCCTCTTGTAGTAGCCGCAGGTGAGCCTAATCTAATACCTGAGGTTATTGTTGGAGGATTAGGATCATTTGCTACTCCATTTTTATTACAAGTCATACCAGCTCTTTCAAGACTTTCTTCAGCATCTTTTCCAGTAACATTTTTAGATCTTAGGTCAACTAAAACCATGTGGGAGTCAGTCCCACCAGTTACAATATCTATGCCATTAGACATTAAAACTTCGCCTAGAACAGATGCATTCTTTTTAACTTGTTGAATGTACTGTTTGAAGTCAGGCAAAAGAGCTTCACCAAAAGCTACAGCTTTAGCAGCTATAACATGCATTAAAGGACCTCCTTGAAGGCCTGGGAAAACCGAGCTATTAAATTTTTTACCTAAGTTTAAATCATTTGATAGAATCATTCCGCCTCTTGGTCCACGGATAGTCTTATGCGTTGTTGATGTTACAACGTGAGCATGAGGCAATGGATCAGGATATTCTTTAGCTGCAACTAAACCAGAGTAATGTGCCATATCAACAAGAAGATATGCATCGATCTTATCAGCAATTTCTCTAAACTTCTTAAAGTCAATATTTCTTGGATAAGCAGAGCCACCCGCAATTATCATAGCGGGCTTATGTTCAAGTGCTAAGCTTTCTACCTCACTGTAGTCTATAAGAGAAGTATTTGGATTAATTCCATATTGAATAGCATTAAAATATTTTCCAGATTGATTTGGTTTTGAACCGTGTGTTAAATGACCACCAGCATCTAAAGACATACCTAAAATTGTATCACCTGGTTTGATCAATGCTAAAAAAACAGCTTGGTTTGCTTGAGCGCCGGAGTGTGGTTGAACATTAGCATATTCGCAACCATATAATTTCTTAAGGCGTTCTATCGCAAGATTTTCTGCAATATCTACAAATTCACATCCACCATAATATCTTTTTGCACTATAACCTTCAGCGTATTTATTTGTCATAATTGAGCCTTGAGCCTCTAATACTGCCTTTGAAACAATGTTTTCAGATGCAATAAGTTCAATTTGATTTTGTTGTCTAGATAGTTCACTTGAAATACTTTCGAACAAATCTTTATCAGACTGTTCTAAATTACTTGAAAAAAATTGTGCATTTAGTGTCATATTTTTTTTATTCTCCTTAAGTGTCTTCCTGCTTCAAACTCGGTGTCAAAATAGGCATTGAGCATAGCAAAAATATTTTTTTTTACAAAAGGTCTTCCTTGGAGGCATAAGACATTAGAGTCGTTATGCTTTCTTGTCATAATGACAGTCTTAGTATTATGACACAAAGATGCCCTAATATGGCTGTGCCTATTAGCAGTAATGCTTACTCCTATTCCTGATCCACAGATCAAAATACCCATGCTTTTAGAATTAATTTTTCTGCACAGTTTTTTAGCAAATTCGGGATAATCTACCATGTCTTCTGATTTTGTGCCTAAATCGGTATATTTAGTAATTAGTTTAGATAGAAAATCTTTAATTATCAGTTCTTTTAAAGGAAAACCAGCATGATCTGACGCAATGTAAATAGTATTAATTTTTCTTAATAATTTCACTTCTTGGAAAAGGTAAATTAATATTAAGATTAATCAATACCCTAGAAATTACTTTACCTAAAAAATCAAAAAAATGTTTTTGTAATTCTAAATTACTTCCTATTTTAAGAACAATTTCCTCATTTGTAGATAGGTTTTTTAAGTCTAATCCTATAAAAATTTTAGATAGGACATTTTGATTTAAATCTGGTTGATATCCAGAAATTTTTAATATTTCCAATTCTAAAAGCAAAAGTTCGGAAATGTATGACTCACTAGAATTCATTTTTGAGATAAGATTAATATAGTAATGTAAGATATTAGAATTTTCTTCCTCCAAAAATATTAATTTGTTTATAAGGAAACAAATATAGTCAACTGTTTTTAAACGATATTTATCGTATAAAAACCAGTTAAATGTATGCAAAGATGTTGAATTAAGGCATGAATTATCTTTATTAAATTCAATTTCATTAACTAGGCCTTTTATATAATTAGAATTTCTTTTTTTTGACTTTCCTCCAAAAACAACTAAAGATTTTTTTCCATAATTGGTTGAATAAATAGTTATAAGTAAATGATTATCTTTAAAATTTTCAATGTTAGTTAAAATTGCTGGTGTCTTAGTCAATATAACTATTTAGTCTCAATAAGTTTGATCATTTTTTTTGCAGCAGATATCTCTGCTTTTTGTTTTGATATACCCTCACCTTCGACATACAAATCTTCTATTTGCAATGAAACTTTAAATTTTGGTTTATGCTTGGTTCCTTTTTCATCTTTAAGCTTATATGTCGGTATGATTTTATTTTTTCTTTGACTATATTCTTGAATGAAAGTTTTTGGATCTTTTTGAGGCAAGGTGTTTAATTCTTTATTCCATAATTCTAAAATTAAAGACTTAGTAAATTCCAATTTTTTTTTTAAATAAATAAATCCAATCAAGGACTCTAACGCGTCAGCATAAACTGAATTTTTATCAGACTTAGGGTCTAACTTATGCTTAAAGATTTTATTTAAATCATGGTATCTAAAAATTTTAGCTAAAGTATTAGTATTTACTAAGTGAATAAATCTTCGAGATATTTCATCTAATGAGTTATTCTCATAATTTTCAATTAAATATTCTGAAATAACCAAACCCAAAACTCTATCACCCAGAAATTCAAATCTTTGAAAAGGTTTATTAGAATTTTTTTTATTTTTTTCAAGGCTGTCATGTTTTAAACTCAGCTCATAGCCTTTAATACTTTTGATTAACTTTAAAATTTTAGTTTTATCCAAAATTTATTTAACAGATTTGAATAATCTGTCGTACCTTATATGAAGAGGTAAGGTCCAAAATTTAATTAGCGAAAATTGAGTGTCAATTGATAACCAGATAAACCATACCTTACCTATTAAATTTTCTTTGGGAACAAATCCCACACCGCTCATAACCCTACTATCTGAGGAATTGTCTCGGTTATCTCCCATAAAAAAATACTTATTGTCAGGTATTTTGTACTCAGGAGTATAGTCTAATGGACCGCTATCCGTAATATTCAAAATTTTATAGTTATTTTCAATTAGTTGATCAATTTCTGCCTGATATTGGTCATCATAAAATAAACCATCATCTATTTGATTCAATTTTTCAAAATTAAGTGAGTTTTCTTTTTTTATAAAAACCTCTCCATTCAAGACTTTTATGGTTTCACCTGGTAGCCCTAAGAGTCTTTTAACATAATTTATGTTTTCTTGGCCAGGCAATTTAAAGACTATAATATCACCTCTCTTTGGATTTTTTTCAAAAATCTTTCCAGAAATAGGTGCAAGCCCAAAAGGAAAAGAGTATTTTGAATATCCATAATTCCATTTTGAAACAAATAAAAAATCACCCACAAGAAGATTTGGCTTCATAGATCCAGAGGGTATTTTAAAAGGTTCAATTGCAAAAGTTCTAATTACACCTGCTATTAACAGTGCCCAAAAAATAGCTTTAATATTATTAAAGAGGGAAGATTTAAGATTTTTCAATAATTACCGACGCAATCGAATGGTTTTTAGTATCTGTCAAACTAACATGTATAACAAAATTTCCATATTTTTCTTTCAAATATTTTTGTAATGCATTTTTAGGTGTTATTAGTGGTTTGCCAAGGGTATCTCTACTTATAGCAATGTTGTTGGGGTAACATGGGTTTCTGAAACCCATACCAATAGATTTAGAAAAAGCCTCTTTAACAGCAAAGTTATTGGCTAAAATTCTTGGTTCCACTATTTCAATCACATCATCCTTAAAATACTTAGCTACAAAACTATTTCTAAACTTTTTGTATATTGATGTTACTCTTTTGATTTCAATTAAGTCAATTCCATGTCCAAGTAACATTATTTAATTAATTTTCTAAAAAATTTTATTGTTTTTGAAAGAGACATGAAAATCGCTTCTGAAATAATAAAGTGACCAACGTGAATAGTATCTATCATTTTTCTATTTTTGATAAACATAATATTCTTAAAGTTTAATCCATGTCCAATATTTACAACTAAATCCTTCTGAAATGAATATTTAATCATTTCATTAATTTTTTTAATTTTTATTTTACTTACGTTATCTTTATCCAAGGCCCCAGTATGCAGTTCAACGGTATGAAACCCTAAGTATTTAGCAAGGTCTATATTTTTTTTATTTGGATTTATGAAAGCACTTAGTTGAATTTTTTTTGAATTACATATAGCTAAAAGAGTTTTGAGTTTCCTCATAGATATTTTGTTTAAATTCAAACCTCCTTCAGTTGTAATTTCATTTCTTTTTTCTGGAACGAGACAGATAAATCTTGGTTCAATTTTGTTTGCTATATTTATCATTTCATTTGTAAGTGCCATTTCCAAGTTGATTGGTAAGAGTGAATATTTTTTTAACTGATGTAAGTCATTATCTTTAATGTGCCTTCTATCCTCTCTTAAATGTACAGTGAGCGTATCAACTTTAGATTTTTCACATTCTTTTAAAGCTCTAATTATATTAGGATTATTTTGCCCCCTTGCATTTCGCAGAGTTGCTATGTGATCTATATTTACTCCTAATTTCATTGATATTTCAGGGATTGTCTTTTTACCTTGTCAACTTGACTTAGAGTTTTCATTTCGGCAAGCATAAATTTTAATTTTTCGGAGTCATTAATACTTATATCAATTATAAATGTATAGTATTTCTTAGTTCTCTCTGCAATTCTAATATTTTCTATGTTTATATGATGTTTATCAAAAATAGATGTAATACTAAATAATGCACCAGGTTGATTTTTGATAACAATTTCTATTCTAGAACTAAAATTATGTTGATCTACCGATGTTCCCCAGTGAGATCTATAGAAATTGTCTTTGTGATAATAACTTAGACTATCACATATGGTATTATGAACAACAAGACCTCTACCATATGACATTACTGAAATAATATCATCTCCACTTATAGGTGAACAGCAAGTAGCAAAGTTTACAGCTATTCCATTTTCATATTTAGCTACATTAATTTTTTGACCGTTATTCTTTGAGGTAAAAATATTTTTAACAAAACTATTTTCAAGTTTTTTAAATAAACTATTTAAATCTTTTCTTGATAAAAATCCTCTCCCCACGCTTTCAAAAAGCTTATTTTTATATTTTAAGTCTGTTTGTTCAAGAATTTGATCATGCATAACTTCATTAATTTCAATATCTTTTGATTTTGCAATATATTTGAGAATTTCTCTTCCTAACTTTTCAAACTCTCTTCGTCTTTTTGATCTGAAAAAATGTTTAATTTTTTCTTTTACTTTTTCTTTTTTAACGAACCTTATCCAAAGAGGTGATATTGTAGTTTTATCATTAAGAATTATTTCTACTTGATCACCACTATTTAATTTTGTTCGAAGAGGAACATCTTGGCCATTAACTTTCGCACCTGAGCATTTATCTCCAATATCAGTATGAATAGTGTAGGCAAAGTCAACAGGAGTTGAGTCAATAGGAAGTGTAAATAAATCACCATCAGGTGAAAAGACATATATTTGTTCATCAAAAAACTGCTGGGATGTTTTATTTACGATTAAATGTTTTTCATTTTTTTCTTCAACATAATTTACAGCATCTCTTAACCATGCATACATATCCTGATTTTCTTGATTTTTATTTAAGTATTTATATCTCCAATGAGCCGCAATACCATTTTCTGCTATCATATTCATTGCTCTAGACCTAATTTGTATTTCAAATATTTTATTATTAAAAATTACATCAGAGTGAATTGATCTATAGCCATTAGGCTTAGGATTGGAAATATAATCTTTAGTCCTTCCAACTTTAGCTGAAAAATTTCTATGAATTATTCCTAACACTTTATAACAATCTCTTGTTGATTTAGTAATAATCCTCACAGCAGCGATATCAGAAATTGAGTTTAAATCAGTATTTTTTTTATTAATTTTTTTCCAAATAGAATATGGATTTTTTTTTCGATAATGAATAGTTGAATCAATATTTTCTTTTTCTAAGAATTCATGAATTATAGACTCAAGCTCCTTAAAAGAACTCTCTAAATTTTTAAAAGTATTATCGATTTTGTCATTTATTCTATTAAATATATCCGGATATAAATTTTTAAACGAAATATTTTCTAAAGTTGATTTCCAATTTTCAAATCCCAATCTCTCTGCAAGAGGGGCATAAACCAATAGTGTTTCATTACTTACTCTTTTTCTTTTTTCGACATCTTTAAAATAGTGAATAGTTTTAATATTATGAAGTCTGTCTGCTAGCTTAATAATTAATACTCTAATATCTTTAGCAGTAGAGATAAGAAGTTTTCTAAAATTTTCAGCTTCTTTTTCTGATCTTGTAATTTTTTTTTCTTCTAAGAAATCTATTTTTGTTAACCCATCAACTAAGCCTGTAATCGATGGTCCAAAAATATTATTAATTTGTTCTTTAGAAAAAGAAGTGTCTTCAATTACATCATGCAGCAAGCCTGTAATGACAGTTTCTGTATCGAGCTTGAGATCAATCAAAGACTTGCATACTTCGTACGGGTGTACTATGTAAGGATCACCTGAAGCTCTGAATTGATCTTTATGTGAAGTTTCTGCTACTTCAATAGCTTTAATGAAAAGATCTTCATTGAAATTTTTATCATAGGATTCAAGCGCAGACTTAAAATCGCCAAAACTATCATTGAAATAGCTGGTAAGAAACATCAGCTAAAATAATAAACTAAAATATAATTTTAATCTTCAAGAAGATGATCTTCGTTTTCTTCTTCTTTTTCTTGGACTAATTGATAACTCTTTATAATGTCTTCTTTAACATCATCAACGCTGATTTTTTCATCAGCTATTTCTCTGAGAGCAATAACCGTGCTTTTGTCATTATCTAAAGAAACTTGTGCTTCATTTCCTGCATTTAGGACTTTAGCTCGGTGAGATGCTAATAAAACTAAATCAAATAAGCTATCTACGTTTTTAATACAATCTTCTACTGTAACTCTTGCCATTAGAGGTTTATATGAAAAAGTTCTTCAAAATTCAAGACAATAATTAATTATTCATTATTCTTTGCTTTTTTCGACTCCATTCACGCTGTTTAATGGTCTCTCGTTTATCAAATTTTTTCTTTCCCACGCCTACACCAAACCTTACTTTGGCAAGTCCTTTCTCATTAAAGAATATCTCCATTGGGACTGCAGTAAATCCTTTTGTTGTCAATAAACCCAATATTTTCTTTATTTCTCTTTTATTTAGAAGAAGTTTTTTAATGGTTCTTGTTTTCTTTTTAGAGTCAAAATTTTTATCCATAGATATTATTTCAAAATTATTTATATAAATTTCACCTTTCTGCTCATTTATAAAACTGGATTGAATTGATGCCTTTCCATAACGAAGTGGCTTAACTTCATTGCTCTCTAAAACAATACCGGCTATATAAACTTCTTTAATATCATAATCAAATTTTGCTCTACGATTTTGAATTGACAATTAAATAAATTTTAAATCTTTAATGATTTTTTTAATTTGCTTTTTAGTTTGAGAGCTAAGATCATATAATGGTTCTCTCACTTCTGCATTGCATCTTCCCATTAATGAAAGAGCATATTTAGCAGGAGTAGGACTAGGTTCTGCAAATAATATTTTTGACAATGGTGCTAATTTTAAATTCACTTTATCAAATTCTTTATAATTCTTTTTTTGCCAGTGTTTATGAAGCATTGAAGTTAACTTTGGAGCAACATTAGCAGTTACTGAAATACAACCATGTCCGCCTTGGGCAAGATAACCAGCTATTGTTCCGTCTTCCCCGGATATATAATTAAAATCTTTTTTCATAAATGTTCTCATAACTAACGGTCTAGACATGTCGTTAGATGCATCTTTAATTCCTACGATGTTTGAAACTTTATTTAATTTTTTAAAACTATCATAAGAAAGATCAACTATTGACCTACCAGGAATATTATAAATTAATTGTTTTAAAGGTGTCACCATGGCAATTTTTTTAAAATGATTTACTAAACCAAGTTGATTAGGTTTATTGTAATAAGGGGTAACAACAAGTCCATAATTAGCTCCAGATTTATAAGCATGTTTGGTAAACTCAATTGCTTCTTTAGTTGAATTAGATCCAGTCCCAGCTATTACAGGAATTTTTTTGGAAGAAACTTTAATTGCAAATTCAACTAAATGCATGTGTTCATCGTGAGAAAGAGTTGGGGACTCACCTGTAGTGCCACATACCGTAACTCCAGAAATTCCCTCTTTAATTTGCCATTTAAGAAGTTTTTCAAAACAATCATAATCAACCTCTCCTTTTGCAAAGGGTGTTATAATGGCAGGTATTGATCCTTTAAGCATTTTTGTATTCTGACTTATTTTTTTTTAAATACATATATTTTTTTTGGCGGAGAGAGAGGGATTCGAACCCTCGGTACAACTTGCGTCGTACGGCGGTTTAGCAAACCGCTGGTTTCAGCCACTCACCCACCTCTCCTAATGGTTTTAATAGCTAAACGTAGGCGAAATATAGACAAATTCATCTATTTGTCATGCATAATATCACATCAATATGAAAATGATAATATTGGCTTTTAAAAAATTTTATTTTTGTAACTTCTTCAGGAGTAGTTTGTTAATTAATTTAGGATTTCCTTTGCCTTTAGTTGCTTTTATGCATTTTCCTACAAAATAACCCAATACTCGATCAGAGCCTCCTTGGTATTTAGAGATATTATCCTCCTCACCTTTAAGAGCATCATCAATAATCTTTTCAAGCTCTCCAGAGTCTGATACTTGTTCCAAATCCATCTCTTTTACAATTTCTGAGGGACTACCCTGATCATTAAGGACTCTTGGAAGAATTTCTTTGCCAATCTTATTTGAAATAATATCATCAAGTATTAGTTTAAGAAGCTCACCAATAGCTTTCGTTTTATTTAAAAGACTTAAAACATCAAGATTATTTTCTTTTATAAATGCAAAAATATCTCCAACAAGCCAACTTGCAATTAGCTTGGGTGGGACTTCAGTTTCATTATGTATTTTTTCAAAAACATCAGTATTTTCTTTTTCAGCTATAATTATTTTAGCAATATCTTTTTCTATTTTAAGTTCATTAATATATCTCTCTAATTTTTGACTAGGTAACTCTCCAACAGTATGTTGAATTTTATCTATTTGTTCTTGGGTTATATTTACGGGTAATAAGTCTGGATCAGGAAAATATCGATAGTCATGTGAAAATTCTTTACTTCTCATAGCTCTTGTTTCTCCAGAGCTAGTATCAAACAACATAGTATTTTGTTCAATTACTCCACCGCTCTCAATAACCTCAATTTGTCTTTGAAACTCATATTCAATTGCTTGTCTGATAAATTTAAATGAATTTAAATTTTTAATCTCACACCTGGTTCCTAATTCTCCACCTGGTTTTCTAATTGATAAATTTACATCTGCCCTTAATGATCCTTCTTGCATATTCCCATCGCAAACATCTATGTACATAAGCACTTGTCTAAGAGATGACATATAGCTCACAACCTCATCCGCAGATTTTAAATCTGGATAAGATACAATTTCTAAAAGAGGTGTACCTACTCTGTTTAAATCTATAAAACTATATTTAGGGTCAATATCGTGGATACTTTTTCCAGCATCTTGCTCTAAATGAGCTCTTTCAATTCTTATTTTTTTTTGGTTTTGTCCACTTTCAATATTTATGAAACCTTCTGTCAAGATAGGAAACTCAAACTGACTAATTTGGTAGCCTTGAGGTAAATCAGGATAAAAATAATTTTTTCTTTCAAAAACTGAATGCTTGTTAATAGTAAAATTAAGAGCAAAGCCAGTTTTAATAGCTTTTTCAATACAACCAAAGTTTAAAACAGGCAGCATTCCGGGCATGCCAGAGTCAATGAAATTTACATTCTCGTTAGGGTCAGAGCCAAATTGATTAGGCGATGATGAAAAAAGCTTAGATGAGGTTTTGAGTTGCGCATGGACCTCCAGCCCAATTACCATCTCCCAGCTATCATTATTCATTAAATGCTAATTCCTTCTCTGCAAGAGCTGCTATTTGTAAAAGTTTTTTTTCTTGAAAATAGTTTCCTATGAATTGGATACCTAAAGGTAGCCCATTCGAGCTTAAACCTGATGGAATAGAAATTCCAGGAAGGCCCGCTAAACTTGTAGGGACAGTATAGATATCATTTTTGTACATAGATATAGGATCGAGTTTATCTCCAATCTTGAAAGCTTCATTGGGGGTAGTTGGTGTTAAAATAAAGTCTACTTCTTCAAAAATTCTTTGAAAATCATTTTTAATTAATCTTCTTACTTTTTGAGCTTGTCGATAGTAAGCATCATAATAGCCAGCTGAAAGCACATATGCGCCAATGAGAATTCTTCTAGTAACTTCATCACCAAAACCTTCAGTTCTTGAATTTAAGTAGATATCATCTAAGTTTTCGCCTTTTTCTCTAACTCCATAACGTATTCCGTCATATCTAGCCAAATTAGAGGAAGCCTCAGCAGGTGCTAAAATATAATAGGTAGAGAGTGCATATTCTGTTGTAGAAAATTTTACATCTAAAAATTCGATATTATTTTTAGATAAAACTTTTTTTGTATTTTCAATTTGATTTAAAATATCTTTGCTTACACCTTGAAGATAATCTGATGGAATTCCAATTTTTATTTTCTGATCAGTTTTTTGATTTAGCTCACTTACATAGTCATCTCTTGTATGATTTGAACTTGTAGAGTCATTGAAATCAAATTTACTAATTGAATTAAGAATGTGAGCTGCATCCTCAACACAATTGGTCAACGGCCCTGCTTGATCTAAACTAGAGGCGAAAGCAACTATTCCCCACCTAGAACATGAGCCAAATGTAGGTTTCAAACCAACTATACCACATAAACTTGCTGGTTGTCTTATAGATCCGCCTGTATCAGTGCCCATAGAGGCTACGCATGACCCCTCAGCTACTGCAGCAGCAGAACCTCCTGAAGAACCACCAGGTACTAGATTATTGTCAGGCTCATTTTTATTTTTCCAAGGATTAACTACAGGCCCAAAGTGACTTGTTTCATTTGAAGAACCCATTGCAAATTCATCACAATTGTTTTTACCTAAAAAAATAGATCCATCTTTTAAAAGTTGCTGTGTAACAAAAGACTCATAGTTAGGAATAAAATTGCTTAGTATCTTTGAAGAAGCAGTAGTTCTTATTCCTTTAGTACAAAATAAGTCTTTAATACCAAGAGGAATACCATCAAGAGGGAGTGGCTTTGAATTATCATAACGTTTCTGAGACTCAGTTATAAAAGATTTGTTATGTTCTTTATCTAATATCAAATTATAACTATTATTAATATTTGATTTTGCTATCTTGAAAAATTCATCGTGGAGCTCTTCAACGCTAATTTCTTTTTTTTGAAGAGAGCTTTTGATTTGACTAATTGATTGCTTCATTTACTCGACAACTTTGGGGACTTTAAAAAAATTTTGTGCTCTTTCAGGGGCATTATCAAGAATCTCTTCAACTGAATTATTTTTATAAACCTCATCATTTCTAATCGATTCAGTCTTTTCAGTTACATTATGAAGAGGTTTGACTTCTTTTGTGTCGATTTTTTTTAAATTATCTACCCATTTAATGATTTCTTTGAGAGAATTTGCATAAAATTCCTCTTTTTCTTCAGGTAATTTTAGCTTTGCTAAATAAGAAATTCTTTTAATATCTATATCACTCATAATGGTCGTCGATACTATATCAGATTTTTTTGTAAGCAATAATTATGCCAATAAATTTCTTGCAATAGACTATGGTCTAAAGCACATAGGCGTAGCAATAAGCGATCCAAGCAATATTATCTCTATTCCCTATTCAACTTTCTCAGAAGAAGGGATTTTAAATGATATAAGTAAAATTATTATTGAGGAAAAAATTTATGGAATAATAATAGGAAAACCTTACCACTTAGATGGATCAGACTCAGAAATGGTACAAAATGTAGAGAAATTTTCTAAAAAATTAGAAAATGTAATATCGGAACCAATATTATTTCTTGATGAGAGACTTTCAAGTAAGGGCTATAAATCTGGAAAAAAAATGCCAAATGATAGAATTCATGAAAAGAGTGCTTGTTTAATACTTGATGATTTTTTAACTTTGTATAAAAACTCACCTAGTGGTAAATAAAAAGATCACTTCTATAGACGATCTATCAGCAAAAGATATTCAATCTATTGCTGAACAGGCTATTAAATTTAAAAAATCTAAAAAAAATTATACTAGAAAAGTATCCAAGAATATCTTTAATTTATTTTTGGAACCATCAACAAGAACCACTATTAGTTTTGAATTAGCAGCCAGAAAGCTTGGACATAATTCAATAAATATTAATTTTGAAAAAAGTTCTTTATCAAAGGGTGAATCTTTTAATGACACTATGGATACTTTAATTAGTATGAAGCCTGATGCTTTAATTATAAGAGATAAGAATAACTTCTCACCAAGGGAAATTGAAAAGAAGAATAAAATTCCTGTCATTAATGCTGGAGATGGAACAAATGAACATCCCACACAAGCTCTTCTCGATTATTGTGTAATAAAAGAAATTTTTAAAAATAAAAAAATAAAAATTGGTATATGTGGTGACATAAAACACAGCAGAGTAGCTCACTCAAATATAAAGCTTCTCTCAAAATTAGGTTACCAAATTCACATAATTGCACCTTCTTATTTTTTGGATAAAGGAGGAATAGAAAAAATAAATAATAAAATTATTTTTCACAAAAGTCTTAACTCTGTGAAAAATCTAGATATTCTTATGATGCTAAGAGTGCAAAAAGAAAGAATAAGAAAAAATGCAAAAAATTTGATGAGTTCTTTCAAAAAAAACTTTTGTCTACAAAATAAGCACCTTTTAAATAAGCCTTATTTAATGCATCCAGGACCAGTTAATAGAAATATAGAAATTAGTGATGATGTTTTAAATAATTATCCAAATTCATTGATATTGAGACAGGTTGAAATGGGCGTCTATCTCAGAATGGCCTGTTTAAAATATATCCTGAAATAATGATAATTATTTTAATAACTGCCTATCTGATAGGCTCGATACCATTTGGTAAAATTGTAACCAAAATACTTATTAATAAAGATATAACGAAAACTGGCTCAGGAAATATAGGGGCAACTAATGTGTATAGAAGTGTTTCAAAAAAAGCAGGTATCTTAGTTCTTTTATTAGATGCCATTAAACCAATAATTGCATTATTAATTATTCAATACTTTGACTCAGTACTTTTTGAGAAATTTAAATATTTAATTTTTTTCTTATCCATAATTGGTCATGTCTTTCCAGTTTGGCTTAATTTTAAAGGAGGCAAGGGAGTGGCATGCTATTTTGGAGGAAGCTTAATCCTTGCTCCTGTCCCTACTATCTTTGCAATGTTTATATGGGTTTTAACCGTAAAAATTAGCAAACTCTCATCTTTAGGGGCATTGTTATCAATATTTCTTTTGACAATTTATGAATTAGTTTTTATTTATGGCAACTTAAATAAAGGAATTGTATTTGCAATTTTTCTTTTAATATTTTTAAAACATAGTTCAAATATTAGAAGATTAATAAATGGCCAAGAAAACAAAATAAATTTATAGATATGAACTTACTAGTAGTAGAGTCACCCGCTAAAGCAAAAACGATAAATAAGTATCTTGGCAATGATTTTGAGGTTATTGCAACAGTCGGACATTTTAGAGATTTAGCAAAAAAAGACGGTGTCAAAGTTTCCGAGGACTATAGCGATGTTGAATTGCATTGGGAGACAACAGCTGCTGGTCTTCAGATGTTAGAAAATATTGAAAAAAAGTCAGACGGTTATGAAAAAATCTATTTAGCTACTGATCCTGATAGAGAAGGAGAGGCGATTACTTGGCATCTAGTTAAATCTTTAGAAAAAAAAATAGACAAGAGTAAATTTGAAAGAATAACCTTTAATGAAATAACAAAAAATGCAGTAATAAAGAGCTTCGATGAAGCAAGAAAAGTTGATGATAATTTAGTTTCGGCCTACTTGGCACGAAGAAGTTTAGATTACTTAGCAGGATATAGTTTGTCTCCTGTACTTTGGAGAAAAATGCCAGGTAGTAGATCAGCAGGAAGAGTTCAATCAGTTGCTGTGAGATTAATTTACGAAAAAGAAATAGAGATTGAACAGTTTGAACCTGAAAAATTTTATAAACTAAATATTCAAGGTGAGATAAATGGTGCAAAACTTGAAACTTCTATTACTACAATTGATGGTCAAAAAGTTGATAAGCTTTTCTTTAAAGATGAAAATTTAGCGAATAAAGCCAAAAGTTATTTAAATTCTAATAATTTTTTTATTAAAAAAATTGATGAAAAGACTATTTCTCGAAAACCAAAAGCACCTTTTAATACCTCAACACTTCAACAAACAGCTAACAGTCAATTGAATTTTAGCGCCAGTCAAACTATGACAATAGCTCAAGGGTTATATATGGGTGTTGATATAAATAAGGAAACTATAGCTTTAATCACTTATATGAGAACGGATAGTATTACCTTGTCCAAAGACTCAATAGATATTATTAGGCAAAATATTTCTCAAAATTATGGTGATAAATATATTCCTGAAAAACCAATTGAATATAAGTCTAGAAAAAAAAATGCTCAGGAAGCTCACGAAGCGATAAGACCAACTGATATTTCGATCAAACCAGATGAAATCAAAGATTTTTTAAACGATGATCAATATAAACTCTATGATTTAATTTGGAAAAGAACTATTGCTTCTCAAATGACTAGCGCTGAGACTAATCAAAATACTCTTAAAATTGAATGCGATGAGCAAAATGTTACCTTAAAAGCAACCTTGGGTAAGCTAATTTTTGATGGCTATAAAAAAGTATATAATTTACAAGAAGAAGATGAGGAACAAATTATATCACTCTTAGATAACCTTAAAGAGGGTGATAAATATAAAGTTCAAGATGTTGAAATATTGGAATCATTTACTTCTCCACCATCAAGATATACAGATGCAAGTTTAGTAAAAAAATTAGAAGAATTAGAAATTGGGAGACCTTCGACTTATGCTTCAATAATTCAAACTATAGTAAATAGAGGTTACGTATTAAAAAGTGGTAAATCATTTATCCTTAATGATAGAGGTCGGGTAGTTAATGTTTTTTTGTGCAATTACTTTAAGAAATTTCTTGAATATAAATTTACTGCTGATTTAGAAAATCAGCTTGATGATGTGGCAGCTGATAAGGCAGAATGGAAAAGTATTGTTTTAAATTTTTGGAAAGACTTTGAATTTTTCATAAATGAGGTTATGGGTAAACCTAACAGAGAAGTTATTGATGTTATCAATGATGAACTTTCACCCGTGATTTTTAAAAAAATTGGTGGAGATGTTGATATTAAATGTTCTTCATGGGCAAATCTCACAGAAAATTGTGATGGCAACTTAGGGGTTAAGGTTGGAAAAATGGGTGGTTTTATAGGTTGCTCAAATTACCCTGATTGTAAGTTTACAATTTCAATTGGTGCTTTCGTAAAAGAAGTAAACCCAAAAAATCGAGAAGGTGATGAAATTATCACTTTTCCAAGGACTTTAGGTGTAGATGCAGACTCAAAAAGAGAAATAGCAGTGCATTTAGGCCCCTATGGTTATTACTTACAATTAGGAAAGGATACCGATGAGGAAAAGCCTAAGAGAGTTACTCTCCCAAAAAGTTATGATCAAAATACAATCGGAATGAATATAGCAAGTCAGTTAATAAAATTGCCTATCACTCTTGGAGTTTATACAAATACTGAAGAACCAGTTATTGCAAATATTGGAGCTTATGGTCCTTATGTTAAATACACTGAAAAAAAAATAGATAATGATAAAGAGATAGCTCAGGATATTTTTGCCTCTCTTGGAAAAAGATTTGATGTTTTAGATATCACTTTAGAACAAGCTATTGAACTTATTGATATAAAAAAAAATAAACCTACTAATAAAGTAAGAGAAATTGGAACATTAAAACGAAGAAGGCAAAAGGCTAATTTGTATAAAGGAAAATCTGGAAAGTATTATTTTAAGATTGGTATTATGAATTACAAAATACCACCTGAGTATGACGGAGAAAATCTTACTATCGAAGATGTTGAAAAAATTATTAAATCTATACGTTAAACTTTTTTAATATTTAATTCTTTTAATTGCCTATCGTTAATATCAACTGGTGCATTCATCATTAAATCTTGTGCTTTTTGATTAAAAGGAAAGGCTATTACTTCTCGTATATTTTCATTATCACTCAAAAGCATAATTATTCTATCTAACCCAGGTGCACATCCTCCGTGTGGGGGGACGCCATAATGAAAAGCCTCATATAAAGCACTAAACTTTGATTTAATAGTTTCCTCATCATAGCCAGCTATTTCAAATGCTTTTTTCATTATATCAGGTCTATGATTTCTAATAGCCCCTGAGGATAGTTCTATACCGTTACAAACAATATCATATTGGTAAGCTAAGACATTAAGTGGATCATCGCCAATAAGAGAATCCATGCCCCCTTGAGGCATTGAAAAAGGATTATGACTAAAATCAATTTTTCCTGTAGTTAAATCTCTTTCATACATTGGGTAATCTACTATCCAACAAAACTCATACTTGTTTTTATCAATTAAATCTAATTCTTGGCCTGTCTTTGCTATTACTTTGGATCCAAAATCGTAAGAGTCTTGTGGTATATCACAAACAAATAGAAGCCCATCTTTCTGATTAAATTTATTTTCATTGATCATAGAATTTAATTTTTCAGCATTAAAATTTTTAGCTAACGGTCCCCTCGCCTCCATGTTTTCAAAGTTAATATATCCTAGGCCCTTTTTTCCCTGATCTTCAATAGCCCATTTATTTAAATTATCATAGAAGCTTCTTGGTCTGCCCTCAGACCCAATAGCTTGAATACAATTTACTATTGCCCCTTTTTGAATTAATGACTCAAAAATTTTAAGACCAGATCCATTAAAATATTTTGTAACATCAATTAATCTTAAAGGATTTCTTAAATCAGGTTTGTCACATCCAAACTGTTCTAAACTTTGTTTATAAGATAAAGTTGGAAATGGAAGATTATTTACAGTTTTTCCTTCACTTTTAAATTTATTAAATATATTAAACAATAATCTACTAATTATATCTAGTACATCTTCTTGAGTAGCAAAACTCATTTCCATATCAATTTGATAAAATTCACCGGGTGATCTATCTGCTCGGCTATCCTCGTCTCTGAAACAAGGTGCTATTTGGAAATATTTATCTATACCAGAGGCAATATATAATTGTTTAAATTGTTGTGGTGCTTGTGGAAGAGCATAAAAAGAGCCTTTGTGAATCCTTGATGGGACTAAATAATCTCTCGCCCCTTCAGGAGAGGGAGCGGTAAGGATTGGGGTTGCTAATTCCATAAAACCCTCTTTGTTCATAAAATTTCTTACATGACTAATCACATCATGACGTAATTTTAAATTTTTTTGCATTTTATCTCTTCTTAAGTCTAAATATCTATACTTTAATCGAACCTCTTCCCCATAATCATTATCTGAATTAACTTCAAGTGGTAAACTTCGTGAACAAGGACTTAAAACAGAAAAAGACTCTATTTGTAATTCCACTTCACCTGTTTCTAGATTAGAGTTTATAGTCTCTTTGCTTCGCTCAGTAATTAGCCCAGAAATTTTTAAAACATCTTCATTTTTTATTTTTGACAAATCTGAAAATATTTTTGATGTATTGTCTACAACACATTGTAATAGTGATGTTGAGTCTCTCAAATCTAGAAATAATAAGTTGCCATGATCTCGAGATCTATTAATCCAACCAGAGACTGTAAGTTTTTGACCAATCAAAGATCGGTTAATGTCTTTTAAGTAATGATCTCTATAATTATTCATAATATTGCTTAATTAGAGACAAATTAATATTATGGTTATTCTGATAAAGCAAATTATTAATAGTTTCTGATGCATTTAATGCATCAACGTAGGTTCTATTTATATAATTCATAGTGCATTCAATAATATTGTCAGATACTGCAATTGATTTAAATTTTAAAAATTTTTGAATTAGTTTGAATAATAGGTCATCTTGAGGTTGTTCTATATTAGAAATATTAAAAGATTTTAAACGAGATAAAGTATCAGGAACAGCTTTAGAGCGGATATCTGAGCTAAATGGACTCGATGATGTAAAAATCGTCAAACTGATATCATTAGCTATAAAATATTGAAGAAAATGAAAAAAAGACTCCTCATTTGTAGGTAACTTATTTAAATCTAAGTAAGTATCATTTTTAAATTTTAAATTATGAGGAATATCATTAATCAATTCTATATTATGAAGATTTGCAAATTTTTTTGCTAATTTAGATTTTCCTGACTTCTCAGGCCCAACAATTATTGAATATTTTTTTTTATTTTTAAGTAATTTGAAAGATTCGATATTCTCATTAGATATCAAAATGTCTTCATCTGTTGAAATAAGATCGAGAAATGTTTGCACTAGAAAAAATTTAATAAAAATTGAATTTGTTTTTCACTAAAATAACTCTTTGACTCTATTTCAACAAGATTATTTTT